>NZ_BAABLF010000013.1:0-248440 GCF_039544205.1 Ferrimonas gelatinilytica | reverse complement strand
GCCGCTTTGCTCAAGGCAGGTGGCGTATTCTAGTGAATCCACCGTGGTCGTCAAGGCCGTTTTTCAACTTTCTTTTCAACCGTCGAGGTTTTAACCAGTCGGGCCGAAACCCCTTTGGTGACGCCGCTTAGCCTCTCACTGAGTGGCTCGCTGTGCCCCGTCGACAGGGAGCGCATTATAGGGCGGAGTTTGGCTTCCGCAAGCGCTTTTGTCACGCCAAGAACTGAACGAACAAAAAATAGCCGAACCGAGCAAATTAGCGCCGTCAATTGGCGCCTCCGCAACGATAGGTTAGCGGGGGCGTCAGGAAACTATAGACGGAAAGCGGTCGCGAGGTAGCTATTGGACAAAGAAAAAGCCGGGGCAAGGTACCCCGGCATACATACCTACGTTACTTGACAAGCTGATAAACGGTTTTGGTTTTACAGGCCACAGCTTGGACGCTGTAGTAACACTTTTCGACAACCTGCTTCTCCTCTACTCTTGCGGCTTCTCCACCCGCAGCCGTGGGGCTGCTTTCCAACAGTTTGTTGATGTCACCGCTGTCCGCCGATGCTAGCACCTCAACAAGTGCCTGCCTTGACTCTGCCTGCGCAATTACCTCGACTCGCTTTGCACTTTTCGCTTGCTGAACCAGTTGGTAGTAATTGGTTCCACCGTAATGGTTCGCGAATGTGAGACCGGGGGCCAGCAGCAAGCCTCCAAGCATCACGATCCCTGACATCCTCTTCAACAGTTTTCCTGGGCACATATTTTCCTCCCTGCATCGTGCATGGTTAAGTGCCTACCCTTTTTACTTAGCAGCTATACGCCAAGTAGACCAACTTCGCGCTTACCCGCGCGACTCCTGTTGGTACGCATCGAAAAGCAAAAAAGCGCAGAATTTCTGCGCTTTTTTTAACGTACCAGCGGTTAACTAGCTTTGGATGAACTGAAGTCCATCGGTTGTGTTCTCTATCCGGATTGGTTTCTCCGGTAGCAGAGCGCCAGAAAGGATCTGCTGCGCCAGAGGGTTTTCCAGCTTGTTCTGGATAGCTCGCTTCAGAGGACGCGCGCCGAACACAGGATCGAAGCCGGCCGAGGCCAGGAACTCCAAAGTCGTTTGATCGATATCCAGTTGGTACCCCTTATCTGCCAGCCGTTTTTCCAACCGATCGAGCTGGATACGCGCAATAGCGGCGATTTGTGCCTGCTCCAGCGGATGGAACACCACGACATCATCCACACGGTTCAAAAACTCCGGCCTAAACGCCTGGTTCAACACGCCCTGCATCAAATCCTTCAGCTCGTTATAGTCGAGCTCACCGAAATGCTGCTGGATCTGATCCGAACCCAGGTTGGATGTCATGATGATTACCGTGTTGCGGAAATCCACCGTGCGTCCCTGGCCATCGGTTAAACGACCATCATCCAGCACCTGCAGAAGAATGTTGAAAACATCTGGATGTGCCTTCTCCACCTCATCGAGCAAAATCACCGAGTAGGGCTTGCGCCTTACTGCCTCGGTCAGATAACCGCCCTCTTCATAACCCACGTAACCCGGAGGCGCACCGACCAATCGCGCTACCGAGTGCTTCTCCATAAACTCGGACATGTCGATACGCACCATCGCTTCGGTGGTATCAAACATGAAATGGGCCAACGCTTTACAGAGTTCGGTTTTCCCAACCCCGGTCGGGCCAAGGAACAGGAATGACCCAATCGGCCTCCCCGGATCGCCCAGACCAGCACGACTGCGCCTGATGGCATTGGCCACCGCATCCACCGCTTCATCCTGGCCAACAACCCGTTGATGCAAGTGTGATTCCATCTTTAGCAGCTTGTCGCGCTCTCCCTCGAGCATCTTAGCCACAGGGATCCCGGTGGCTTTCGCCAGCACCTCGGCGATTTCCGCATCCGTCACCTTGTTTTTCAGCAGATGCATCTCCTGCACCTCCGCCTCAGCAGCCAGGGCTAACTGCTTTTCCAGCTCGGGGATGCGGCCATATTGCAGCTCTGACATCCGGTTTAGATCGCTGGCGCGGCGGGCCACCTCCAGCTCCTGACGCGCCTGCTCGAGCGCCTCCTTGATGTGTTGGGTGCCAGCCAGCGCAGCTTTTTCACTACGCCACACCTCATCCAGCTCGGCAAATTCACGCTCAAGCTCGGTGATCTGGTTACGCAGCGTTTCCAGCCTTTTCCGGCTGGCATCATCGGACTCTTTTTGCAGTGCCTGCTCTTCCAGCTTGAGCTGAATGATACGGCGCTCCAGTCGATCCAATGGCTCAGGTTTGGAGTCGATCTCCAGCCGGATACTGGACGCCGCCTCATCGATCAGATCGATCGCCTTATCTGGCAGTTTTCTATCCGACACGTATCGATGGGAGAGTGTCGCAGCCGCAACAATCGCCGGATCGGTAATCTCAACGCTATGGTGGATCTCGTAACGCTCCTTCAACCCCCGCAAAATCGCGATGGTATCCTCCACCGTGGGCTCATCCACCAGCACTTTCTGGAAGCGCCGCTCAAGGGCAGCGTCTTTTTCGACATATTGACGGTACTCGTCCAGTGTCGTTGCGCCGACACAATGCAGTTCACCGCGGGCCAGAGCGGGCTTAAGCATGTTACCGGCATCCATGGCGCCATCGGCCTTACCGGCGCCCACCATGGTATGTAGCTCATCGATAAAGAGGATAACCCGCCCCTCTTCGTGGGCAAGTTCGTTCAGGACCGCCTTGAGGCGCTCTTCAAATTCGCCACGGTACTTTGCACCGGCCAGAAGCGCGCCCATGTCCAGTGACAGCACCCGCTTGTCTTTGAGTCCCTCAGGCACCTCGCCATTGACAATACGCTGCGCCAGCCCCTCGACGATGGCGGTTTTCCCGACCCCGGGCTCACCGATCAATACCGGGTTGTTTTTGCTGCGACGTTGAAGGACCTGGATAGTACGGCGGATCTCCTCATCCCGGCCGATAACCGGATCCAGCTTACCCTCCGCGGCCCTGGCATTGAGATCCAACGTATATTTATCCAGAGCTTGACGCTGGTCCTCGGCCTCCGCACTGTCCACTTTGGCACCGCCGCGAACCGCATCGATGGCCGCATTAAGCTTGGCCGGATCGGCCCCCAGCTGCATCAGTACCTGGCCTAGTTCCCCCTTGGCCTCAAGTACGGCAAGGATGAACAGCTCACTGGAGATAAACTGCTCACCCCGCTTTTGTGCCAATTTATCGCAGAGATTCATCACCTTGATGAGATCCCGTGAAACCTGGACGTCCGCATCCCCTCCGGTGACCGTGGGAAGGCGGTCGATACTCTGCTGCAGTTGGGTCTTTAAGGCATGAGCACTGACGCCCGCCGCCTTCAAAAGCGGATGAATGCTGCTGTCCCGCTGTTCCAGCAGCGCCAACATGACGTGGGCCGGTTCAATGTATTGATGATCCCGCCCAAGCGCCAACGACTGGGCATCGGAGATCGCCAGTTGAAACTTGTTGGTCATTTTATCGAGCCGCATGCGGTACCCCTTGTGAACAGTGATTCTGTAACAAAATTGGGGGCGGAACCGCTTAATTTCAAGCGCTGGGCAGGATCCCGATGAGGCTGGCCTGACGTCCGGTGCGACCTTGACGCCGGTAAGAGTAAAAACGGGAAGGGTCGGAGTAGGTGCACCACTCTCCGCCATAGATGGCGGTCAATCCCCTTGCTCGAAGGCAAAGGCGAGCCAGCTGGTACAGATCAGCCAGATAACGCTCGCCATGGGGGACAAAAGCACTCGCGGCGTTCGGATCCTTTGCCACGAAAGCGGCTCTGACCTCCGAACCCACTTCAAAAGCAGAGGGTCCAATAGCCGGTCCCAACCATGCCATGATTGCTCCTGGCTCGGAGCCGAACTGTTCCAGCGTCCGCTCCAGGACACCATTTACGAGACCGCGCCACCCCGCATGCGCTGCCGCCACCTTAGTGCCGTGACGATCGCAAAACAGCACCGGCAAACAATCGGCAGTCATGACGGCACAAAACTGGTTGATACCCGATGCCACACTCGCGTCGGCCTGCGGCAGGGAGCCCGGTGCATGCTCCGTGATCACCTCTGTACCATGGACCTGATCAAGCCACTGGATCGTTGCTCCGGCGGGAAGGGCGGATTTGACATGCTGACGATTTGCCTCGACGGTGGAGGTCAAATCGCCAACATGCAGCCCCAGGTTCAGCCCGGCAAAGACTCCTTGCGACTGACCGCCGCACCGGCTGGTAGAGAGCGCCAGCACGTTGAGGGGGGCTGGCCAATCAGGACGAAAGCCGATCAATAATCCATCCCATGAACCTGAGTGTCCTCACGCAGCAGTTCCGTCAGCTTCACCATGTCTGTCGGGATCGGTGCCTGCCACTGCATCACCTCACCGGTGATAGGGTGCTCCAGTCGCAGCATGGCAGCATGCAATGCCTGCCGCTTGAACTGCTTCAAGAAGTTTCGCAACTCCTCGCTCCAGCCTTTGACCGGACGGGGACGACCGCTGTAGAGGGGATCTCCCACCAAGGGGTGTCCGAGGTGGGCCATATGAACTCGGATCTGGTGGGTTCGGCCGGTCTCAAGTCGCAGGCGTAAGCGGGTGTGAGCTCGGAACTTTTCCCGGATCCGATAGTGCGTCACTGCAGGCTTACCGATCTCGGTCACCGCCATGTGGGTTCGGCGCTGAGGGTGACGCCCGATAGGTTCATCCACCAATCCACCGGCGGTCATTGTGCCCAGAGCGATCGCTTCATACTCACGGGTAATCTCCCGAGCTTGCAGTTGGGCCACCAGATGCGTCTGCGCCGGGACCGTTTTCGCCACCACCATCAGTCCCGTGGTGTCTTTATCGAGACGATGTACTATCCCCGCTCGGGGTACGCTAACAATCTCCGGGCAGTGATAAAGCAACGCGTTGAGAACGGTGCCATCATGATTACCGGCCCCGGGATGGACCACAAAATCCGCAGGCTTGTTGATAACCAGGATGTGCTCATCCTCGTACACGATGTTGAGCGGGATCTCCTGGGGGCGGGAGATCACCTCCTCCTCCAGCGCCGCCCGGACAACGACCGACTCGCCACCGACCACTTTCTCCCTCGGCTTGTTGGCCACACGGCCATCCAGAGTCACGTTATCCGCCAGGATCCACTCTTTGATGCGGCTACGGGAGTAATCGGAAAAACATTCCGCCAAGGCTTGGTCTAACCGTTGGCCGATCTGGCTTTCGGATATTTTTCCTATCAATTCAATGTTTTGGGTCATAGTCTCTGGCTTAGGTCGGAAAGGCTCGAATTCAAGTTCAGTTCTGTTAGAATCGCTCAAGTTGCATTTTATCGCTTTTTGCCGGCAACTCGCACGGCTTGTTTAGGGATCACGTACTCGCATGCGCAAAAACTCAGGTCCGCTACTACTGGTAGTCAGTAGCTTACTGTTCCTATCCGGCTGTACCAGCAAGGATGGCAACCTCTACCAATACGAAAATCAATCGCCTGAAAAACTTTACACCGATGCGCGTTCTGCCATGGAGATGGGCAACTTCACCCGTGCCAGCGATATCCTTGAGGCACTGGATAGCCGCTACCCGTTTGGCCCCCACAAAACCCAGGTCCAGTTGGATCTGATTTTTGCCTATTACAAGTTGGACGACAGCGCCAGCGCCCTGGCCAATATCGACCGTTTCATTCGCCTTAACCCCACCCATGAAGATATCGACTACGTCTACTACATGCGTGGGTTGGTGAATATGCAGGCAGATAACTACCTGTTTCATGAACTGATCGGCATCAATCGTGATGACCGGGATCCCTCCAACGCCATCGCCGCCTTCCGGGATTTTGAAACCCTGATTCGAAGCTACCCCAATAGCCGCTACGCTCCGGATGCGCAGAAACGTATGGTGATGCTGAAAAATCGTCTCGCCGAGTTTTCTCTGCGCGTGGCCGACTATTACGTGAAGATGGAAGCCTGGGTGGCCGCCGCCAACCGGGCCCAGCAGGTTCTCGAAACCTATCCCGGCACCCCGTCAACCGAGCGGGCCCTAGAGATCCTGATCCGCAGCTATAGCCAGTTGGAGCAGGATGCTCTGGCGGCCAATGCCCGCGCCGTACTCAAGGCGACCTACCCCGATAACCGCCTGGCCAAGTAAGACTGAATCCCGCCAACTTTCAGCCGCAATCCCCGCTTAGACAGCGGGGATTGTTTTATTTTCTTTGCACGCAAAAGGCACAAAAAAACCGACGGCGATCTGCCCCCGGCTTTCCCAATCATGATTTTGTTGTATCAGGCCTTAAACAGCGACTCCACAGAGAGCCCTTGGGAGCCAATCAACTCCCTCAAACGTCTCAGGGCTTCCACCTGGATCTGACGAACCCGCTCACGAGTCAAGCCAATCTCTCGACCCACATCCTCCAGCGTCGAAGGTTCATAGCCTAGAAGGCCGAAACGACGGGCCAGCACCTCCCGCTGTTTAGAGTTCAATTCATCCAGCCAGCGCACTACCGAATCCTTGATGTCATCGTCCTGTGCCTGGACTTCGGGACACACTTTGTCCTCGTCTGCGATAACGTCCAGCAGCGCCTTATCGCTATCGCCACCAATCGGGGTATCGACAGAGCTGATTTTTTCATTCAGCTTCAGCATCCTGCTGACATCTTCCACCGGCTTATCCAGCTTGTCGGCGATCTCCTCGGCGGTCGGCTCGTGGTCCAGGCTGTGGGCCAGTTCACGTGCCGTTCGCAGGTACACATTCAACTCTTTAACCACGTGAATAGGCAGGCGAATCGTACGGGTTTGATTCATGATCGCCCGCTCTATAGTCTGGCGGATCCACCAAGTGGCGTAGGTTGAGAAGCGAAAGCCCCGCTCCGGGTCAAACTTCTCTACCGCCCGGATTAATCCCAGGTTCCCCTCCTCGATCAGGTCGAGCAAGGCCAGTCCCCGGTTGTTGTATCGGCGGGCGATCTTCACCACCAGTCTCAGATTGGACTCGATCATCCGGTTGCGGGATTTGGCACAATCCTTCTGGGCCCGGCGAGCGTAATAGACCTCCTCCTCCGCAGTCAGCAGCGGTGAGAACCCGATTTCGCTGAGATATAGTTGCGTGGCATCCAGATTCTTCTGCAGGTCATCCTGCACCAGCTGGTCAATGTTCGCGTTGGCGGCTTTTCTACCCTTGGTACTTTTAGGTTGGTCGCCTGTGGCGCCCATGGCCTCCGGATGGGCGTTCAGATCAACAGCAGTCATGTCGTCAAATACGTTTTTCTTTGGACTCATTGGCAAATCTCCCAGTTATCCCAAACCTTCATTTGGTGCTCACTGTGTTCCCTGCATGATCAGCACCGATCATCCCCTATCTGCGGGGCAAATAACGCATTGGGTCGACTGACTTACCTTGATATCGGATTTCGAAATGGAGCTTACTGCGCTCCGCGTCGGTACTCCCGACTTCCGCAATCTTCTGTCCGGCTCTGACCTGTTGTTTTTCTGATACCAGGATCCGCTTATTGTGGGCGTAGGCACTGAGGAAGTCGTCACTGTGTTTGACGATCACCAGCTTACCGTAGCCGCGCAAGGCACTACCTGCATAAACCACTCTCCCCGGAGCCGTACTGACCACCGGCGTTCCCTCCGCCGCGGCAATATCAAGCCCCTTGTTTCCACCTTCCGCAGACGAAAAACCCCGGATAAGAGTCCCGGTTGTCGGCCACTGCCAGCGAGAGACGGTGGCGGGAAGAGCAATTTGAGATGCTTTTTCACTGGATTGATTGTTAGCAATTTGTGAAGAAGCAGATTCAGCATATCGAGGCTGCGAGTTGGGATCAACCGTTGTTTTTTGTTGTTTTTGTGGACGGACCTCAGAGGATTGCGCTGACGGCTTGGCTTCTGAACGGCTGGAGGCGGCGACGCTGCTGACTTTCGCGGATGATTTGGGCCGCTGGGGTGTTGACTCGGGAGCACGAAGAAGAAGGCGCTGGCCAGGGTAAATGGTGTAACGGCGATCCAGCCGGTTCCATTTGGCCAAGGTTCGGTAATCTACGCCGGAGGCAAAGGCGATGGAGTAGAGGGTATCGCCCTTTTTGACGGTGTAGTTGGATCCGGTCAGGCTGCCCGCGGTGCGCTGATGATAGGTCGGCCCCGTGTGCAGGGCCGCCACCGGGGCGGGCGCCTGTGACAACGAGCAGCTCGGCAGCAAGGCCATCGAACCCAGACAGAGTACCAGTCGCTGCAGAAGTTGCACCATGTTCACGCCAGTCCCTTTATGTTCTACTCGGTGGCCCCTTTCACCAGGGGAACGAAGCGCACCGCTTCCACATCCCTGCTTGGAAAATCCGCGCCCCGCCTCTCGATCACCCTGAGGATCTGCTGCTTATCCCCCACCGGGATCACCAGGCGTCCCCCCTCCATCAACTGTTGAAGCAACGCCACCGGCACCTCGCTGGCGGCAGCGGTGACAATAATGCCTGCGAACGGACCTTTACTGGGCCAGCCTTGCCAGCCATCCCCATACTTGAAGGCGATATTGTGCAGATCCAACTGCTTGAGTCGGCGTCGTGCCAAGATTTGCAGGCTTTTGATCCGCTCGACGGTACACAATTGTGGCACCAGGCTGGCCAGCACTGCGGCCTGGTAGCCGGAACCGGTACCCAGCTCCAATACCGGTCCATCAGGCAGCTTTTCCAGGAGCAGTTCCGTCATCCTAGCAACGATGTAAGGCTGAGAGATGGTCTGTCCCGCCCCGATAGGCAGGGCGGTGTTCTCCCAAGCACGACTGGCCAAAGCCCCCTCGACGAACAGCTGTCTTGGGATCTTCCCGATCGCTTCAAGCACACGCGGATCCTGGATCCCTCCCTGCTTGAGTTGCTGAACCAGGCGAGTCCCGTACCCCTGAGTCTTCAATGTCATAGCCCTTTCACCCATTGCTTAAGGGTGTCCAGTTGCTGATGGGCCGTCAAATCAACCTTCAGGGGGGTAATCGACACGTAACCGTGTGCCACGGCGTGGAAATCGGTGCCTTCACCGGCATCCTGTTCCAACCCCGGAGGCCCAAGCCAGAAAATCCGACGCCCGGCAGGATCGGTAGTACGTACCATCCCCTCTGACTTGTGCCGGTTACCCAGGCGGGTGACTTTGATCCCCTTGATCTCATCCATGGGGCAATCCGGCACATTGATGTTGAGGATGTACTCCTTGGGCAGGGGCTCAGCCATCAGCAGCTCCACGATCTGACGGGTGATTTGCGCCGCCGTATCGTAGTGTTTTAACTCACGCCCCACCAGGGAGACCGCGATCGCCGGAAGCCCTAGATGGCGCCCCTCCATCGCCGCCGCAACGGTGCCGGAATAGAGGGTATCATCCCCCAGATTGGCTCCGGCGTTAACGCCGGATACCACCAGATCCGGCTCTTCATCGATCAGCTCACGGATCGCCAGGTGGACGCAATCCGTCGGCGTACCGTTAACCTGGATGTAGCCATTCTCCAGAGTCTGAGTGCGAAGCGGATTGGTAAGCGTTAGCGAGTTCGATGCCCCTGAGCAGTTTCGATCCGGCGCAACCGTGGTGATCTGGGCAACCTGCGTCAAGGCATCGCTGAGCGCCTTGATCCCGGGCGCATGGACACCATCATCATTACTCACCAGGATCTTCATCGATTTTCGACTACTCGGTTTCACTCCGGGCTCCGGCGAGGCATCAGGGATCGACGCTTCCCGGAGGGCAATGTCAGATGATGGACTCGGTTCAGGGTCGTCAGCCGGGGTATGGCCGCTCTGCTCGCTTCTCTCCGGCATCTCAACCGGCTCTCTATCGACCTCCTGCTCCGGCGAGAAGTAAGCCTGGGCATCCCGATAGTTCACCAACTCCCGAAGAATGCTTGTGGCAAAGGCCCCCGGTGGCAGCATGAACTCCAGCCACAACACCCCCTCCTCAACCCGGTGGGTCAGCCCTTCCGGCTTCAGCAGAAGACGGCGTCGCTCCGGGGAGAGGCGCGCTGAGCTCAGCCCGGCCAACAGTTCCGACCAAGGTGCAACGATCCGCTGCTCAAACTCGGCGGCATCGCCCTGGCTGCCAGCGCCCCCGTCCCCGAACAGAGGTGCTGACAAGGCGACATCTCCCGCCTGAAGCCGTGCCAGGGTGGCCTCGTCCCACGGCTCAGCGATGAAGAAGCTGTTACTGCCGGAGAGCATCACCGCATCGCCATCCATCGGGGTCATCCCGTGCTGTGCCAGACGTTCGGAAACCACATGGTTGAACAGGAAACTGCGCGCCGCAGAGAGGTAGATACTGCGTTTGTTGCGATCTTTGACTTTGCGCCCAGCAAACATCTGTGCAGCCCGGGCAACGTTCATGCCGTTATGGCCAAAGCGCTGTTCACCGTAATAATTTGGCACCCCGGTTCGGATCTTCTCCAACCGCGCCAAGACCGGCGCCATATCCTCGATCTCTGCGACAGCGATCCGGAACCGATTCCCCATCAGGGCACCGGGGCGGAGCTTTTTCAGGGTGCGATCCGACTCCAGGATGGTCAGCTCATCACTGTTGAGCTCCTGCCAGTTGGGGGTGTTTTTGCCCGGGATCCGGACGCAGAGCCACTGCCGGGTAACGCCGTGCTTATCCTTCAGCCCCGCCCAGGAAACGTCCCGCACCGGCACCTGGGCAAACTGCGCCAGCTGTTTGGCCACCTGGTGGGTCGTCAGCCCCCGCTTTTCGATGTGAATGAGATGGTTTTCTCCTTCACCATCGGGACGAAACGGCAGCATCTCCTCAACCTGGAAGTGCTCCGGCAGGGTACGTATGGTGCCGGTCTGCTCCGGCTGGCCAAATCGGTAATGCCACTGGGGCAGGGTGTAATCAGTCATTGCGTAGCAGTACCACCGCTTCGGTGGCGATCCCCTCTTTACGGCCGGTAAAGCCCAGTTTTTCTGTGGTGGTTGCCTTCACATTGATGTTGGCAACCTCGGTGTTCAGATCCTGCGCCAGATTGGCGCGCATCGCCTCGATATGGGGTGCCATCTTCGGAGCCTGGGCGATGACGGTAACATCCAGGTTTCCAATGCGGTAACCCCGCGACTCAACCTGGACAAAGCAGTGGCGAAGCAACTCCCGACTGTCCGCCCCCTTGAAGGCGGGATCCGTATCCGGGAAATGGTGGCCAATATCCCCGAGGGCCAAGGCGCCGAGCAGGGCATCACTGACCGCGTGCAGCACGACATCGCCGTCAGAGTGAGCCAGCAGTCCCTGTTCATAGGGCACCGCAACACCTCCGAGGATCACTGGCCCCTCGCCGCCAAACTTATGCACATCAAAACCGTGTCCAATTCGCATCTCTACGCCCTCCCTCAGGCTAAAAACAGGGCCGCCAGACGCAGGTCGTCCGGATGGGTCACTTTGATATTATCCACCCGACCGGGAACCAGGATAGGTTTCCAGCCGAGCCGCTCCATGGCAGAGGACTCATCGGTGATCTCGGCACCGGACGCCTTTGCCTGTCGCAAGGCATCTCGCAACGCCTGCGCCGGGAACAGTTGTGGCGTCAGGGCGTGCCAAAGCGCGGCACGCTCGACCGTGTGATCGACCCGCCCATGGGCATCGGCACGCTTCATGGTATCCCTGACCGGCGCGGCCAGCAGTGCCCCTTGGTCACCGCACTGATGCAACAGCAGGGCGATATCCTCGTCACTCAGGCAGGGCCGGGCCGCATCGTGAACCAGGGCCCAGGCACCCTCCTCCTCGATGGTCTCCAACGCCCGTAGAACCGAGTCGGCACGCTCACTGCCGCCAATAACCCGGGTCAGCTTCGGGTGACGGGACTCCGGGAGGTCATCGAAATACCCATCCTCCGGTCCCAACGCCACGACCACCCGAGTAATGGCCGGATGCTGCAGCAGGCGAGAGAGAGTGTGGGAGAGAATGGGGCGCCCCTTCAACGGCAGGTACTGCTTAGGCAGGGCCTCTCCCATGCGTTTTCCCACCCCGGCAGCGGGCACCACCGCAATGACGGGGAGGTTAGGATCCAGCGACATCTCGACTCCAGGTTAGGGAACTCAGGCTTACCAAATTCAAGGTTGTGATGAGCGGCGGATCACGCGGTAGAACTGTTCATCCGGACGGATCATCCCCAGCTCGTGGCGGGCGCGCTCCTCGACCGCATCCAAGCCATCACGGAGATCTTCGATCTCGTGACGCAGCAGCTCATTTCTCTGCTGCAGTTCAGTATTGCCCTGCTGTTGTCGTTGGATCTGCTCGTTGAGTCGCACCACCTCTTTGAGGCTGTTGTTGCCCCACCAAAGGCGGTATTGCAGTGCACCCAGCAGCAAAATGCACAGAACCAGTAGGATCCGCATCGCGCTCGCCTCAGTTTGGAATAGCGAGATCTTGGCCCAAGCAAAAGGAAAAGAAAAGGGATTCACCGGCTTATCTCGACAAATATCGGATACGACACCGCTGCCCCATGCTGATGACCATCAAAAAGGCCGCCCTAGGGCGGCCTCTATTACGGCGGGTGGGATCAGCCCTGGCCGTTCACCTCGGCACGGCCGCGGTAAGGGGCCTTATCGCCCAGCTGCTCTTCGATACGCAGCAACTGGTTGTACTTGGCAACCCGGTCGGAGCGACACAGGGAGCCGGTCTTGATCTGGCCAGCGGCGGTGCCCACTGCCAGATCGGCGATGGTGGCATCCTCGGTCTCACCGGAGCGGTGCGAGATGACCGCGGTGAAACCGGCATCCTTGGCCATCTTGATCGCTTCCAGGGTCTCGGTCAAAGAACCGATCTGGTTGAACTTGATCAGGATGGAATTGGCGATCTTGTTATCGATGCCGCGCTTGAGGATCTTGGTGTTGGTCACGAAGAGATCGTCACCCACCAGCTGGATCTTATCCCCCAGGATCTGAGTCTGGTAAGCCCAGCCATCCCAGTCGGACTCATCCAGGCCATCCTCAATGGAGATGATGGGGTACTGCTCGCACAGCTGCGCCAGGTAATCGGAGAACCCCTTGGCATCAAAAACTTTCCCTTCGCCCTTGAGGTTGTACTGGCCATCAACGTAGAACTCGGAGGCGGCGCAGTCCATCGCCAGGGTCACATCGCTGCCCAGGGTATAACCGGCGGCTTCTACCGCCTCCTTGATCACCGCCAGCGCATCGGCGTTGGATGCCAGGTTCGGTGCGAAGCCACCCTCGTCACCCACAGCGGTGTTCAGTCCCTTGGCGGACAGCACCTTCTTCAGCGCATGGAAGATCTCCGCCCCCATACGCAGGCCTTCGCGGAAGGTCGGCGCGGAGACCGGCTGGATCATGAACTCCTGGATGTCGACGTTGTTGTCGGCGTGCTCACCGCCGTTGAGGATGTTCATCATCGGCAGCGGCATGGAGTAGACCCCCGGGGTGCCGTTGAGCTCGGCGATGTGCGCGTAGAGGGGCATCCCCTTGGCAGCGGCAGCAGCCTTGGCGTTGGCCAGGGAGACCGCGAGGATGGCATTGGCGCCCAGCTTGTCTTTGTTCTCAGTGCCATCCAGATCGATCATGATCTGGTCGATCTCACGCTGCGCCAGCGCATCCTTGCCCATCAATGCCGGGCCGATCAGTTCGTTCACGTTGGCTACCGCTTTGAGGACGCCCTTGCCCAGGTAACGGGACTTGTCGCCATCACGCAGTTCCAGCGCTTCGCGGGTCCCCGTGGAGGCGCCGGAGGGCGCACATGCCATACCGACATAGCCCCCTTCAAGATGCACCTCGGCTTCCACGGTGGGGTTTCCGCGAGAGTCCATCACCTCGCGGCCCAAAACTTTAATGATGTTCGCCATGATAGTTTCCTCAGTTTTCCTTAAAACAAGAAAGCCGGGCACCCAAGGCCCGGCTTTTCTGAATCAAATTACTTTAACTCGCCCTTGGCGTGTTCGCCGGCCGCTTTCACAAAGCCTTCGAACAGCGGATGGCCATCCCGGGGGGTGGAGGTAAATTCCGGGTGGAACTGACCGGCCACGAAGAACGGGTGGCTGGGTATCTCAATCATCTCTACCAGCTTTTTGTCCGCAGAGAGTCCGGAGAAAACCAGTCCCGCTTTCTCAAGCGGCTTGCGGAAGTTGTTGTTCACTTCGTAACGATGACGGTGACGTTCAACACAGGTGTCGCTGTTGTAGAGTTCACGGGCCTTGGAGCCTTTGACCAGGTGACACAGCTGTGCTCCCAGGCGCATGGTGCCACCGAGGTCCGACTCTTCGGTGCGCTCCTCAACCTTGCCGTCCTTATCCAGCCACTCAGTGATCAGCCCCACTACCGGATATTCGGTTGTCGGGTCGAACTCACTGGAGTGGGCGCCCGTAAGGCCGGCCACGTTGCGTGCGTACTCGATCAGCGCCACCTGCATCCCCAGGCAGATCCCGAAGTAGGGCAGGTTGTTCTCCCGGGCGTATTGGGCCGCCAGGATCTTCCCTTCAACGCCACGCTCACCGAATCCGCCGGGTACCAGGATACCGTCCAGCCCCTCCAGGGCTTCGACACCGCGGGACTCCAAGTCCTGGGAGTCCACATACTTGATGTTGACCTGCTGACGGGTCTTCAGACCCGCGTGCTTGAGCGCTTCGTTCACCGACTTGTAGGCATCCGGCAGCTCAACGTACTTGCCCACCATACCTATGGTGACCTCTCCGACGGGATTGGCCTCCTGGTAGATCACCTGCTCCCACTCGGTCAGATCCGCTTCCGGACAGCTTAGGCCGAAGCGCTGAACGAAGGTCTCATCCAGGCCCTGGGATTTCAGCAGCGCCGGGATCTTGTAGATGCTGTCCACATCCTTCATGGAGATCACCGCCCGCTCCGGCACGTTACAGAACAGGGCGATCTTCTTACGCTCGTTGGCGGGGATCGCACGATCGGAACGGCACACCAGGACATCCGGCTGGATCCCGATGGAGAGCAGCTCCTTAACGGAGTGCTGGGTCGGCTTAGTTTTTACTTCGCCCGCCGCGGCCAGGTAAGGGACCAGCGTCAGGTGCATGAACATGGCACGCTCACGGCCGAGTTCGACCGCCAGCTGACGCAGGGCCTCGAGAAACGGCAGGGACTCGATATCACCGACGGTGCCGCCCACCTCGACGATGGCCACGTCATGCCCTTCGGCACCGGCCAGTACCCGCTCCTTGATGGCGTTAGTGATGTGGGGGATCACCTGGATGGTGGCGCCCAGGTAGTCACCGCGGCGCTCTTTGCGCAGGACATCGGAGTAGATCCGGCCAGTGGTAAAGTTGTTGCGCTGGCTCATCTTGGTACGGATGAAGCGCTCATAGTGACCCAGGTCCAGATCGGTCTCCGCGCCGTCTTCGGTCACAAACACTTCCCCGTGCTGAGTCGGGCTCATGGTGCCCGGATCCAGGTTGATGTAAGGATCCAGTTTCATCATGGTGACATTGAGGCCACGCGCCTCCAGCAATGCGGCCACGGACGCGGCGGCAATACCTTTCCCCAACGAGGAAACCACCCCGCCCGTAACGAAGATATAGTTTGTAGTCATGCTGAACCTGAGAAATTTGGGATTTTAAAAGCAGGCCGATTTACCAAGGTTATAGCAGGTAATTCGACCCCCTTTAGGACGGGGGATTATTCTACCCAAAAACCACATTGGGGACAATCGTGACAGGGCAGCTTCAGCCCCCCTTTTCCGCCCTTTTTATCTCCTGCCAAAACGCTTCCAGCTGTGCCATACCCGCCTCCTTGAGCGGCAACTGGGCCTGCTGACAGCGCTGCTCTACCCCGTTAAAACGGTGCTCAAACTTCTGGTTGGCCAGGCGCAACGCCTGCTCGGGATCCACGTTTAGGTGACGGGCCAGGTTGGTAACCGCGAAGAGCAGATCCCCCAGCTCCTCCTGGACACGCTGTTGCGACTCGTCTTCCTGCACCGCCTCCAGCACCTCGTCGAGTTCCTCGCTGATTTTCCCGGCCACCGGCGCCAAGTTGTCCCAGTCAAAGCCCACACGGGCGGCGCGTTTTTGCAACTTGACGCTGCGGGATAGGGCCGGCAAAGCGGTGGGCACATCCGCCAGTATCCCGGTTCGGGCTTTCTTTGCCCGCTCGCTGGCCTTGCGCCGCTCCCACTCGGTGGTCAATGCCGCCTCGTCCAGGAACGCGCTATCGCTCTGGGCCCCGAAAACATGGGGGTGCCGGCGTTCTAACTTGTCGCAGATGCGCTGTACCACCTCGCCGAAGTCGAATCGCCCCTCCTCCTGGCCCAGCTGGGCGTAGAAGACCACCTGGAACAGCAGGTCGCCCAACTCATCCGGCAGATCATCGAAGTCTTGCCGCTCGATGGCATCCGCCACCTCGTAGGCTTCCTCCAGGGTGTGGGGCACTATGGTGGCGTAGGTTTGGCGGCGATCCCAGGGGCATCCCCCGTTGGGGTCCCGCAGCCGCGCCATGATCTTGAGCAGACGCTCAACAGAGCCTGGGTTACCGCCCATTACACCCGCCTCACTTCGATTACGCCGTTGATCTGACCCAGGCGGGCCAGGATCCGGGACAAGGAAGTCATGTTGTAGAGTTCCATCTTCAACTCAATGGCGGCGGTGTTCTGCTTCTCATCGGAGTGACTGCTCATCTCCACCACGTTGGACTTTTCGTTGGCCAGCACCGTGGTGACATCCCGAAGCAGCCCGGCCCGATCATTGGCCAACAGCCGAACCGTGGCGTTGAACCCGCCGGAGTGGCTGCCCCCCCAAACCACGTCCACCACCCGCTCCGGGTGGCGCTCCAGCAGGTGAGCAAGCTGATCACAACCGTCACGATGCACGGAGACCCCTTTCCCCCGGGTGATGTACCCCTGAATATCGTCGCCGGGCAGCGGCTGACAGCAGTTGGCGATATGGGTCAGCAGGTTGCCGACCCCATTGACCTCCACCTGACCGGAACTTTTCGCCTTATGACTCGGCGCGGGCTTGGCCAGCAGCTCCTCCATCGCCTGCTGCTCGTCGAATTCGTGTCGTCCGAGCTTGCTCTGCAGGTGGTTAATCACCTGGGACAGCCGCACATCCCCCCCGCCAATCGCCGCCAGCAGGTCGTCAAAGCTGTGCATATTGAATCGCTTGACCGCCCCTTGGGCGTCACTCAGGCTCAGATCCTTTTTGGCCAGCTCCGCTTCGAGCATCTCCCGACCGGCGGCCGCGTTTTTCTCCTTGGCCTGGGACTTGAACCAGGCCTGTATCTTGCCTCTGGCACGGCTGGTCTTGATGAAGCCGGCATTGGGATTGAGCCAGTCTCGCTTGGGGTTCGGCTCTTTGCTGGTGAGGATCTCCACCCGCTGCCCCGTCTCGACGAGGGTGGTAAAGGTGACAATGCGCCCATCAATCTTGGCGCCGATGCAACGGTGCCCCACCTGGGAGTGGATGTAGTAGGCGAAATCCAGCACCGTACTGCCGACGGGCAGGTCGATCACATCACCGCGGGGGGTGAACACATAGACGCGGTCCTCGAACACCTGGGAGCGGATCTCCTCCACCAGGTTACCGGACTCCACCACGTCATCCTGCCACGCCAGGATCTTGCGCAGCCAGTTGATCTTCTCTTCGAAACCGCCAGCCTTGCCGGTGCTGCCCTCCTTGTACTTCCAGTGGGCAGCGACCCCGAGCTCCGCATCCTCATGCATCTGCCAAGTACGGATCTGGATCTCCACGGTCTTCCCCTGCGGCCCCATCACCACCGTGTGGATCGACTGGTAACCGTTGGATTTGGGTGTCGCGACATAGTCATCGAACTCGTTGGGCAGGTGGTGCCAAAGGCTGTGCACCATCCCCAACGCGCCATAGCAGTCCTGCAGACGGTCGGCAATGATGCGCACGGCGCGCACATCGAACAGCTCCTCGAAGCTGAGGTTCTTCTTCTGCATCTTGCGCCAGATGCTGTAGATATGCTTCGGCCGGCCGGACACCTCCGCCCGGATCCCGTCCTTGTCCAGAGCTGCCTGAAGGGTGGAAACGAAGTTATCAATGTAGGTTTCCCGGTCGATACGCTTGCCATCAAGCCAGCGGGCGATCTCTTTGTAGGTCTTCGGGTGCAGGTAGCGAAAGGCGAGATCTTCCAGCTCCCACTTGAGCTGGCCGATCCCCAGTCGATTGGCCAGGGGGGCATGGATGTCGCTGACCTCCCGGGCCAGGATCACCCGGGTCTCTTCGTCGGCCCCCTTCACCTCCCGAAGCAGCACCACCGCCTCCGCCAGCTTGATCACGACGGCACGGACATCCTCCACCATCGCCAGCAACATCTTGCGCAGTTTGTCGATCTGCGCCTCGCCGGGGGTGCTGCGGCTGCGCAAGGAGCGGATCGCCGCCATCACCTGGACCGACTGTACCAGGGCCGTCAGCCCCTCCCCTTGCTGCTCCTGAAGCTGCTCCAGCGGCAGTAACTCTTCATCAACAAACACGTAGAGCACGCTGGCCCGCAAGGTGTCCAGATCCATGTTCAGGGGCAGCAGGATCTCCACCATCTCCCGGGCACGCAGCATCAGCGACTCGACACGGTCGGCATCGTCACACTCGCAGCGCTGGCAATACTGGCAGGTGGCCGCCAGCGCCTCTCGCTGCTTGTCCGACAGCGCCAGCCCTTCAAGCCAGGTCGTCAGCGATGTTGGTGTTTGACCAAAATGTATGTGACGTACGGATACCATGTGGCTTCTCCCTCCTGCCGATGCCGCCCCTGTCGTAACTCGATGACGCTGTCCCCAGGTCGCCCCTTCGGCAGGCTTACGCCCGTCGTTTGCCCCGGGAGCGCGGCACAAACAGCGCCATCGACTCCAGGTGGTGAGTATGCGGGAACATGTCGACCAGACCAAGCCGGATCATCTCATAGCCCTGCTCTGTTAACACTCTGGCGTCTTTGGCCAAACTCATGGGATCACAGGAGATGTAGAGGATCCGCTTCGGTGCCAGTTTGGGGATCCAGGGCAGCACCCCGAACGCCCCGGCCCGGGCCGGATCCAGCAGCAGCCAGTCCACCCTCTGCGCCCAGGCCTCATCGGGCAGATCCCCGTTGAGATCCGCGCAGTAAAACGTGCAGTTCGTCAGCGCCAGCTCCGTTGCGCGAGCCGACGCCCGTTCCACCATGGACGCAACGCCCTCGACTCCGACCAGGTGCTTGCTCAGGGAAGCCAGGGCAAAGCTGAAGTTCCCGCCACCGCAGAACAGATCCAACCCGGTCTCTTCCGGTTGGGGCTGCAGCCACTCGATCGCCTGATCGATCATCTGCCGGTTAACGCTGTCGTTGATCTGAACAAAGTCACCGGGCAAAAAAGCCGGCATCGGCCGCGGCTCCCCGGATGCGGTCTGGCCGATCTCGTAATGCAACGCCGATGGCACGGCACCGGTCAGGGTCTCAAGGCCCTCATCGGTGTGCAGCAGCAGCTGGCAGCCCGCTTTCTCGGCCCACTCTTTCAGCACCCGGCGCTGGGTTTTCGACACCGGTGCCAGCACGCGCAGGACCACCACCGGCCCCTCGTGAGCGAGGACCAGGTCGACATGGCCAATATCACCGGCCAACGCCATTGTGCCCAGTTGCTGCCGAAGTTTCGGCAGCAGGGCATTAAGCGGTTCCGCCAGCACCGGGCACTGGTCAATATCGAGCAGTCGGTTACTGCCGCGCTGACGGAAGCCCAACAGCAGTTGCCCTCGCACCACCCTGGCACCAATCCGGGCGCGGCGACGGTAGTGCCACTGCGGGCCGCTCAAGGGCTCCGCCAGCCCCTTGGTCATCTCGGACTCACTTTGTCCGCCTCGGTGGCTCAACAGGGTCAGCAGGGCCGCCTGCTTCCACTCCCGCTGCGCCTGCGCCGTGGCGTACTGCAACTGGCACCCGCCGCAGCGGTCGAAATGGGAACAGTGTGGTTTGACCCGCTGCGGATGATCCCGCAGGCGTTTGACCACCTTTCCCTCGGCAAAACGATGCTTGCTCTTCTCGAGTTGTACCCGGGCCGACTCTCCCGGCAGCAGTCCGGGCACGAAGATCACTTTGCCCTCATGGCTTGCCACGGCGTTGCCCTGATGGTCCAGCGCACTGGCTTCGACCTCGATAATTTGTGGCAAGGTCTTGGTTTTCTTGGACTTGGGGGAATAAAACTGGGCCATGGTCGCTCGGTTGTTTACACTGTTGGGATCGAGGGCAGCGTCATCTTGGCGCCACCGAGGAGATCAGTTTCCCACACATGAAAACGGTGACCAAATACAGTCTGCGCACCTGGGTGCTGGTGCTGGCCCTGGCTCCCACCATGCTGGTGGGGCTGATACTGGGTGGCTACTTCACCTCCAGTCGATTCTCGGAGCTGGAGACCACCCTGCTGCGCCAGGGCACCAACATCATTGAACCCCTGGCCATCGCCTGTGAGTACGGCCTTCAAGCCCAAAACCGGGAGTATACCAAGCGGCTAATCGACCAGGTTCAAAGGCACAACGCCGGACTGATCAAAACCATCGCCGTCTTCGACAACCAGAACCAGGTGCTGGTGAGCAGCCGTTACCAGCGTGACTTCGAACTGCTGCGGATGCCGGAGAACCGAGACTTCCAGCAAGGCCTGCTGCTGGAGCACTACGGCGACATCCTGGTGCTGAGGGCGCCGGTGATCCAGGAAGCCTTACCGATGGGATCGGAACCCGGCCCCCGCACCCAGCTGGGCTACGTGTCGATCCAGCTCAACAAGCATGAAGCCCTGCTGGAGCAGTACCGGGCCGCGGTGGTGGCCTTTATCGTGGTGCTGCTTGGGGTTCAGCTGAATCTGCTCTTTACCTTCCGACTGCTCAAGAACGTGACCGCCCCCATCACCGAAATGGTCCGGGCCGTGGCCAAGATCCGTGAAGGTAAGCTCAATACCCGTCTGGAGGGTGACCTGATCGGCGAACTGGACTCACTGAAACGGGGCATCAACGCCATGGCCGCCTCGTTGGCCGAGTACCATGACGAGATGCAGCAGAACATCGACCAGGCCACTTCGGACCTCAGGGAGACCCTGGAACAGATTGAGATCCAGAACGTCGAGCTGGATATCGCCAAGAAACGCGCCCTGGAGGCGAGCCGAATCAAGTCCGAATTCCTGGCCAACATGAGTCATGAGCTCCGGACACCGCTCAACGGCGTCATCGGCTTTACCCGCCAACTACTGAAAACGCCGCTGCATGACAACCAGCGCGATTACCTGCAAACCATTGAGCGCAGCGCCACCAACCTGCTCTCCATCATCAACGACATCCTCGACTTCTCCAAGTTGGAGGCGGGTAAGATGGTGCTGGAGAAGGTTCCTTTTGCCCTGCGGGACTCGGTGGATGAAACCCTCCAGTTACTCAGCGGTTCCGCCTACGACAAGGGGCTGGAACTGGTGGTGGAGATCGAGGAGGAGGTTCCCGACAGTCTCTGCGGCGATATCCTCAGGATCCAGCAGGTATTGACCAACCTGCTGGGGAACGCCATCAAGTTCACCGAGCAGGGCTGTGTCCGTCTGCACCTGGCCCTGGCGGATCGAACCGCCGATCGGGTGATTTTGCGCGGTGAGGTTTCGGATACTGGGATCGGCATCGCCAAGGAGCAGCAGTCGATGCTGTTCCAGGCCTTTGGTCAGGCCGACAGCTCGGTCACCCGTCGCTTCGGCGGTACCGGTCTGGGCCTGGTGATCACCAAGCGGCTGGTGAACCAGATGGAGGGACAGATCGGCTTTACCTCCGAGAAAGAGAAGGGCAGCACCTTCTGGTTTACCCTCAGCATTGAGCCCAGCACCTTCGCCATCGATACCCCCCTGCCGGCCGCTCCCCTTCAGGGAACCCGCGTGATCCTGTTGGAACCCCGGCGCCACAGCCGACACGCCGTGCAGCAACTGCTTCGCCAGTGGCAACTCCCGGTCCAGACCATCGACAACCTGGGCGCCCTGCCGGAGCAACCGACCACTGAGCCTGCCCCTGTCCTGCTGCTCAATGCTCAGCAGTTGGATGAGAGTGATGAACTGCCCCCCAACTACCCCCAACGGGTGTTGATGACCGAGGGTAACTTGGCTGCCCACTGGCAACATCTGGCCAGGGAGGGCGCCTGTACTCTGCTGAGCATGCCGCTCTCGGCGCGCCGACTTTACCAGAGCCTGCTGAAGCCCTCGGCAGAGAAACCGGCGCAAACCCTGCCGGCACCGGCGGCCGATCTGCCACCATCAAGCCAATCGAGCAATGAGCGAGCACCGATACGGCTGTTGGCGGTGGACGATAATCCGGCCAACCTGAAACTGATCACCACCCTGCTGACGGAGATGGCACAAAACGTCGATAGCGCTCGCGATGGTCAGGCGGCGGTCGAGAAGTGCTGCCAACATCGCTATGACGCCATCTTCATGGATATCCAGATGCCGGAGATGGATGGGCTCCAGGCCACGGCGATCATCCGACGCGACTCACTGAACCGGCACACCCCCATCATCGCGGTTACTGCCCATACCCTGGCCGATGAACAGAGCCGGATCCTGGCCGCCGGGATGGACGACTGCCTGACTAAACCGATTGATGAACAGAGTCTGGCCAGGACACTCAAGCACTGGGTGCGCTCGCCGCAAGAGAGCGAAGGCGCGGTCAACTGGCCGCTGGCACTCTCCCAGGCCGGCGGGAACCCCTCCCTGGCCAAAGAGATGCTCGCAATGCTGGTGGACAGCATTCCAGAGACCCTTGCAGAGCTGGATCATGCCATCACCATGGGCGAGAATGACGCCCTGCTGCGCTGCGTGCACAAGTTGCACGGCGCCACCTGCTACTCTGGAGTACCAGACCTGCAAAAAATCTGTGCGCAGATCGAGTCCAGCCTGAAGCAGGGCCAGGAGATGGAACACCTGGAGCCGGAACTGATGGAACTGCAGGACCAACTTAACCTCGTAGCCACCGCCGCCCGCCCCTACCTGGCGGCATGACAGGAAGCGTAATGACTGCCAAACCCGGTTTTTTCAACCGCATCAAAGCCCTTAACAGCAAACAACTGACTTTGTTCGCCATCGCGCTGTCCGAGCGCATGCTGCCCAACTACCTGCTGTTTGCCCAGATCACCGAACAGGCCGACAGCCAAAAAGCGGCGACCATTCAGGACATGTTGTGGCAATCGCTCTATACCCGGAACTTTAAGCTCAACTACGAGCGGATGCAGGATCAGCTGGAACTCCTGATCCCGGAGCCTGAGGAATACGACTTTTACGGGGTCTACCCGGCAACCGATGCCCTGGTGGCGATGGTCACCATCCTCAGTGCCATGGAACAGAAGGTGGATACCGATCTGATTAACCTCTCCAAACTCTCCAGCAGCACGGTAGCGGCCTTCATCGAGGCCTCGGAACAGCCGGAGGTGGAGAGCGAGGAAGCGCTGGATGACTTTGTCTTCAGCCACCCCCTGATGGCTCAGGAGCGTGAGATCCAGAACCAGTTGCTCGAATGGGTCGAAGAGCAAGACCCCATCGATCCCGAAGCGGTCAAAGCGTTGAGAAAAGAGCTCCGCGACGAAGGGGTCTCCAATATCGGAGTGACCCTGACCGACGAGGCCTGACCGCAGCCTCTACGCCCACCCAAACAACAAAAACGCCGCCCGATGGGGCGGCGTTTTTGCTTATAGACTGATGGCTTAGCCGAACTGGGGCAACCATCCGAGCAGATGAACTACCTCGACCAGGACGGCAAGGACACCGAAGGCCAGTACGAAGTCCAGCCGCAGCATTCCGCCCCGGGTTTGGAAACCGTTATGGATGCCACGTCGGCGCAAGACTCGCGCCATTAGCGCAGGCAAAACCAACACGAAGATCGACGCGGCCAGGGCAGCGAAACCGATGGCGGTAATAAAGCCATGGGGCATGGCGATGCAGAGCAGCAGTGCGGGCACAAAGGAGACACCTGCCGCTTTCAAGGAGCTGCTGAGGCTGTCATCCATCTTGAACAGATCCTTGATCAGGTCCACCAGGCCCAGGGCTACACCGATGAAGGAGCTGGCCAGTGCCAGATTGCCAAACAGCATCAAGGTGTTCTCCAGGCCGGTTACGTCCGTTGACTGACCCACTGCCTGGATCAAAGTGGCCACGTTCCCCCCTTGGGCAATCACCTCACCGAAGTGGTCACGGGGAACGTTCCCCATGATCGCCAGTTGCCAAACGACGTAAACCAGCATGGTCAGCATGGTGCCGCACAGCAGCGCCAGGCGTACTCTACGAGGATCCTGGTTGTAGTGTTTCACCAGCGAGGGAACCGTACCGTGGAAACCAAAGCTGGTCACCAGGACCGGGATCGCGACCCACAGGTAGGGCAGCGGCTCTGACAGGGAGATCGCCGGGAAGAGGGTGGTGGCGGACGCCTCCCCCACCAGCATGGAGGTGGCACTGAAGAAGGTCAGCACCATGCCACCGAGCATGATGGTGGAAACGCGATCCACCGCCCGGGAGCCGGCGATCACCACGGCCGCCAGCACCACGGTAAAGAGAACCGCCGAGCTGCCATGGCCCAGCTCGGTGCCAGTGACGCTTTCAACCCCGTGGCCAACCACAGAGCTGCCGCCGGAGATGTAGGCGTAGGTCAGGATAAAGCAGACGAAAGCAACGGTGCCGGTGGCCAATAATTTACCGACGGGACCCAGGGTGTCTTCGGCGATGGTGGCATAGCTGGCGCCCGCTCGGTAATGAAGACTGGCTTCGGTCAGGTAAAGGCTGGAGCTGTAGGCACAGAACCACACCAGTGTCATCATCGCGATGGAGAGGGCAAACCACATGCCGGCGCTGTAAACCGGCAGGGCAAACATGCCCGCACCTATCGAGGTACCGGCCACGATCATGGCCCCACCGAGGATCCCCGGCACTTTCTTGCTCACCGCTGTGTTGGCGACGATTTCAGACATCTCTTTACTCCGAGCTTTCTTGTTATGGTTATTCAGGACAGGCCAAGCGCGACAGACAGACGCTCTCGCTCGGCCGAATTCAGGGTTTTCAAGGTATTGGAAGCACGAGTAATGGTGGCGATGCTGATCCCGAGATCCGCCGAGATCTGGCGCTGACTGCGATCACCCGCCAAGAGGGCTTTGAACACCTCCAGCCTCCCCGCAACCGACTGGCGCTCATCATGGCTGAGCAACAACCGCAGCAAGGTATCCAACCCCGCCTCCGAGGACTCCTGGGCTAGCAACCCTAGCAGGGCCTGCCAACGACCATCGACCATCTTCGCTCTCCGTCATGCTGTAATGGTGCGGCAGTACATCACGCCCGGCGGAGCCGAGCCAGTGGACTGCAGAAAGTTGCGACATGGATCACGATTTTCGAGTGCGTTCGGGAGTGCGAACGACTCAGCCCATCCTCGTGCCCGGTGCTGTCATCACAGACAAGGACATATAATGAAGGTTGCCACCACACTGCTTGGCACTGCCCTACTGTTGGCTAGCCCGGTATTTGCACAAGGGCCTTTTAACGATGCCGATGAGGTGATCGCCAGGTTGCCTTAGGCCTGATCAAAGTCAATTTTGCCGACATGGGTGCCATGCCGAAGAGGAAAAACCGATGGACGCCGTGCAGTTTAACCAGCGGGCGTAGCACCTGGCGATGCTGGCGAAGATCCCCTTCACCGGCTTTATCGCCGGCTCCGACCGTGGTGATACCGCCGCACTGGAGACGATCTGGCAGGAGCGCCAGATAGTTGAAGAGAAGGCTAAACACTTTCTGGCCAGCAGCCTGGCACTGGCCAAAGCGAGCCGAGGGAAAAAGCTGTAAAGACTGCCACGATAGCTTTAAAGCCGACTAAGTGACCCCTAGCGGAGGCTAAAACAGCGTCCTGAGTCGAGCGGTACCGCTGCGGTAAAGCCCCCAGGAGAGGCGAGTGAGCAACACCGCCAGGAGCAGGTAGGCGAAGGTCTGATGCCATGCCATCTCACCCTGCTCCGCACTGAACCAGCATAACCCCAGTAACAGTACTACGGCCCAGTGGGTGAGTCGTAAGACCTCGTCCCAAACCGGCACTTTCATCCTTGAACGGCCCAAATCGGTTCGACTTATCCCATCCAATATTGATCTCAATTCGACATAAAACAACCACTTTTGGCGAGATTTCTGCTCAAATGAAATCAATCGCTCAGTCTCTGCCCAAGCGCACCATCATGTGATCCAAATCACTTTTTTGTCGCCAGAAGCGGCGTTAGTCTGAAGGTGAAGTTAAGCAATGGTCAACAAAGGGGAACCTGTATGCATGTAGAGATCACGAGCAAGTCCGTTGCCATTACCACCCCCATGAAAAACCGGGTACAAGAGTGCATCGATAAGCTGGTGCGCCACAGTGTCGATATCATCACCAGCCACGCCATCATCACTCAGGAGGGCAAGCAGTTTCATATCGAAGCCAAGGTGAACACCAATGTCGGCCAGCTTTTTGCCAGCGACCAGCATGATGATCTCTATGTCGCCATCAACAAGATGGGACAAAAACTGGAGCGTCAACTCAATAAGGTGACGCATAAAGAGACCGCTCGCCGTCACGACCGCACCAATGTCGTGGCCATTGACAGCGAGCAGGAGGAGCAGGCTGCCTGACCCCCCCAAAAACACCCGCCAACAAGGCGGGTGTTTTTGCCCTTGACAGGGTTCATCAGAAGCCAGTACGTTGGCCCAGATGAAAACGAATCACGCTGCCACGTCGACGTTCTTTATGCACCGCCTGTAGGAGGTGGTGCACGATGCGCCCGGCAACGCCGAAAGCCTCCCCACCCGGGAGGCTTTTTTGTTGGAAAGGATCCAATCATGACCCAGGAACACCCGCTGGAACCGATACGGCGCCAGATCACCGAACTTGACCGAGCGTTGCTGCAACTGTTGGCCCGGCGCCGTGAGCTCAGCCTGGAGGTGGCCCGAACCAAGGCCGACGTCACCAAGCCCGTGCGCGATGCCGAGCGTGAAAGTGCCCTGCTGACCCGCCTGGTGGCCGAGGGGCGCGCACTGGGACTGGATGGCCAGTATGTGTCCCGCCTGTTTCACGTCATCATTGAAGATTCGGTGCTGCGCCAGCAGGCCTGGTTTCAGGCACAGCATAACGCCGATGCACCGGCGCAGACCCGGGTCGCCTTCCTGGGCGCCCGAGGCTCCTACAGCCACCTGGCTTGCCAGAGTTACTTCGAGCGGCGAGATTTAGCGCTTCAGGAGCTCGGGCAGCCCAGTTTCGATGCCATCATCAGTACCGTGGAACAGGGAAAGGCGGACTACGGCATATTGCCGGTGGAGAACACCTCCTCCGGGTCGATCAATGAAGTGTTTGACCTGCTCCAGCACACCCACCTGCAGATCGTCGGTGAGACCACCGAGTCTATCCCCCACTGCGTGCTTCTGCCGGCGGGAACAGAGATGGCGGAGGTGACCCAGATCTTCGCCCACTCCCAGGTGCACACCCAGTGCAGCCGCTACTTGGCGACACTCAACAAACCTCAGACATACTGCGCCAGCAGCGCCGAAGCGATGGAGCGTGCGGCCAGCACTCCAAACAGTGCGGCCCTCGGCAGTGAACGGGGCGGTGCCCTGTACGGTCTGAAGGTTTATCAGCGGGAGATCGCCAACCAGCCCATCAACGAGACCCGGTTCCTGATCGTGGCCCGCAAAGGGGTCGAAGTCCCACCCCAAGTGCCCGCCAAGACCACCCTGCTGATGGCGACCGGGCAAAAGCCCGGCGCCCTGGTGGAGGCACTGCAGGTGCTTCGGGATAATGGCATCAATATGACCAAGCTGGAGTCTCGGCCGATCCACGGCAACCCCTGGGAGGAGATGTTCTACCTGGACGTGGCGGCCAACGTCCAGCACGACCGGATGCAGTTGGCGCTGCGCCAGCTCACCCGCCTGACCCGTTTCATCAAGGTGCTTGGCTGCTACCCCAGCGAAACCATACTGCCCACCGAACTGGACAGTCAGGCACTGGCCGCAGACCCCCGTCTGTCCGATCAGCCCGCCCTGCACAGCCGGAAACATAAGCCCGTCGGGACTGAGATCCCCCTGGGCCACCAAAGCCTGGGGGGCGGAAACTTCCTGATCATGGCCGGCCCGGCGGATGGCCCCCCTGGGGATCTCAGCCTCTGTGCCCGTACTCTCAAGGAGTATGGCGGAGCCGCCCTTTGGGGAGGATGGCACAGTCGTGATGCTGCGCTCGATCCGCTCTTTGAGCTAGGAACAGAACTCAACCTGCCGGTGATCGTCTCCCTGGAAGAGCCCGCCCAGGCGCAGGAGTATGCCCACGGGGACCTTTGGCTTTTACCGCCGGAGCGGATGAATCAGACAAAGTGGCTGGCCACGGCCGGGGCAAGCCAGCATCCGGTGATCCTCTGTCGTCAGCCCGGAGCCTCGCTGGACGCTCTGCTCAAAGCCGCCGAGCAGATCCTCGATGGCGGCAACCAGCAGGTGATCCTGTGCGAGCCCGGTCGTCTGGAGGGGGAGTTGCCGGTACTGGACCTGGCAGCGGTAGCCTGGCTGAAACAGCATTCCCATCTTCCGGTATTGGTGGCGCCGCAATTACCGGGCGACGGCGGTAACATGGCGATGCCGCTGCTGCAGGCGGCGCGCAGTGCCGGTGCGGATGGTGCCCTGCTCAGCCTGGATAGCAGCCTGGGTGTCGACCAGTTGCCCACCCTGATGAGCCAGTTCTATCGCTGATCCCGCCCCAAAATAAATCACGCAATCAAAAAGGCCCTGGCAACGTCCGCCAGGGCCCTCCAATCTTCTCTGCCGGGCTTAGCCGACGCGGCCATCGTTGGCCACCATCAACATGTTGGCACTCTCGCTGCGGAACTGTTCGGCGAAGTCACCAAACCAGTGAGCCACCTCGTCAAACTCCGCACAGAAAGCCGCCTTATCCCCCCGCTCCAGCATCGCCAGCGCCTCCTGGTAGCGGGCCAGGTAGTGCCGGGCGCGGGCCAGGGCGTCAGGTTGGGCAAAAATGATGTCGGCGTACAGGGCAGGGTCCTGGGCAAACAGCCGCCCCACCATCGCCAACTCCAGTCGATAGATGGGTGAGCTGAACTGCAGCAGCTGCTCAAGATCGGCGTGCTCGCGCTTAAGGTGTACTCCGTAGACAAAAGCGGTGAAGTGACGCATCGCCTGCACCAGTTGCATCGCCTGATCGTGTTCCGCCGCCGGTGCCTCGTGCAGACGCGCCCCCCAGATCCGGATCTGCTCCAGCAGCCACTGGTAGCTCTGCTCCTGTCGGCCATGACAGACCACCACAACCTGTTTGGCCAGGCTGCTCACATCCGGCCCAAACATCGGGTGCAAACCCAGCACAGGTCCGGCGTGAACCTTCAGCATTGCCGCCAGGGGAGCCTGCTTGACCGAGGTCAGGTCCAACAGCACACACTCCGGCGGCAGCGGCGGCAGACGGGCAATCACCGCCTCGGTCAAAGCAATGGGCACGGAAATCACCACGGCGCCAGCCCCCGCGCACAGGGTTTCCGCATCTCCCCAGTCCTCTTTATCCAGGATCCGGACCTCGTACCCGGAAAGCGTAAAGAGCTGAGCAAACAGGCTGCCGAGCTTACCCGCGCCGCCAACAATCACCACGGGGCCGATATCCGTGGCAATCCGTTTGAAACCCACATCCTTTTCTGAGACATAGGACTCCCGCATCATCCTGCGCAGCAGATCCTCCACCAACTGCGGTGGTACCCCCATCGCCTCCGCTTCCGCACGTCGCTTGGCCAGCATGCTGGCTTCCCGAGCCGGGGCGTAGATCGGCACCCCCTCTTTGTGCTTAATCGCCCCCACATCGGCGACCAGATCCAGCCTTCGGCGCAGCAGGTGCAACAGCTCCTGATCCACCTCGTCGATCTTATGACGCAACCCTTCCAGGGCCTGACTGCTGATCTCTCCCATCAGGACGCCTCCCCCTGGGGTTTGAATCGCTGTGGCAGTTTGGCAGCGAGCGCCTGGGCCCCGACCCGCAGCAGAGACTCGGTTGTGGACCAGTCGATACATTTGTCAGTAATAGAAACGCCGTACTTCAGCTCCGACAGCCCGCCCAGCGAAGACTGGCTGCCCTCGTTGAGATGACTCTCCAGCATCAGGCCGATGATGGAGGTGTTGCCATCCATGATCTGGTGGAACACGTTTTGTGCCACCAACGGCTGCCGGGCATGATCCTTACTGGAGTTCCCATGGCTGCAATCCACCACCAAACGGGCGTTGAGCCCCGCCCGGTGCAGCGCCTCTTCCGAAAGAGCCACGTTCACCGAGTCGTAGTTTGGCTGCTTCCCCCCACGGAGGATCACATGACCATCAGGGTTGCCCTGAGTGGTCATTAGGGCAACCTGGCCGTCCGGGTTGATCCCCATAAAGCGGTGGCGGTGTGAGGCGGCCTGAAGGGCATTGATCGCCACATCCAACTTGCCATCCGTGCCATTTTTGAACCCCACCGGCATGGAGAGCCCCGAAGCCATCTCACGATGGGTTTGGGATTCTGTGGTTCGGGCACCGATGGCGGACCAGGCAAAGAGCTCACCGAGGTACTGTGGACTGATGGGATCCAGGGCTTCGGTTGCCACGGGCAGTTCAAGCTCCGCCAGCCAGATCAACAGCTCCCGCGCCTGACTCAACCCTTTTTCGATGTTGAAGGAGCCGTCCATGTCGGGATCGTTGATCAGCCCCTTCCAACCCACGGTGGTGCGTGGCTTCTCGAAATAAACCCGCATCAGGACATAGAACTGCTCTCCCAGCTCATCATGCAGCGCCTTGAGTCTTCGGGCGTACTCTTTGGCCGCATCAATATCATGGATAGAACAGGGACCGGCAATGATGAGCAAACGATGATCCCGTTTGTGAACGATGTCGGCAACCTGCCGGCGAGCATCGAGGATATACCGACGGGCCGACTCTGACAGGGGCAGACGCTGCTGGAGCTGTGCCGGGGTGATAAGAACCCGCTCGGAATCGATGTGGATGTTGTTGATGCTGTCCTTGTGCACTGTCGGCCTCGCTACATGGGATCTCGCCGCGGTATCACGGTCTGTCTGCCAGATTGCCAAGGGAGACAATCTATGTAAATAGCGACTGGGTGGGCAATCCGGCCTCAAAGCCGGGAAAAGAACAGTTTTTCTCACTGGATCAGCGAGGGCGAGGTAAAAACAAGCAAGCCCGCCAAAAGGCGGGCTTGCAGGACCGTGGCTAAAATCGAGAACGATCTTAGCTGAGACGCTCACGGATACGTGCAGACTTACCGCTGCGCTCGCGCAGGTAGTAAAGTTTGGCACGACGAACACGACCGCGACGCTTCACAGTGATGCTTTCTACCAGCGGAGAGTGAGTCTGGAACGCACGCTCTACGCCTTCACCATTGGAGATCTTGCGAACAGTGAACGCAGAGTGCAGGCCACGGTTACGCTTAGCGATAACCACACCTTCGAAGGCCTGCAGACGAGTCTTGTCGCCTTCGGTTACACGTACCTGAACAACGACAGTGTCACCCGGGCCGAAGGCCGGAACGTCGCTCTTCATCTGCTCTTGTTCAAGCTGCTTGATGATGTTGCTCATAATCTTCTCATCCTAGATATACTGAAAACTCTAACGTTTCACTGAACTGTCAGTGACATACTCTGCAAGCAAAGTCGCCTGCTCGTCAGTCAGAGCTAGGTTATTCAACAGTTCCGGCCGCCGCTCCCAAGTCCGTCCCAAGGACTGCTTGAGGCGCCATTTCCGGATCAATTCATGGTTGCCGCTCAGCAACACTTCAGGTACCGCCTGCCCATCCAAGACCTCTGGACGGGTATAGTGGGGACAGTCCAACAGGCCGTCCGAGAAGGAGTCCTGCTCTGCCGAGGCCGCTTTACCCAAGACACCTGGCACCAAACGGGCCACAGCGTCGATCAGGTTCATGGCCGGCAGTTCACCGCCGCTGAGAACGTAATCCCCAACGGACCACTCCTCATCCACTTCGGCTTCGATGATGCGCTCATCGATACCTTCGTACCGACCGCACACCAACACCATGCGTTCGTAGGTCGCCAGCTGCTCAACACCAGATTGAGTCATCTTGCGTCCCTGGGGAGACAGGTAGATCACCTTGGCTCCCTCCCCCGCTTCCGCTCGCGCGGCGCGGATCGCATCCCGCAGGGGTTGCACCATCATTAACATCCCCGGTCCGCCGCCATAGGGGCGATCGTCCACGGTACGATGTCGATCATGGGTGAAATCACGAGGATCCCACATCTGTACTTGAAGTATGCCGTTTTTAACGGCCCGACCGGTTACCCCGAAGTCTGTGATAGCACGGAACATCTCAGGAAAAAGGGTGACGACCCCTAGCCACATAGATTGCTCCTGCCGGTCAGAAACTCGGATCCCAGTCAACTTTAATCTGTTTTCCGGGCAGGTCCACCTCGAGGATGAACTGCTCGGTGACAAACGGAATCAAACGTTCCCGCTTGCCGAAGGCATCGTTACCCTTGGCTTTCACTTCGAGCACGTCATTGGAGCCGGTTTCCAGAATCCCGGTCACCTCTCCCATGTCGTAGCCTTTAGTGTTGACCACCTGGCATCCCACCAAGTCACGCCAGTAGAACTCGTCTTCCGGCAACTCGGAGAGTTGCTCAGACAGGATGGCAATATCGGCATTGATGTACTGCTCGGCCTGGTTGCGGTCATTGACCCCTTCCAGCAAACAGATGATGCCTTTGCCGTGACGACGCCAGTTGGCGATCTTCACTTCCTGCCACTGACCCTGAAACTGCACGTACCAGGGCGAGTAATCAAAGATACCCTCTTGTGCGTCGGTAAAGGCATTGACCTTCAGCCAACCGCGGATCCCGTACGCCGCGCCAAGTCGGCCGACGACGATCATGTCCTGGGAGTTGGTCATCTGTGCCTCACCTAAACCCAATTAGGCAGCCGCTTTGCGGGCGTCCTTGATCAGGGTTGCAACGCGGTCGGAAACGCCAGCGCCTTGGGCGATCCAGTGCTCAACACGAGCCAGATCCAGACGCAGCTTTTCAGCTTGACCAGTTGCGATAGGGTTGAAGAAACCCACTTTTTCAATGAATCGGCCGTCGCGCTTGTTACGGCTATCCGCTACAACTACAGAGTAGAACGGACGCTTTTTCGCGCCACCGCGAGCCAAACGAATGGTTACCATACGGTTTACATCCTCTAATGGTGTTCAATAAAACTGGGGCCGAAACGGCCCCAAGGTAGAAAGCCCGCCGATTTTACCTGAACTCGCGCTCAATGCAACCGATCGGGACAATTCATCGCCATCTGCCGGCTAAGTTTAGCCAGCAGCGATAAACCGGTGTGGTGAATTATCGGGGCAGTTTCATCCCCGGGGGCATCATGCCGCCCATGCCGCGCATCATCTTTTTGAGACCGCCGCCTTTCATCTTCTTCATCATCTTCTGCATCTGGGTGAACTGTTTCAGCAACTTGTTCACCTCCTGGATGTTGGTCCCGGCCCCGGCGGCGATCCGCTTCTTACGGCTGCCCTTGATGATGTCCGGGCGGGTACGCTCCTTCGGAGTCATGGAGTTGATGATCGCCTCCATACGGGCGGTCATCTTGCCATCCTGCACCTGCGCCAGTGCCTCCGGCGGCAATTGACCGACACCGGGAAGCTTCTCCAGCATCCCCATCATGCCGCCCATGTTGTTCATCTGCTGAAGCTGTTCGCGGAAGTCGGTCAGGTCGAAGCCCTGGCCCTTCTTCAACTTTGTCGCCAGCTTGGCCGCCTTCTCCTTATCGACCGTGGCTTCCACCTCCTCAATCAGGGAGAGCATGTCCCCCATGCCGAGAATCCGTGAAGCGACACGATCCGGGTGGAAAGGTTCAAGGGCGTCGGTCTTCTCCCCCACACCGAGAAACTTGATCGGCTTGCCGGTGATATGGCGAATGGAGAGCGCCGCACCCCCGCGGGCATCACCATCCACCTTGGTCAGGATCACCCCGGTCAATGGCAGCGCTTCATCAAACGCCTTCGCGGTGTTTGCGGCGTCCTGACCGGTCATGGCATCGACGGTGAAGAGGGTCTCCACCGGGTTGATGGCGGCGTGGAGTGCCTTAATTTCCGCCATCATCGCTTCGTCGACGTGCAGGCGACCTGCGGTATCGACGATCACCACATCGAGAAACTTCTTCTTGGCGTGCTCAATGGCCGCATTGGCGATCGCGACCGGCTTCTGATCCACGCTGGAGGGGAAGAACTCCACCTCGATCTCACCGGCCAAGGTTTCCAACTGCTTGATGGCCGCGGGGCGATAGACATCGGCGCTGACCACGAGGACGGATTTCTTCTGTCTCTCTTTCAGATGCTTAGCCAGTTTACCCACGGAGGTGGTCTTACCCGCCCCCTGCAAGCCGGCCATCATGATCACCGCGGGCGGTTGCGTCGCCAGGTTGAGCGCCTCGTTGGCCTCCCCCATAGCGGATTCCAGCTCGGTACGGACGATCTTTACGAACGCCTGTCCCGGGGTCAGGCTCTTACTCACCTCGGTTCCAACCGCGCGCTCGCGCACCCGCTTGATGAACTCCCGCACCACCGGCAGGGCGACGTCCGCCTCCAACAGCGCCATGCGCACTTCGCGCAGGGTATCTTTAATATTGTCTTCGGTCAGTCGACCGCGACCGCTGATGCTTTTCAGCGTTTGATTGAGACGCTCGGAGAGATTCTGAAACATCGCCTGTGTCGTACCACTTAGAGAAACCAGTGGCCATTATAGCGACAGGGGATCCTCAGGGACAATGCCATCGCGAGGGAGATCCTGACGCGGTGCGCACTCTTTCCCTTTCGCTGCAGACGCTGCCTGGATCACATCTGTACCACTGAGGTCGATGCGCAAAGGTGTAACCCCATGATAAGCTGTCGGTAACACCGATTTACACGCCGTCAGTGTGCGGCCGTTCAGAAGCAAAAAGGGATCACATGGAGTTATTCGCAGTCTTGGCGATTTTGGGCTACGTCATCGCCTTCTCTTTGCTGGCGTCGCGCCTGGTCCACCCGGAGGGGCCAAACCGACGCCTTGTCACCCTGGTCGCCGGTATTGCCCTACTGGCACACGCCATCGCCCTGTTGGATGCAATCATCCTGAACAACGGCCAAAACTTTAGCCTCACCAACACCCTGTCGCTGCTGATCTGGTTTATCGCCCTCTCCATTACCGTGATGCTGCCGCGCCTCAAGGTACTGGTGGCCGCACCGACCGTTTACGCCAGCGCCATCCTGGCGGTCGCGGGCCTCTGGTTGCTGCCGCCGCAATACATTACCCACTTCGAAGCGGAGCCCGCGGCGCTGCTGCACGTCATCATGGCGATGCTGGCTTACGCGGTGATGATGCTGGCCGCACTCTATGCCCTGCAGCTGGCCGCCATCGACCGTCGCCTGAAGGATCGGCAGTTGATGCTTTCAAGCCATCTGCCGCCGCTGATGACGGTGGAGAAACAGCTGTATCACTTTATCTGGGTCGGCTTTGTTCTACTCACCCTGGGGCTGGTGACCGGCTGGGTCTTTTTGGATCACTTCCTGGGGGACGGAAAGGGGCACAAGGCGATCCTCTCCATGGTCGCCTGGTTGGTCTACGCCGCCATGCTGCTGCAACACCACACCCGTGGCGTGCGGATCCGCACTGCCGTCGCTTACAGCTTGACCGGTGCTGGACTCCTGACCCTGGCCTATTTTGGCAGCCGGGTGGTCAAGGAACTTATCCTAAATAGCTAGGCCAATACCCCGCTTCCGCTGCAGTAAACTTGACACTGCGGCGGGATCTTCGTTTCATTAGGGTCCTGAAAAAGACCTGAGACGCTCCGTTGGACGACATATCCACCAGTAGCCTGTTGCTACTCCTTGCTTTCTTAATTGTAATTTCCGCCTTTTTCTCCGGTACCGAGACCGCGATGATGTCGCTCAACCGGTACCGCCTGCGCCACCTGGCCCAACAGGGACACCGGGGCGCCAGCCGGGCCGAGGCGCTGCTGCAGCGGCCCGATCGCCTGATCGGGCTGATCCTGATCGGCAATAACCTGGTCAATATCCTGGCCTCCGCCATCGCCACCATTATCGGCCAGCGCCTTTTCGGTGATTGGGGCATCGCCATTGCCACCGGTGCTCTGACGATGGTGGTCCTGATCTTCGCCGAAGTCACCCCCAAGACCCTGGCGGCCCTGCACCCGGAGAAGCTGGCCTACCCCAACAGCCTGGTGTTAAAGCCGCTGATGAACCTCTTCTACCCCCTGGTGTGGTTGGTGAACCTGATCAGCAACACCCTGTTGAGGCTACTCGGGGTCCACGGTGTCCACGGCAAGGGGGATCACCTCTCCGCCGAAGAGTTGCGCAGCGTGGTGCATGAGGCCGGCGCTATGATCCCCCGGCGCCACCGGGAGATGCTGGTGTCAATCCTGGATCTGGAGAAGGTCACGGTGGAGGACATCATGATCCCCCGTGCCGAGCTCTACGCCATCGACATCAACGACGACTACCGCGCCATCATCCGTCAGCTGACTCACAGTCCCCACACCCGGGTACTGCTCTACCGGGACAATATCGATGATGTGGTGGGCTTTGTGCACCTCTCTGATGTCCTACGGCTACTGACGAAAGAGGGACAGCGGGAAGCCGACAAAGCGACCCTGCTGCGTGCTGTACGAGAGATCTACTTCATTCCCGAGGGAACGCCGCTGAATGTGCAGCTGCTGAAGTTCCAGCGTGCCAAGGAGCGTATCGGACTGGTGGTGGATGAGTACGGTGACATCCAGGGGCTGGTAACGCTGGAGGATATTCTCGAGGAGATCGTCGGCGACTTTACCACCGGCCTGCAAACCCCGCCCAGCGACGACATCACCCAAGAGGCGGATGGGCGTCTGCTCGTGGATGCCAGCATCACCCTGCGGGATTTCAACCGTGAGACCGCTTGGGAACTGCCTACCGATGGCCCGAAAACCCTCAATGGTCTGATCCTGGAGCAGCTTGAGGATATTCCCGCTCCGGGTACTCGGCTGGAGGTCGCCGGACACCACCTTGAGGTGGTGGAGGTAGCGGAAAACATGGTCAAATTTGTCCGGATCCAACCTAACGACTGATGCCGTGGTCTACACTTAAGGTCCACCAATCGGGGGACGACCATGATACGTCAGGGAAGCGTTATCGGCGTTGTCGGGACACTGCTGTGTGCCTGCCTCACCGCCAGTCAAGTCAGCGCCCAGGGGGATGAGGGCGACTCCACTCTCGCCCTTCCCTCTGGCTTGGCCCTACTCTCCGCTGAACAACGCTATGGCGTTGAAGCAATCCAAAAAGATCCCCTGGCCCCCTCGGACGAAGCGCTTCTGCGACTCAAAGCCGAGGGCTGGTTTATCGGCAGTGCCTTGACGACTCAATCGTTGGCCTTACGCCCCGGCGCCCCCGAGCCCGAATGGCGAGCCCGATTTGGCGCCGGAGTGCGCCGCGGCCCCGCCTCTTTTACCCTGAATATCCGTCACAGCGACGACCTGCCTCTGGCGGATCAGTTGGGTCTCGCGCTGACCGCTCGCTACCAGTTTTAACGCCTGCAGGAACTCTCCCAGGGCCTGCCTCTCCGGTTTTCAGGGCTTTGAGGCAACCCTAAAGGTGCCAGCACTCAGCGGCCACAATGGCCCAGCTCACCTAACTTTCCAGGATCACCGTGGCCACGGCGTAGTCACGTTCGTCGGACAGGCTGACATGGCAATGGCGCCCGCCAAGGACAGCCAGGCGCTCGGCGGCGCCACCGCTGAGGTGGAGCAGCGGCGCGCCGGCTTCGTTGTGACGCAGTTCGATATGTTGAAAAGAGACGCCCCGTCCAATCCCGGTGCCCAGCGCCTTGGCCGCCGCCTCCTTGACGGCGAAACGCTTTGCCAGCAGGCGTGATGGCGCCTTGTGAGTGCGCCACTGCTCCAGCTCGCTGGGCGTCAGGATCCGCTGGGCAAACCGTACGCCGAGGCGCGAAGCCTGCTCTTCGATACGCAGGATCTCCACCACATCGGTGCCCAGCCCGATAATCGCCATCAGATCCCCTGCCGCGCTTCCTGCATCAGCCGCTTCATGGTGCTCACTGCCGGGGCCAGCCCCTCCAGAGCAGCCCGGGCAACGATGGCGTGGCCGATATTCAGCTCATAAAACTCGGGGATGGCGGCGATGGGCTTGACGTTGTGGTAGTGCAGGCCATGGCCGGCATTCACCACCAGGCCCTGCCCCGCCGCATAACGGGCCCCCTCGGCAATGCGGGCCAGCTCAGCCGCCTGCTCGGCATCGGACTCGGCATCGGCGTAAGCACCGGTATGGATCTCAATAAAGGGAGCGCCGGTCGCCACAGCCGCGTCTATCTGCTTGGGATCGGCATCGATGAACAGCGATACCTTGATGCCGCAGGCCGCCAAGCGGGCCACCGCATCGGTGATCTTCCCCTGTTGACCCGCCACATCCAGGCCGCCCTCGGTGGTCAACTCCTCGCGCTTCTCCGGCACCAGGCAGACATAGGTCGGTTGGATCCGCTCGGCGATAGCCAGCATCTCCTCGGTCACCGCCATCTCCAGGTTCATCCGGGTTTTCAGCGTCAGGGCCAGCAGCTCCACATCCCTGTCGATGATGTGACGGCGATCCTCCCGAAGATGAACCGTGATGCCATCTGCACCGGCCTGCTCCGCAATGGCGGCAGCATGGACGGGATCCGGGTAAGCGGTGCCCCGGGCTTGTCGGAGGGTGGCGATGTGATCAATGTTAACGCCCAGAAGAATGCTCATGTCGTCCTCGCTGTTTCTCAAATAGCGTCCTGCTATGCAGGGGTTTGTTCCCCAGTAACGGGCGTAGGATGGAACGGATCAGGTGTTTGGCCTGGCGTAGCTGCTCCTCATCGGCAAGCCTTTGGGCCTGCCAATTCAGTAACATCGCCCCCTGGTAGCCCCTACCTGTCTGGGCCGTGGCCATCAGGCCCATGCCAACGCGCCAAGCGTAATGCTGTTGTTCAACGATATCAACGCCCTGGGCATCATAGTGCAAGGGAGGCAGGTGTCCCAGGGCCTGCAGCAGTTGCAGCTCAAAATGGCGCAGCGTCGGCTGGAGGGGCGACTCCGATGCCAGGGCGACCAGCGCCTGGTGATAGCTGTCAAACAACCCCTCGAGAGGATCCCCCTCTTTGATCAGGCGCTGACACAACTCGTTGAGATAGAGACCGGCAAACAAGGCGTCACCGGTCAGGGGGAGGGGGAGCGACGGCGCATCGAGCTGCGCCAGGGTGCGTAAGCTGGAGTGGCCGGTTAAGCCGACCAGCAGGGGACGAAAAGGTTGGAGTTGGGCCCTCTTGGCAGGACCGCTGCGGCCACCGGCGCGGGCAACGGCTGCGATACGTCCCCCCTCCTCAAGTAAGAGATCCAGCAATAGCCGGTTCTCCTGGTAGGGGCGGGCATGGAGCAGATAAGCCCGCTGCAGTGACTCAGTCGTCACCATAGCCCAGGCTACGTAGGGCACGCTCATCATCAGCCCAACCGGACCGAACCTTGACCCAGGTCTCGAGATAGACCTTGGTCTGGAACAGCTCCTCCATGTCGATCCTGGCCTGTTGACCGATGGTACGGATCTTCTCACCCTTATTGCCGATCACCATCTTTTTCTGGCCGTTGCGCTCCACCAGGATCAGGGCATTGATGTGGTAGGTGCCCTTCTCATCGACGGCAAACTGTTCTATCTCCACGTTCAGAGAGTAGGGCAGCTCGTCGCCGAGGAAGCGGATCAGTTTTTCCCTTAGGATCTCTGCCGCCATGAAGCGCTGACTGCGGTCGGTGACATAGTCCTCGGGGAAGTAGTGAACCCCTTCAGGCAACAGCTCCTGAGCCATCTTAACCAGCTGGGTCGGGTCATCCCCTTTACCGGCAGACATCGGAATAATGGCGTCAAAGGGAAACTGCTGCTGCAGCCACTGCAGGTGCGGAAACAGGGTCGCCTTGTCCTGAACCTGATCCACTTTGTTGACCACCAGGACGGTTTTCCGTCCGCCGGCGCCCCGCTTGATCTTATTGAGCACCATCTGGTCGTCTTCGGTCCACTTGGTGCCCTCGACCATCATGATCACCATCTCCACATCGCCGATGGAGCTGGCCGCCGCCCGGTTCATCAGGCGGTTGATGGTGCGCTTCTCCTCTTTGTGCAATCCCGGCGTGTCCACAAAGATGGTCTGATACGCACCCTCGGTGTGGATCCCCATGATGCGGTGCCGGGTCGTTTGCGGCTTGCGGGAGGTGATGCTGATTTTCTGGCCCAGGATGCGGTTGAGCAGGGTTGATTTGCCCACATTGGGTCGGCCAACGATGGCCACGAAGCCACAGTATGTTTTATCGGTCATGGGATCAGGAGCTCCAGGGTCTGAGCGGCCGCAGCCTGCTCGGCTTTGCGACGGGAGCCTCCCCGGCCAATCACTGGCTCAGACAGACCATCGACATCACAACGGACAGTAAAGGTTTGGTCGTGGGCGTCCCCTTCGACGCTCAGTACCGAGTACTCCGGCAGCGCCTTTTTGCGCCCCTGCAGGTACTCCTGCAAGCGGGTTTTCGGATCCTTCTGTCGACTGCCCGGTTTGATTTGGGTCAGCCTCTCCTGGTAGAGAGCGAGGATCAGGGGCTTGGCTTGCTCAATGCCCCCGTCGAGAAACACAGCGCCAAAGATCGCTTCCACCGCGTCAGCCAGGATCGACTCTCGACGGAAGCCGCCGGATTTGAGTTCCCCGGGGCCCAGACGAATCACCTCGGACAGCTTCAGCTCCCGGCCGAGCTCGGCCAGGGTCACCCCTTTGACGAGAGTTGCCCGCATCCGTGTCATGTCCCCTTCGGTCACCCGGGGAAAGCGGCGGTAGAGCTCTTCGGCGATCACCATCGACAGGATCGCATCGCCAAGAAACTCGAGACGTTCGTTATGCTGAGCCGCAGCGCTACGATGAGTGAGCGCCAGGGTCAACAACTTGCCATCCTTGAATGAGTAGTTCAGTGCATCCTGCAAACGGTTCAGGTTCGCCTGATTCACTCAAGGCCTCCAATTCGGTCAAAACGCACGCCGGTCGGGATCCAGCCGGGTAGGATGCTGTCGGCATTGCGGTCAAACTCAAAGGACATCCAGATAAATACCGCTTTACCCACCAGCAGTGATTCGTCGACAAAGCCCCAGAAGCGTCCGTCGGTGCTGTTGTCCCGGTTATCCCCAAGGACGAAGTACTGGCCTTCAGGAACCACAAACTCACCGGTCTGGGTTCCGGGTTGCGGGTAGTAATACTCGACCCGGTCCCGCTGACGTGGGTTGATCAGGATGTCGTGGGTCACCTCACTAAGTTGCTCACGGTGGCGCTGCAGTGCTACCCCAGAGTGATAGAACTCATCCCGGTTGACCAGGGCTCGGGACACCGCCCGCAGAGGTTCGCACCCCTGCCCTGAGGGGCAAGCCGGTTTGATGTACAGCTCCTTGTTACTGTAGACAACCGTATCCCCGGGCAGGCCAATCACCCGCTTGATGTAATCGATGCTGGGGTCTTGCGGATACTTGAATACGGCGATGTCGCCCCGCTCAGGCTTCCCCGTCTCCATCAAAGTCTTGCGCCAGACGGGATCCTTGATGCCATAAGAAAACTTCTCGACCAGGATAAAATCCCCCACCAGCAGGGTCGGCATCATGGAACCCGATGGGATCTGGAAAGGCTCATACAGGAAGGAGCGCAGTACCAATACCACCGCCAAAACCGGAAACACCGCGTGGCAGTTTTCCGCAATGGGCCCCTCGCGCAACAACTCGTCCCGCTTGTCGGGATCCAGTGCCACGGTGCCGTTCGCCTCCAGGGCCGCCACCTGGCTAAGGCGCTTGGGCCTCAGCAGGTAGTGATCGAAGGCCCACACCAATCCGGTGGCCAGGGTCAGAAGCACTAACAGGTGCGAAAACAGGGTTGCCATAGGATCAGCTGTCTCCCACTTTCAAAATGGCCAGGAACGCTTCCTGGGGCACTTCGACGTTGCCGACCTGCTTCATCCGCTTCTTACCCTCTTTCTGCTTCTGAAGCAGCTTTTTCTTACGACTCACGTCACCGCCGTAGCACTTGGCGGTCACATCCTTGCGCAGCGCCTTGACGTTGGAACGGGCAATGATGTGGTTACCGATGGCCGCCTGGATGGCGATGTCGAACATCTGACGAGGGATCAGCTCACGCATCTTCTCAACCAACTGACGGCCGCGGAACTGAGCGTTCTCCTTGTGCGTGATCATCGCCAGTGCATCAACACGATCGCCGTTGATCATCACGTCCACCCGGACCATGTCCTCCTCCTGGAAGTGGACAAAGTTGTAATCCAGCGACGCAAAGCCACGACTGGTGGACTTGAGTCGGTCGAAGAAGTCCAGCACCACCTCGGCCATCGGCAGGTGATACTTCACCGCGACCTGGTTACCGTGATAGGTCATATCCTTCTGCACACCACGCTTCTCGATGCAGAGGGTGATCACATTCCCCAAGTACTCCTGAGGAACAAGAATATTGGCTTCAACAATGGGTTCAGCGATGGTCTCGATCTTGTTGATGGCAGGCAGGCCGGAGGGGTTATCCACCATCACCACCTCACCATCGGTCTGGGTCACCTTGTAGATCACCGTGGGCGCCGTTGTAATCAGCTCGAGATTGTATTCCCGCTCCAGACGCTCCTGAATGATCTCCATATGCAGCATCCCCAGGAAGCCACATCGGAAGCCAAAGCCCAGCGCCGCCGAGGTTTCCGGCTCGTAGAACAGGGAAGCATCGTTCAGGGAGAGCTTGGCCAAAGCATCACGAAACGACTCATAATCTTCCGAGGAGATGGGGAAGAGTCCGGCGTAGACCTGCGGTTTAACCTTCTTAAATCCGGACAGGGGTTCAGTGGCGCCATTCTTGGCGTGGGTGATGGTATCCCCCACCGGTGCCCCGTGGATCTCCTTGATACCACAGACAACCCAGCCCACCTCGCCGCAGTTCAACTCCTGCTTATCGACCTGTTTCGGGGTGAAGATCCCCAGCCGATCCACGCCCCAAACCTGGCCTGTAGACATGATTTTGATCTTGTCGTTCTTCTTTAGCTTGCCGTTTTTGATCCGTACCAAGGACACTACCCCAAGGTAGTTGTCGAACCAGGAGTCAATGATCGAGGCCTGCAGCGGCGCCTCAGGGTCACCTTCCGGGGCGGGGATATCTTTAACGATACACTCCAGCACATCCTCAATACCGATGCCGGTCTTGGCGGAGCAGCGCACCGCCTCCATGGCATCGATACCAACAATATCTTCGATCTCTTCCGCAACCCGGTCAGGATCGGCCTGAGGCAGATCGATCTTGTTGAGGATCGGCAACACCTCCAGGTCCATCTCAATGGCGGTGTAACAGTTCGCCAGGGTCTGTGCTTCAACCCCCTGACCGGCATCCACTACCAGCAACGCCCCCTCACAGGAGGCCAGAGAGCGGGACACCTCGTAGCTGAAATCTACGTGCCCGGGGGTATCAATGAAGTTGAGCTGGTAGGTCTCGCCATCTTTGGCCTTGTAGTCCAAGGTGACACTCTGGGCCTTGATGGTAATGCCACGCTCACGCTCCAGGTCCATAGAATCCAGAACCTGGGCCTCCATTTCACGTTCGGAGAGGCCGCCACAGTGCTGGATCAGACGATCAGACAGGGTGGACTTACCGTGGTCAATGTGGGCGATAATCGAGAAATTTCGGATGTGCTTCATCAGTGCGGCTACTTCGCAAATGTCTTAGTGATCAAAATCAATCGTACTCACTATGTGGGACACTCGGCAGCCGGAGGCTACCCCATAGATCACATAGTGAGCGCAATCGGTATAAGGGGAGCGATTTTAGCGGATTTTTGCGCGCTGGGCTACGCACCCTCAATCGGTGGCCCAAGCTCACCAAGAATCACCAGGGGACGAGGCTGTCGTTCGGCCCAGCGGCGGGCAAACAAAAAACCCACTCCGCCGCCAGCCAGGGCCGAAAGGATGGTCAAGCCTTCAGAGTTCCAGGCCAATTGGGCCAACACAGCCAGCAGGATCCCCGTCAGCAAAGGGAGAAGATAGATAGCGGCGGAGATGGTCAGCAGATCCTGCTCGCCGATACCGACGCGAATCAGGGTACCGACCGGATAGTCCCGGGAGCTTGGCATCGTCAACCGGTTTTGCTTCGGCACCAGCGCCTTTGCAACGATGCCGGTGCCGCACTCGTCGCTCTGCTGGCAATGCCCGCATGCACTTTGACTGGTCCAGCTCAGAGTGAGCTGACCGGCATCACAGGCTTCCACTCGGGCGACAGCTTCAATCACGGCACTCTACTCAGGGTTGTTCGGCAGGATAGATATTCTCCACCACATTGACCAGGGCGCTCAAGGGCACCTTGCCCACGGCCACGACCTCGACCTCGCCATGCTGCGCCGTGGCCATCGCCAGCCCATTGCTGGTGGTGAGTCCATCGGGCAGGTCTACCCTGCCGGCACGGCCGATGTAGACCGAGAACTCCGCCAGGCCATCGCTCAAGGCGATGTAATCTACCGGCTCGTTCAGACCCAGGAGGCGGTGCTGGTCATAGTGAGTGACGGTGAACCCTTTGGGCAACCAGCCGAAACGCCAGCGTAACTCGAACGTCGAGCGCGGCGCTTCGAGCACCTCAGGCCAGCTCCGCTGGCTCAGCTCCTCAAGCAGCGGCGGGGCTTTATCGAACTGGTGCAGTTCGATAACCAGCAACTGCTCCAATAGCGTGTTATCCGGGTCTAGGGTATCGACTCGCAACGGTAGGGCGGTATCGATGTCGAGCCAAACCCGGTACTGAAAACGGTACTGATCCGCGGGCACGATGCGAACCAGCTGCGCGGTGCGCCCCGCCACTCGGTTGCGGCCACCCTCTACAAATCGGTAATGCGCTTCGAGGCCATTGATCCCCCCCGCAAAGACGCCAGGAAACAGGCCGGGGATCCGATCGCTGCGGACGCTATAGGGCTGGACGTCATGCTCGAGAAAGGCCACGGTGTTGTGGATACGGATGGCATTTTTTACCGGACCATTGAGATGCTCAAGCAGCGCAACCTGCCCTTCAGGCATCACGCCATGCAGATAGCGCAGGGAGCGGATCTGGTCCCGCTGCATCTGCACCATGGAGAGCTGGAAGTTGGCGTGGTTGAGTGCATGCTCCATCCGAACCAGCCAGGGGAGTGCGGCAAGTTCGCCGCTGTCGGCATCTGCGGAGACCAATTCACCAGAAGTACCCTCCGCCGCCTGTAGGGCGGGTAGCCCGAACAGGGCCAGACCGATCAGAAAGAGTCGCAACAAGTTTATTTACCCGAGGCGCTGGCGGATTCGAGCACGATGCCGTTGATCCGCTGCTGAAGCAGATGGTCGCGAAGGAAGGCATTAGCTCGCTGCTGCTGCTCCTGAGCTTCCTGCTCGCTGAGACGCTGCTCCTGGGAGATCTCCGCGCCCATACCGGGAACGGAGTAGCTAACCGGTGTCGGCGCCCCCAGGATCGGTGTCGTCTGCAGCACCGACAGCGGGCTGCCATCCTGAGCCCCTTCACCGCCATACTGCTGCACCCCGACCACCGCAATGGCGGCCACACCGGCGGCGATGGCGTATTGGCCCATCTTCTGCCCCCAGGCGATGGCATTGGCTGGAACAGAGAAGCGACGCTTCGCCACTTTCGGCGCCAGAATGGCCGGCTCCTGCTCCAAGGCGGCAGCAACTCTGTCTGCAATATCCAGTTGGATCTGCTGGGGCAGTTCGCCCCGCATTGCATCGCCGATCAAATGGTAGCGATGCCACTGGGCCATCATTTCAGGGTCGCCACTGATCTGGTCCAACACACTATCGTGAGTCTGACCATCGACCATTGCCGATACCTGTTCATTACGCACTGTCACCATAATCACCTTAGGTTCTGTTACCGCTCCAGCAGCGGCTGTATCTTCTTGTCGATGGCTTCCCGGGCGCGGAAGATCCGAGACCTAACCGTACCGACGGGGCAATCCATCACTGCCGCGATCTCTTCGTAGCTCAAGCCTTCCAACTCGCGCAGGGTGACCGCCACCTTCAACTCCTCCGGCAGGCTTTCGATGGTGGCAAACACCATCTGCCGGATCTCATCCGATAACATTTGACGCTCGGGCGTCGCCACGTCACGCAACGCATCCGCACCGTCGTAAAATTCCGCCTCCCCTGCATCGACATCATTGGCAGGCGGTCGGCGTCCCTGGGACACCAAGTAATTCTTTGCCGTATTCACGGCGATTCGATACAGCCAGGTGTAGAAAGCACTCTCGCCGCGAAAATTCGGTAAAGAGCGGTAGGCCTTTATGAAAGCTTCCTGAGCAACATCGGCGACGTCTCCCGGATTCTTCACATAGCGACCAATCAGGTTGGCCACCTTGTGCTGGTATTTCACCACCAACAAATTGAAAGCCTGCTTATCACCCTGCTGTACGCGCTCGACCAGTTGCTGATCATTTGTCGGCCCACTCACTCGAGAGCTCTCTCCTACTAGCTAACCTACTGATTTTTAATCCACTCGTATCAAGCGCACTAATTCAGACTACGGTGTTTCAAAAAAGTTCGTAATAAAACATGATCCGATGCACAAAACGCCAAGGGGTAATGGGAATTGGGAGTTTGGCATGTTCGGGAGTACCATACGTCAATCGTTTCTAAATAGCATTTTACCGGATGAAACAAGGGCTCGAACACCGCGTAGACGTACTGGTCATCGGCAGCGGTGCTGCCGGATTGACATTGGCTCTGGAGCTGGCGCAACACGCTGATGTCATGGTGATCGCCAAGCGGCGCCTGATGGATGGCTCGACCTACTACGCGCAGGGGGGGATCGCCGCCGTCTTCGATGAAAGCGATACCATCGACTCCCATATAGAGGACACCCTGGTTGCCGGTGCCGGCCTGTGCGAACGGGAGGCGGTGGAATTTACCGCCCGGGAAGCCCGAGCCAGTCTCGAGTGGCTGATCAGTAAAGGGGCAAATTTCGATACCGAAACTGATGCCTGCGGTCACCGTCGCTACCACCTGACCCGGGAGGGTGGACACAGCCATCGGCGCATTTTGCACAGCGCCGACGCCACCGGCAAAGAGGTGCAGCAGACCCTGCAACAGCGCGTCCTGGACCACCCCAATATCCAGGTGATGGAGCGCTATAACGCGGTGGACCTCATCACTGCCAAAAAACTGGGTCAAGCTGGGGAGAATCGGGTGCTTGGTGCCTACGTCTGGAACCGGAACAGCGAAACGGTGGAAACCATCGCTGCGCACTTTGTCGTTCTGGCCACCGGCGGTGCCTCCAAGGTGTATCAATACACCTCAAATCCGGACGTTGCCTCCGGCGACGGTATCGCCATGGCCTGGCGCGCCGGATGCCGGATCGCCAACATGGAGTTCAACCAGTTTCATCCCACCTGCCTCTACCATCCCCAGGCAAAAAACTTTCTGCTCACCGAGGCCCTGCGTGGCGAAGGGGCCCTATTGCGACGCCCCGATGGCAGCCGCTTCATGCCGGACGTGCACGAGCGCGCAGAACTGGCCCCCCGGGATGTGGTCGCGCGCGCCATCGATTACGAGATGAAACGCCTGGGCGCAGACTGCATGTACCTCGATATCAGCCATAAGCCGGCAGATTTCATCATCAAGCATTTCCCGACCATTCATCAGCGCTGCCTGGAGTTGGGGATCGACATCACCCGGGATCCCTTACCCGTCGTACCGGCGGCCCACTACACCTGTGGCGGCGTGATGACAGATCTAACCGGCCGCACAGATTTGAAGGGGCTCTATGCCATCGGCGAGGTCGCCTACACCGGTTTGCATGGGGCCAACCGGATGGCCAGCAACTCGCTGCTGGAGTGCTTGGTGTTTGCCCGGGCAGCGGCTCAGGCTATCGGACAAGGACTCTCCCAGCCGGCTCCCCAACCCCATGACCACCTGCCGGCCTGGGACGACAGTCAGGTGGTGGACTCCGATGAGCAGGTCGTCATCAGCCACAACTGGCACGAGCTACGACTGCTGATGTGGGATTATGTGGGCATCGTACGCAGCGATAAGCGACTGCAGCGCGCCCTGAGACGGGTGGAGATGTTGCAGTCGGAGATCCAGCAGTACTACGCCGACTTTAAGATCAGCAACGACCTGCTGGAACTGCGAAACCTGGTGCAGGTTGCGGAGCTGATCGTGCGCAGCGCCATGGCCCGCAAAGAGAGTCGCGGGCTGCATTTTACCCTGGATTACCCGGCCCCCCTGCCGACCGCTCAGCCGACAGTGCTGACGCCACGGCGCTGAGCCACCAAGACTGCGCGGCAGAGCCGACGCCAGTGTCGCTCTTCGAAGCTGTCGTGGTGACACCAGTGCCAGTACCTTTGTTGACCTGAGACTATCCGCAACAGGGCAATCCCCGGCAGCAGGCGACTGGCGGGGCTCAGTTCAAAGCGCTCCCCAGTCGCGCTCCAGCGCCCCTCCCCGTCCGGGCTGAGGGTGAAGGCCGGGGGCACCATCATCGTCCGTGACCGCCAAATTTGCCACATCAGAAACAGGGTGAGCAGCAGGCGTCCTACCCACCAGAAAGCGTGGATGGGTCCCGGCCAACTCCAGACGGATACCAGTAACAGCAGCAAGCCCGACATCTGGAGATATCGGGCTTGTCGGGAAGGTTGGGGCTGAAAGCGATCAGGCGCCGCGGGCAAGGTTACGCTCCAGGACCAGCGCCACCTGCGCGGCCAAAACCGGATCCGGACATTTCTCATGGCCCATGAACCAGGCGAACAGCTCAGGATCATCACAGGTCAGCAGACGCTCAAATGCTTGCTGCTGCTCAGGTGTCAGTTCCGCATAGTCGTGGTCAACAAAGGGCTCCAACAACACATCCAGTTCCAGCATGCCGCGACGGCAGGCCCACTTCAGACGCCGAATGGCGTTCTCTTGGCCAGTATTCATTCTCTCTCCTTGGGATCGTGCTCGATCTCTTATTCCGCCCGCAGTCTACCACGCCTCGTGTAGATATAGATCCCAGCGGAACAGAGCGAGCACAGTGACATGACCACGACCATGGGCAGAGGCGTTCCGGTGTGCGCCAGGCTGACTCCGATCCCCGCCATCGCCCCGCCGGCAAAGCGCAAACAGCCGCCGAGGGCCGCTACCGAACCACTAAGGTGGGGAAACTGCTGCAGGGACAGACTGGTGGCGTTCGCGGAGACCAGCCCGACGGGGGCGAAGATCAGCATCACCGGCACGACCACGGCCATCAGCGTCCTGACCTCAGCCAGGTATAAACCGAGCAGCAGCGAAGCACCAAAGGCGGAGAGTAACACGCCGTAAAGCAGCATCCTCGGCGATCCCAGCCGGGCCACGTAGCGGGCATTGAGGCTCGTCACCATCATCATGGTGACGATGTTCAGACCAAACAGGTAACCGAAATTTTCCGGTGCCACACCAAAGAATTCGATGTAGACAAAGGGGGCACCGGTAACAAAGGAGAACAGGGCACCCGAAGCGAAGATCCCCACCAGCAGGTAGCTCATGCAAAGGCGGTGACGCAGGATCTTGGCGTATCCGCGCAGCGCCGAACGTAACCCCAGAGCCGGCCGCCCCTCTGCCGGCAGTGTCTCGCCAATGATTCGCCAAAAAAGCACCATCAAAAACAAACTGGTGATGGCCAGGAGAAAAAAGATACTGCGCCACCCCAAGGCAAGCAGAAGATAGCCGCCCATCATCGGTGCAGCTAAAGGGGCGAGGGCCATCACCAGCATGGTGAAACTGACGGCTCGTGCGAACTGGTCACCACCAAACAGGTCCCGCATGATGCCCATCATCACCACCGAACCACTGGCTCCCCCCACCGCCTGCAGTGCCCGGAATCCAAGCAGTTGCTCCAGGTCACCAGAGAGTGCGCAACCCAAGCTGCCCAAGGTGAAGAGGCTCATGCCAAACAGCAGGACCGGGATCCGACCAATGCTATCGGTGATGGGACCGTAAAAGAGCTGTCCGAGAGAGAAGCCCAGCAGGTAAACGCTGACGCTGACCTGTACCTGTTCCACCGGAGCCCCAAACGCCTCGGAGAGTGCCGGGATCGCCGGCAGGTACATGTCAATGGCGAGGGGAGTCAACCCCGCTAAGGCACCGAGCAGGGCGATAAGCAGTGAGTAAGAGGGACGGGACAAAAAGTGGCTTCCGGGAACAACAATCCGGTTAGGATCGCGCTAAACCCCTATCACAGCAAGGACAATTTAATCGGTAGCCAACCGGGAGGCTTCATGACCTGCAAAGAAATCGGCAAAGTTTGCGTCCAGTAGTCTCCGCACCGAGGGGTGCTGGATCATCCTTTCAGCAAACATAACGTGGTACTCCTCCTGCACTTCATCGGTTTCACCGATCAGCACGAAGCCCCGCCCAAGGATCTCCTCTCTGTAGAGGGTCGGGACCACAAACACCCCTTTACTCAGGCGGGCAAACGCCTTCATCATCGCCGCGTCGTCAAACTCCCCCATGATATTGGGACTGAGGCCAATCTCATCAAACCAGCGGATCAACTGCTGACCCAGCGCCGTTCTTCGATGGGGGATCAGCAGGCGAGCCTCGGCAAGGTTTGCAGGGAACTCCCCTTCGATGGGTTTGGATGACACAAAACTGACGCCACACTGACCCAGTTTTTTACTGAGGATCCCGGGGTACTTCAGGGACTCGGAGTCACTGCCGGACAGCACGATGTCCAGCTTGTGCTGTGACAGTCGCTCGATAAGATCATCGTCGCTGGACTCGTAGCAGTTAAGGTGGATTGAGCCATCATCCGGTACCACCGACAAAAGAAGACGACTGGCGAGGGATTTGGACAGGGCATCCGAAGTCCCCACCTCGAACAGGATGGAGCTGTCCTGCGAGTAATTGAGTAGGTCCAGCATCTCGTAGGAGAGGCTGTACATCTTATCGGCGTAACGAAACACCAACTCTCCAAGCTCGGAGGTCACCAGTTGGCGCCCCTGTCGCTTAAACAGCTTTCCCCCCATCCGCTGCTCCAACTGACGGATCTGCCCGGTCACGGTCTGCGGAGTCAAAAAAAGGGCCTCGGCCGCTTTCGCGACCGAACCCTTTTTGCGCACCATCCAGAAATAGTAGAGATGGTTGTAATTCAGATGAGCCATGGGTTCTCGCTTATGGGCACTGCATCAGCTCCGTCAACGCCTGTTTCAGATCGTCCTGAGAACGGATCTCGCCGTCAGCCACCAGATCGCGTACCGCCGTCACCATATGGTCTCGTTGCGGCTGATTCTGCTCGCACAGCGCCCTGTTCGCTTGCTGGAAGCGTTGACCAACGCGATATTTTAGCGCCCGCTCAGAGAGCGACTGGCCTTTGAACGGTTCTGGATGAGCCATCTCCCGCATTATCAAGGCCCCGTCTATCACTCCGGAGAGATAGGCAAGACAGCGCTCCGACGCAGACCCTTCATCACAGTAAGACCAGTCCGGCCCTTGGGCAGAGGCTGGTGCACAGAGCACCAGCGCCAACAGCAATCCCTTTGCATGTTTCATCTTCCCTCACTCATCATGGAGCGGGATCTACTTGGGCTCGGGCAGAATTGCTTTTAGGTAGAAATAACCACCCACCGCCGCGATGCCAGATCCCAAGAGGATCCCGAGTCGTGCCAAGTCTCCATAATTCATCAATCCAGACTCAAAAGACAAGGATGCGATGAACATCGCCATGGTGAAACCGATGGCACAGAGCACCGAGACGCCGAACAGCCCCTTCCAGTTCATGCCTTCCGGCAGCGCGGCCAGTTTCAGCTTCACAGCAATAAGAGAGAAGGACATGATACCCAGCGGCTTACCCAGCAGTAAGCCGAGTGAGATACCGACCGGCAATGCCGCGGTCAGGTCGCTTAACGACATTCCGGAAAGGCTCACGCCGGCGTTGGCGAAGGCAAAAATCGGCAGGATCATGTACGAACTCCAGGGGTGAAGTGCATGCTCCAAATGTTCGCTTGGGCAGTGCCCCTTCTCATCCTTCTTGAGCGGGATGGTAAAGGCCAGAACCACGCCGGCGAGGGTGGCATGAACACCAGACTTGAGCACCGCAACCCAGAGCACCAGGCCGATCAGCATGTAGGGGCCCAAATTACGCACGCCACGTTGGTTCAGAAGCGTCAGCGCAACAACCGCAGCGGCCGCCACAGCCAGGCTGGCCGCGGACAGAGAATCGCTGTAGAACAACGCGATGATAATGATCGCCAGCAGATCATCGATGATCGCCAGGGCCAAGAGGAACACTTTCAGTGAGGAGGGTACCCGGCTGCCCAGCAGGGCAAGGACGCCCAGGGCAAAGGCAATATCCGTCGCCGCCGGGATGGCCCAACCGTTGGCGGCAACGGGATCCGAGTAGTTGAAGGCCAAGTAGACCAACGCCGGGGCAACCATACCCCCGATAGCGGCAAAGGTCGGCAGTGCTGCCTTCTCCTTGCTGGAGAGCGCCCCCTGCAGGAGCTCCCGCTTCACTTCGAGACCAATCAACAGGAAGAAAAATGCCATCAGGAGGTCGTTGATCCACAGCAACATCGGTTTATCGATGTCGAGGGCACCGACCCGCACCTGCACGGGCACGTTCAAAAAGGCCTGGTAAAGATCACTGAGCGGGGAGTTAGCCAAAACCATGGCGATGGCCACGGCGATCATCAGGAGAATTCCACCGGAAGACTCCTGACTTAGAAAGTTTTTAATCGCGTGCTTCATACACTTCTCCAAGGGATAACAGAGTGAGTGTAATCAGAGTCTTACTACCGAGAAAATCGTTTCTTTCTCCGTATATCATCGGGAATACCGAATTGTGAAGTCCATCACGCTCTCTTTGATGTCAAATCGCTACCGGTGCAGGGATATGCGGTTGTGCCACATAATCGTGCAGAACAAAATCTTCATAACGGTAGTCGAAGATGGAATTCGGCTGCCGAACAATTTCCAACCGTGGCAGAGCCGTGGGCTGCCGCTGCAGTTGCAATCCAACCTGCTCGAAGTGGTTACGATAGATATGCACATCGCCGCCGCTCCAGATGAACTCCCCAACCTCCAGTCCACACTGTTGGGCAACCATATGGGTCAGCAAAGCATAGCTCGGAATATTGAACGCCAAACCAAGAAAACAGTCGACGGAACGCTGGGTCAACATGCAGGAGAGTTTGCCATCGGCAACGTAGAATTGAATGAATGCATGACAGGGGGCCAGTGCCATCTTTCCAGCGGCGACATTCTCCTGGGGAGAGAGGGCTTCATCGGGCAGATCAGACGGGTTCCAGGCGGACACGATGATCCTGCGACTGGTGGGACGCTGCTTTAAGTCCTCGATCACTTTAGCGATTTGGTCGATCTCCTCACCCTCCGGCGTTCGCCAGTGGCGCCACTGCACGCCGTAAACCGGCCCAAGCTCTCCCTCTTCCGTGGCCCACTCATTCCAGATCCGAACCCCATTTTCCCTAAGGTATTGCACATTGGTATCGCCGGAGAGAAACCACAGCATCTCGTGGACGATCGATTTCCAGTGCAGCTTCTTGGTGGTCAGCATCGGGAACCCCTGGTTCAGGTCAAAGCGCATCTGGTGACCAAATACAGAGCGGGTACCGGTCCCGGTCCGGTCGCCCCGATCGGTCCCCTGAGTCATCACGTGCTGAAGCAGCTCCAGGTAGGCTTTCATTCTTGTTTCTCCTTTCGCACCGGTCGAACCATCAAATAGAAACCAAACACCAACATCGGAACTGTCAGCAGCTGCCCCATCGTCATCCCAAGGTAGAGGCTCATGTGCGCGTCGGGCTCTCGAACATACTCCACCAGGAAGCGGGAAACGCCATACCCCACGAGGAACAAACCGGAGACGGCACCGGGTTTATCGGTCCGCTTGGAGAACCACCACAGGAGGAGGAACAGCACCAACCCCTCGAGAAAACTTTCATACAGCTGCGAGGGATGACGGGGCAAAGGTCCGGCGCCGGGAAACACGATGCCCCAGGGCATCTCTGTGGTTCGGCCCCACAGCTCACCGTTGATAAAGTTACCGATGCGGCCAAGCCCCAATCCGATAGGGATGGTGGGTGCGATAAGGTCTGCCACTTCCCAGTAGCCCCGCCTCTGCCGCCAAGCGACAAAGCCCATGGCGGTGATCACCCCGATCAGGCCTCCGTGGAACGACATGCCGCCGTCGGAAATACGGAACAGGTAAAGAGGATCTTCCAGCAGCCACTGCCAGCCGTAAAACAGCACATAGCCCAGTCGGCCTCCGACGATCACCCCCAAAAAGCAGTAGAACAGCAGGTCAGCCACCTGATCCCGAGTCCAGCCGGAATTGGGTTTATCCGCATGGCGATTAAGCATCCACATCGCCCCGAGCAGCCCGAGCAGATACATCATACCGTACCAGTGCAGCGCGATCGGTCCGATGGCGACAATCACGGGATCAATGTTGGGAAAGGTAAACCAAGGTTCTGACATGCCGGGCTCAATTAGGAAAGTGACTGATAAAATAGGGCTCTAGGATAGAGACTCTGTTTCGCTTGGGCAATGCCGGCGCCCTGGGACCCGTGAGCTTGATAGGTAACGCCGTCGCCGCACGGCGCTATCGCGCATAGAAGGGCAACAGTTTGGCCAGCGCCGGCTGGTGGAGCTGAGCCTGCAACAAGCGATGCACCGTTTTGCTGTCCTCCGCGCTCAGCAGCGCCTGACGCAGGGCGCTCAACTGTGCAAAATCCAGGTGGCGGATCAGGTAGTGGATCGCCCCCAGGGCATTCACGTTCATGCTCAACCGCCGATAGCCGAGTGAGAGCAGCATCAAGGCTCCGGGCAACTCCGATGCCAGCTCACCACAGAGACTCAGCTTCTCCACCGGACACTGACGCGCCACCATCTCCAGGGCCGACAGCACGGCCGGATGGTAGGGGTCATACTGCTCCCCCACCTGGGCATTGTTTCGATCCACCGCCAGCAGGTACTGGGTCAAATCGTTACTCCCAACCGAAACAAAATCTATTTCACTCAACCAGTTGGAGAGTTGAAGCACCGCTGCAGGCACCTCAACCATGATCCCCAGCGGTGGTGTTCTGACCGGCTGCGCCAACTCCTCGGTCAACTCCTGCACTGTCCGGCTCAACAGCCGGCGGCACTGACGGATCTCATCCAGGTGGGAGATCATCGGCACCATGATCTGCAGGTTGTTCAGGCCTTGATCGGCCCGCACCAAGGCGCGCAACTGGCCGAGGAACAGCTCAGGGTGATCCAGCGACAAGCGCACCCCGCGCCAGCCTAGGAAGGGGTTCTCCTCGCGGATAGGCAGGTAGGGCAGTGGTTTATCCCCGCCCACATCCAGCGTGCGGATCACCACTGGCTTGCCCGCCGCCTGCGACAGCAGTTGACGGTAGAAGCGCTCCTGCTGTAACTCGGTGGGGAAATGGTTAAAGGACATGAACAGCGCTTCGGTGCGTAGCAGGCCAACCCCGGCAAGCCCCGCTCTTTGCAGCCGGCCACTGCCTAGCTCCAGATCCGCATTGATCTGCAACGACACCTGGACCCCATCCTGGCTGATACAGGGCTGCACCAGCTCGGCATCAAGATCAGCCTGACGCTGCTCTCGACTGCGTTTGATCTGCCGGTACTGCTGCAACAGGCCTTCGTCCGGTTCAAGCCAGAACTGGCCTCCCAAGGCATCCAGGAGCAGGATTTTCCCCTCCAGCTGCTGAGCGCGCGCACCGTCCACCGCCACCAGGGCTGGGATCCCCATCGCTCTGGCCAGTATCGCGGCATGGGAGTTGACACCACCTTTGAGGCTAATTATCCCCGCCAACTTCTCCACTGGCACCTCGGCCAGCATGGTGGCGCTGATCTCCTTATCCACCAGGATCACCGGCTCCTGCCAGCGCTCCTGACGGCCACCGGGCCGGGCCAGTTGTTCCAGCACCCGCTGTCCCAGATCACGAACGTCCGCTGCCCGTTCACGCAGGTACTCATCCTCCATCGCCTCGAATCGTTCGACGGTTTCCGACACCACCTTAGATACCGCAGTTTCCGCGCTCCAGCCCGCCTGACACTGACGCTGTAGCGCGCGATGCAACATCTTGTCCTCCAACAGCAGCTGAAAACTGTCGAAGATCTGGAGGATCTCCTCACCCAGGTCGTCATCGAGCCGGGTCATCAACCGCTCCAACTCCTCCGAGGTACGGGAAAGCGCCGACGCCAAACGAGCCCACTCGCTCTGAGGGTGGTCGGCCCGTTGAGGAGGTCGCTTAAGACTGACCCGGGGGCGGGCCAGGCACGCTGTAGCGATGGCAACCCCCGGGGCGGCGCTGAGTGCCTTGAAGTGGTGCTGGCGCTGGGTAAAAGTGCGGGTCAGCGCCCGACCGCGCAGTTCCGGCGCCAGTTGGGACGCGAGAGTGAGGACAAAGGACTCCTCCTCCTCACTGAACTGACGCGCGGCTTTTTGCTGCACGACCAGAACGCCAACCAGCTTGCGACGATGAATCAGGGGGACCGCCAGAAACGCTCGGAACGGCTCCTCTGCCGTCATGGGCAATGGTTTGAAGGCGGGATGGAGCGGGGCATCGGCCAGATTGAGGATCTCCTCCCGCTGCGCGGCGGTTCCGACGATCCCCTCTCCCAGGCGAAGGCGGGCCCGCCCAACGGACTCGGGCGCCAATCCCTGAGTGGCACAAAGCACCAGACCTTGGTCGTCATTCAGGTAGAGTGAGCAGCAGTCGGCACCAAGCGCCTCCTTGGTCAGTTGCACCAGCTCCTCAACCGAATGCTCTACCGATTCGGCTTGACTGACGCGCTGCACAATCTGACGCAAGGTATGGATCATCGGCTTCGACGCCTTCGGCGATGGCGGGGTGCCTCCGTCCGATCCTTGGAGCTGGATTTGAGGGGTTTGGCCACCGGTGGTTGACCCCAGAGGGCCACCGGAATGAACTCGTTTAAAGCCTTACGGTACACCTCTCGCTTGAAAGAGACCACCTGTCGCACCGGGTACCAGTAGCTGACCCATCGCCAGTCATCGAACTCCGGGTGAGACGTGGCCGAAAGGTTGATACGGGACTCTGAAGTCTGGATCTGCAGCAGAAACCATTTCTGTTTTTGACCGATGCACACCGGTTTGCTGTCGTGGCGCACCAGGCGCTTCGGCAAACGGTAACGCAACCAGGAACGACTGCGGGCCAGGATGCGGACATCCTCTTTCTTCAGGCCCACCTCTTCATACAGCTCCCGATAAAGCGTCTGTTCCGGGCTTTCACCCTCATTGACGCCACCTTGGGGAAACTGCCAGGAGTGTTGGCCATGACGTCGTGCCCACAAAACCTGACCCTGTCGGTTACAGATAATGATCCCAACATTGGCTCGAAAGCCGTCGTTATCGATCACACGCTATTCCGATAAAATTCGTAACTTGTTGGGATTGTTCCACAAAGCCTCCCCCTCAGCAATCGCGGTGGCGTTGCCCCTCTTCGGCAAGTTATAAACAGAAGATACCCACAGACTCTGTGGATAACCAGGTGAATAACTGTCAGGATCTGTATGATAACCACACTCCCCTATCGCCCAGGGTATATAAACCACCCACGAAACAAAAATAAACAGATAAAAATCATGCACATAAATAAAAGCCGAGTGCGCTTGTCGTAGAACACAGGAATTTGCTCAGGGATTCGACAATCGGGCACAAGATCCGGAAGTCCTCGAAAACCCCCAAGGTTATCCACATTTTGATCCGATCCTTGCCGGGACTTGCCCAATGAGCCCGAGGTTTACGGCAAGTTTTATCAGTTATCCCAACATCTTGTGGATGAGACTGTGCATAATGCCCCCCAAGTTTCCCCAGAGTGGGGACAATTCGGGAAAAGCTGCCAAACAGGGACATGATAAATCCCATATTTTCATTCACTTATCCTAAAAAAGGTCTGTTGGTAACTCTCGAGATGAAAAAGTGGTGATTTTATAACCGCACCCGCTGGGCAATGAGCGGTCGGTGGGGCTGGTGGTCTGAGGGGCGTGACTTTATAATGCCGCCATGCAAATCCCCCCACCCACCTCCATCGACCAACTGCTCGAACGTGCCCACCATATTGCCGGCTGGCAACTCGGTGAATTGGCTTTGGCATTGCAGGTTCAGCCACCGCAAGACCTGCGCCGCCACAAGGGCTGGAGCGGCCAGTTGCTGGAGCTTTGGCTGGGTGCCAGCGCCGGTTCTCGCCCCGAACCCGACTTCCCCGAGTTGGGCGTGGAGCTGAAAACCATTCCCGTGGACAACCAGGGTGCCCCGCTGGAGTCCACCTACATCTGTGTCTGCCCCTTGACGGGTCTGCAGGGGCTGAGATGGCAGGATTCGGTGGTGTACCACAAGTTACGGCAGGTGCTCTGGATCCCGATCCAGGGTGATCGCCGCCTGCCCCCCTCGGATCGGATCATCGGTATGCCGTTGCTCTGGCACCCCACGCCCGACCAGATGCAGCAGCTGCAGCAAGATTGGGAGGAGCTAACCGAACAGGTCGCCTTGGGGCAGGTCGAACGCATCACCGCCCACCAGGGGGAAGTACTTCAGCTACGCCCTAAAGCCGCCAACCGTCGGGTCCTTACCGATGCCATTGGCCCGGAGGGCGAGGTGATCCGCACCCTACCCCGAGGTTTTTATCTTCGAAGCCGATTTACCAAGGCATTGCTGCAAAGCCATTTTCTATGACATGGATCATCTTTATTGCGTTGATAGTGCCTTAGGTCACTAGATGAAGCGGAGCTAATTGATTAGAATCCGCCGCGCACAACCCTATTTTCCTTTCCTACTAAGCGATACAGCAGTACTTTATCTTGCAAGCTGGCCACGAACTCAGAAAATTTACCTTCGCTGTTATCGCCTGGACTTTGGCGATGGGTGTCTTTGTCTTCTTCCGGTATGCCCAAAGCCCGGAGACGATGGCGTGGGCTGCCACCAGCGCCGACATGATCACGCTGAGCCTCTATCTCGGAACCATTCTGGGCTGCCTGCACTGGCTATCCAACCTGATCAGCGCCACCAGCCCTATCCGCCGCATGAGCTATGTGGTGATCGTCGTCTTCAAGGGCCTTTTCCTGTTGATCGGGGCACTGCTGCTGATCAAAATCACGCTCTGGATCAACACCTGGACCCCCTCCCCGCACCTGGACTTGGAGTACAGCGCACTCACCCAGAACATCCTCAATAGCCCGGCCACTCAATCACTGATTATCTACCTGGTTTGGGTACGTCTCTGTCTGGCGTTCCTGGAGCAGATGGTGTTGCTGGTGGGCCAGCGCAACCTGATCAACATGGGGCTTGGCAAGTATCACCGTCCACGGCAGGAGCACCGGTTGTTCCTCTATATCGATATGGTCGGCTCAACCGCACACGCGGAAGCCCTGGGTGATTACCGCTTCAGCCGCCTGGTGCAGGATTGTTTCGACCTGCTTTCTCGCTGCGTTCAGCAGCAGCGGGGGGAGATCTACCGTTACATCGGTGATGCGGTCATGATCAGCTGGAAGATGGGGCCCCGACAGGAGCTGGAGCGGCCGCTGGATCTCTACCACGAGTTCGTACAGATGCTGTACTGGAACCGACACTACTTCCAGGAGCAGTACGGTTTCCTACCCAGATTCAAGGGTGCCGTCCATGGAGGAAAGGTGATGACCGCCGTCGTGGGCGTGACCAAGCAGGAGATCAGCTACTTTTCTGACGTGCTCAACACCCTGGCCCGCTTGCAGGACCAGTGCGGTCCCCTGAAGCGTGATCTGCTGATCTCCGGACAGATTGCGTCCCAGCTGGCGCAGGATAACCATTACCAGCTGGATTCCATCGGTCCCATGCGATTAAAAGGCAAGCAGCATGAGGTCGAGGTTTACGCCGTTACGGCCCCTTCGCCGGCAACAGTGTCTGGATCAGTTGCCCAAGTGTCCTGAAAGTACGCAGGCGACTCGAGGTCTGGCGCCAGACCAAACCTATCTCCCGGTAGGGCGCTTCTCCAGGAGGCTGGTATACCTCCAGGTCCGTACCATTGAGAATGCCCGCATCGATCGCCATCTGCGGCAGGAATGTGGTGCCCAGTTTGCTGTCCACCATCTGCACCAAGGTATGCAGGCTGGTGGCAGCAAATGGATTAATCTTCGTCCGGTTTTTCATCTCACAGGCACTGATAGCATGGCCGGTGATGCAATGCTCCCGCTGCAACAGGAAGATACTCTCATCCGGCAGGGCCTCATACTCGATCTCCCCCAGCAAAGGCTGATCCCGATGAGCAACCAGCTTGAAGGGGTCCACGCCCACGGACATGCTGTGGAAGCCGCTGGTATCCACCGGTAACGCCAGGAGAAGCAGGTCCAGCTCACCACTGCCCAAGGCCGCGATTAGGTTTTCCGTGGTGTCCTCCCGAAGCAGTAGGCTGAGGCCCGGGTACTCCTTGCCAACGACCTTAACGACCCGATTAAGCAGAAACGGGGCGATGGTAGGGATGCAACCCAGGCGGATGGTGCCGGACATAGGTTCACCCGCGCTTCGGGCCAGGTCCGTCATCTCCTGAACCGACGCCAGCAGGTTTCGCGAGCGATTGACCACCTCCTCGCCCAATGCCGTGAACATAAAGGATTTGTGGTCCCGTTCGATCAACTGACCACCGAGCTGCTCCTCCAGGTTCTGGATCCCGGAGGAGAGGGTCGACTGGCTGACGTGGCACGCCTTGGCGGCTCGATTGAAGTTTTGCTCTCGGTGCAGCTGCACCAGGTAGTAGAGATTCTTTAGGCTCGGAAGTTTGCTCATGGGTTTTCCGATTATAAATAGTTTGTTTATACGTTTATCTCATATTTCGGCCACACCGTCCTACTCTTTCTCCCCACTTGTGCCCTGAGGCTCAAATGCCGCCTCCACCAGATCATCGATGGTCATATGGAAAGCCGGCACGAAGTGGGCCATGAACCAACCCACCTCCGGGAGATCGTCGATAAAGGGCTGCAGCGCCGCCAGCACTTTCCGCTCCGTCCCTTCAAACTCGGTATTACCCGCCCTAAGCTCTGACAGCGCCTTGGTATAGGCGGAGAGCAGATCTGCCGCCTTGACGAATCGGGCTAGCTCCTCCTCCTCATCATGACCAAGCAGAGGGGCGTAGCTGGGCTTGAGCACCTCGGGGATGGTGCCCAGCATCAGGTCGGCTGCGATCGCCTCCATCTCCCGGCAAAGCGCCAGCATCCTTGGTGCCGCGTACTTCACCCCGCTGTTCACATCCTCGGTCAGCACCTCAGGGGCATCGTGGAACAGGGCTGCTACCGCCAGCTGGTTCTCATCCAAAGGGGGCTGGTCAGGGAATACCCGGTTGCGGATCACCCCCAGGGCGTGAGCAAACAGGGCGACCTGAAAGCTGTGCTCTGCCACATTTTCCGTGCGCGTTGGGTTGGACTTCCCCCATCTATGCACATTCTGCATTCGCGACAGCAGTGCGAAGAATACCGGTTGCATAGGGTCTCCTTAAGTCAGAACTAGGTGATTTTAATAAGAAAAATTAGGCTGGCCCGCCGGATCTGTAAATGTTAAAAATGACTCACCATGGAATGGATTGGTTAATGGCAAGGATGGCAATAACCGGTATCGGATGGCTTCGAGGTGGGGTGGGCATACTGCTCTGCCTGGGGGTTTTCTATTTTGCATTGGAGCTGGCCACCCCGCTGGGGCTCGCGCCCCTGAACGAGCGCCCCCGCACCCTGCTTCTCGATGCTCACCATCCACTGAACCTGTTCAGCGTTACGCCGCAGTCGCTACAGTTACAGCAGGGCCCCGAGGTACTGCTGAGTACCCTCGGTGTCAGTACCCTTACCCAACCGGTGCAGCAATTTACCTTCGACAAGCCCGCCCTAGTGCAGTTGCAGTGGCAGCCCATGGGCAGCGCCCGACTCTGGACTGGTCCCGCAAACGCTCGCCTCAGTGCGCTACTGGCCGGCGCTGCCGCGGCCCTTTTCTCCATCCAACTGATGCTGAGTGCCGGGCAAACTCGGCGTTTGCTGCAACAGGCAGCCCTGAGTGTCTGGGTGCTGCTGTTTTTCCTCACTCCCCCCCTGGTCGCTGCCCCGCTATTAATCTTGCTGTCAGCAATCAGCTTTCCCCCACCGCCCCAATGGCGCTGGCCCCTGGGCACGACGGTTGCCGCTCTGCTGGTAAGCACTGTGGTCATTGACGCATTGTGGCTGCTCGACAGCAACCTGCTAAGCTGGTTGCCTCTGCTGACCCTGTGTCCTCTGCTGTGTTGGCAGGTGACGCTCCCCGCACTCAGTGCCATGGAGCGTCTGTTGCCGCTGCCATTGCTGCTGTGTGCCATTGAGCTGCCATTGCGGTCGGCCACGCCTGTGGCAATAGCACTGACGCTGCTGCTCCTGTGGCAGTATGCGCAACTCTCCCGCCCCCTGCTCAAGCTCTCCAGAACGCTCGCCCTCAGGCGCCCTCAGGACCCCCAGCCGGAGTCACATCTGCCGACCCTCAACAGGCTGAAAACCCAGATCCGCTCCCTCACGGACAAGAACCGCATTCTGCATGAGAAAAGCCTGGTTGACCCACTCACAGGACTGCGCAACCGGCAGCACTTCAACGACCAGTATCGATCAGAGCTTCAATGCAGTGCCCGAAACCAAACGCCCTTGGGACTATTGATGGTCGATATTGATTATTTCAAGCAGATTAATGACAACTATGGGCATCCTGCGGGCGATGCCGTGCTGCAAGAGGTGGCGCGGCGGCTCTACTACAGACTACGCCGGCCCGCCGACGCCTTGTGCCGTTTTGGGGGAGAGGAGTTCGTGATCCTGCTGCCGGATACCAATGAGCAGGGGGCCCAGCACGTTGCGGAGGTGCTCCGCAGGGCCATTAGTGAGCGGCCCTACGTCGTTGGGAAGGAGAGCTTGAAGCTGAGTATCAGCATCGGCTGCGCCAGTGAGGTCTACGTCAGCTCGCAGCCGCAACAACAGCTCCTGAAACTGGCAGATGATGCGCTCTATCAGGCCAAGCTGCAGGGCCGAAACCGGGTGGTATGCGCCCGGTCGGCACCACTTCCGGCGCTCTCTTGAGGGCTCAGTTAACCTTGGTAGCGGGGCAGCAGCAGGGTCTGCTGGGCACCCACGTTGGCACGGGGCTCGGCCCCGCCCAGGTTAACGCCATAGGCTTGTGCCAGGCGTCTCACACTGGAACCGATGGCGGAGCCCTGCTCCGAACTCCCCCAATCCGGGCGAACCGCCGAACCGGCGCCCGGCCGCGGCGTCGCAAATGTCAGCTTCAGGTGCTCCCCCTGAGGGGTCACTGCAATCACAACCCGCTCACCGCGGAGACTGTGCCGGAATACCGACTCGAGCACAGAATCCAACACCACCTGCAGTACCGCCGGAGGCAGCTCGACCGGACCCAATCCGGAGCAATCCTGCAACTCAATCATCAACTGACGTTTCTTCGCAAGAGGCCTGGCCCGGCGGATGCAAGCGGCCAACTCGTCGGCCAGCGACAGAGGCTCACTGGCCTCATGCTTGCCCTCCTCCAGGGCCATCGTCAGCTGCCGCAACTGCAGCTGGCGACGGATCTTCTCCAGCAGATACTGGGCGCGAACGCTACCCAGCTCTCCATCGGCGATCGCCCGCTCCAACTTGGCTACGGACGATTGCAGCTTGGCTACCGTATGACGACTCCAGTTCAGTTGTTGCCGCTGCCGATCATCGCTACGCCGTTTCTGCAGGAGGATCCCCTGGTGCAGCCTATCCAGCTCCTTGGGCCAGCCCCCCTGCGGGAGATCCGAGATCGACGAGCTGGTCATCATCAACTGGGTATAGCGGCGCAAGGGACGCAGGATCAGGTAAGCCCCGCCAAAGATAACCACACCGGCCAATCCCAGTATCAAAAACCAGGCCTGGAGTCCGATACGCTCGAGGGCATCACGGCTGAGCGAGACCGGCAGCGAGGCAGGATAAGCACCCTGCAGCCAGACATCGTGCTTGACCGAGTAGATAGAGTGGACTCGCCACGCCTGGCCACCCAACTGCTGGTCGTCAAACCCGCTCTGGGTCAGCCTCAAGGCGGTGTCATGCTGACAAACCGGGGCGAGCAGACCGCGAACGCAGTGATCGCCACGCCAGAGCTGAATCCGAAAAGGCGTGGGCGCATGGCCCTCGAACGACTCCAACTCCGGTTCGATGGGCAGCTGGGCGTGATCCAGGGATTCAATGAGGTTGGAGAGACGTTGCTTCAGACTCAGGCCGCTGTGCTCCATCTCGACAAAGCGCAACAACTGCTGGTTGCGAAACACCAGGTTACCGTCCAGCAGGGCGCGGGACTTAGCGATGCCGACATGGTACGCCACGGCCACGCCCAAGCCGCTGCACAGCAGCAGAAGCAGGACGAGCCAAACCACAATTTGTCGGTACATCGATGTCACAGCAGGAAGTCCCTTAACCAAGCGGCGAAAAGTCGCGCAGTTTGCCATCACAGCCCGAGCTTGACCAGAGATCGGGATCACCCTTTTGCCTGTTGCCGATCACCAAGTGTTTACGACAGCGAAAAAAACGCTTTCCCGGTTAAACCTTTTCCTTCACTGCATTCGTCTAATAGAGAAATCCAAATATAGGATCCCATGGTGAGTCAAGAACCACTGCGAAAACTGCCCGAGCATTCAGGCTCGGAAGAGGAGCACCTGATCACGCTGGCCCAACAGGGGGATCGTCACGCCTTTGCCCGCCTTTACCGGATCCATCATGGACGGGTTTACGCCCTCTGTCTGCGTCTATGCGGCGCCCCACAGCCGGCGGAAGATGCCTGTCAGGAGGTGTTTGTCCGGGTGTGGCAACGGTTGCCCCAGTTCCGCTTCGAAGCCCAGTTCAGCAGCTGGCTGCATCGCCTTACGGTCAACCTGGCACTGGACCAAGCCAGGAAGGCCCACTGGTGGCAGCGCCTGCTGCCCCTGGGCCAGCAACCGGAACCGCTGACCGAACTGGGCGAGCCCAGCCCGCTGGATCGACTGCTTCCCAACCTCCCTACCCGGCCCCGCCAGGTCTTTGTCCTCTTCGCCATCGAAGGGTATCAACACAAAGAGATTGCGCATCTGCTGAGAATCAGCGAAGGCGCCAGCAAAGCCCACTATCATCGCGCCCGCCAACAACTGAAGGAGCTGCTGTAATGGAACTCGATCGCCTCATCCAAGACGCCCCCAAAGCCTTGGTGCCGGAGCGAGACCTGTGGCCCGGGATCGAGTCCCGGCTTCAACCCTCGGTTCGCCGCACCAGTGCCTGGGCCCTGGCTGCCTCGCTGTTTATCGGGCTGCTGATCGGCAGTCAGCTTCGTCCTCTTTGGCTCGCTGAACCGGTGCCTTCAGTCAGTACCGAGCGCCTGTTGGAGCTACTGGAACAGCAGCACCAGCAACGCCTGGCCAGCCTTCCCCAACCCCACACAATGCAAACGGTGATCCAGAGCGAAAATACCGACCTCAGGCTGTTGCGCGAAGCCCGCCTGGAGTTGAAGCAGGCGCTGCGCAATCAGCCGGACAACCTGGCGCTGCTGGATCTGCTGCTTTGGACCCAGCAGCGGGAGTTCGATCTGACCCAGCAGCAGACTCGTCATCCCCAACAGAGTTACCACCCCCTATAGGAGCCTTGCCATGTTATTCCAAGCCACTTATGCCGCGCTTACCCGTGCCGCCGGGGCGATCATCCTTCCGTTGATCCTGTTGTTCTCCCTGCCATTATCAGCCAAGGAGGTTGACCAGACCCTGACCTGGGACGGCAGTTTGCCGGTGGAAATTGAACTGCCCCGGGGTCAGTTGAAGCTGACCGGTAACGACAGCAACACCCTGCACCTGCAGGGGCGGGTCGATGAGGAAGCCAGTGAGTTTCTGTTCGAAGTGCAAAACCAGCGGATCCTTCTGAAGGTCGTGCTGCCTGAGCAGTGGCACCAGGATCGTAACCAGAAGGGCGCCAGCGATCTACAACTGAGCCTGCCTCGAAGCATCGCCCTCTCTATGGAGTCCGTCAGTACGGATCTGGTTGCCGATAACCTGACCCTGCTGATGGTTCAAACCGTCAGCGGCGATATCGAGCTCAGCAACAGTGAGGGGCAGATCCGGCTCAATAGTATCAGCGGCGACATCACCCTGAACGGGATCAAGGAGAACCTGAGGGCCGAAAGCGTCAGTGGCGATATCCGGCTTTCGCAGGGGGAAGGGGAGTTAACCCTGCAAAGTGTCAGTGGCGACATCGAGGTAAGAAGCAGCGAGGGCGCCGTTAAGGTGGAGTCGGTCAGCGGCGATGTCGAGGTTCAGGCGAGCCGACTCACCGCTTTGAGCGGCCGCAGCGTCAGCGGTGATCTCGAGGTGCAGTGGCAGCAAACTCAGGCCAACACGATACTCAACCTGGAGACGGTCAGTGGCGATATGACCCTGAGAAGCCAGACCCCGATCACCATCGAGGCTCAAAGCGGCCCCGGCGGGGAGATCCGAAATCGCTGGAGTGACGCTAAGCCGCTGATCAGCAAGTACAGCCGCAGCGAGAGCCTGAGCCTCTCCGGCAGCGGCGCCACCGCTCGGCTCAACACCGTCAGTGGCACCATCACCCTGGCAAAGTGATCCCACTGTGGTGGCGCTTTTGATACCCTTGCGGCCATGATCAAAGAGCAACCGGACTGGGCCGCCTTCGCGGCCCGCATCAAACGTCAGGCCCAGGCGATGGGCTTCAGCGCCGTAGGGATCGCAGACCTCGACCTCAGCGAGGAGTCCCCACGCCTGCGCGAGTGGCTCGCCAAGCAGTACCACGGTGATATGGACTACATGGCCCGCAACGAGTCGATGCGCTGCCATCCGAACCAGTTGCTGCCAGGTACGCTGGCGGTGATCACCGTTGCCCTGGACTATCTCCCCCCCAACGCCGGTTTCGCCCAGACCCTGAAATCCCCCGAGAAGGGCTACATCTCAAGGTACGCCGGCGGTCGGGATTACCACAAGGTGATGCGTCAACGCCTGAAGCAACTCGGTGAGTGGATCCGCGCCGAGATGCCCCCCTGCGAGTTTCGCCCCTTCGTCGACTCCGCCCCGCTCCTGGAGCGTCCCCTGGCCCGCAATGCCGGCCTTGGCTGGGTTGGCAAGCACTCCTTACTGCTTAACCGCAAGGCGGGCAGCTGGTTCTTCCTGGGCGAACTTCTGGTCAATCTGCCGCTGCCGGCGGATAAGCGCCACGACGGCGACTGTGGCACCTGTACCGCCTGCTTAACCGCCTGCCCCACCGGGGCGATCGTCGAACCCTACGTGGTGGATGGGCGTCGCTGCATCTCCTACCTCACCATCGAATCCGACGGCCCCATTCCAGAGGCCCTGCGTCCCGCCCTGGGCAACCGCATCTACGGTTGTGATGACTGCCAGCTGGTCTGTCCCTGGAACCGGGCGGCCCCAATCACCGCCGAGGGCGACTTCCATATCCGCAAGAGCCTGCACCAACCGGCGCTGCTGACACTGTGGCAATGGGATGAAGCGACCTTTCTGAAACAGACCGAGGGCTCCCCCATCCGCCGCATCGGCTATCGCCGCTGGCAGCGTAACCTGGCTGTTGCCCTGGGCAATGCCCCGCACAGCGATGCCATCATCTCGGCTCTGGAACAGGGACGTGGTCGCGTCGATTCAATGGTCGATGAGCATATCGACTGGGCCCTGGCGCGACAGCGTCAGCAGGGCCCGGAAACGGATCGGCGCCAGCAGCGCCTTATTCGGATCATCGAAAAGGGATTAGCGAGGGACGCCTGAGAAAGAGTTCCGCTTGGGCGATTGGCCGATAGAGCAGGCGCCGAAAACGCTCAGTGGTTTAGGGTGAAACCCACCTTGATGGTGACCTGCCAGTGGGCCACCTTGCCCTGCTCGATGTGGCCGCGGGTTTCCACCACCTCGAACCAGCGCAGATGCTCCAAGCTCTCATGGGCGGTGGCGATGGCGTTGCGGATCGCATCATCACTGCTGACGGGCGAGGATCCCGTCAACTCGATCTTCTTGTAAGTGTGTGACATGGCTGGCTCCCGAAGCCGGAGATAGGTAGCGCCAAGTATAGCCACGGTAGCGTCCCCTGCCGCAGCGGGAGGCGGGGTCTTAGGAGCCGCAAACAGGATCTAAGGAGTAACGACATGATCATCAATGTGGTGGCAGCACTTATCCTGCGTAACGACGGGCGGGTATTGATCGCCCGCCGTCACCCGGACGCTGCCCAGGGCGGGTGGTGGGAGTTTCCGGGCGGCAAAATTGAGCCCACAGAATCCCCGGAGGCGGCGCTGGCCCGGGAGCTCGAGGAGGAGTTGAGTGTCCAGCTCAGGGTCGGCCCTTACCTCGCCAGCAGCGAACACCGCTACCCCCTGACCGGGGGAGGCGAAAAGTGCATTCGCCTGCACGGCTACCTCTGCCCCTGGGAGGCGCAGCCCATCAACCTGACCGGCAGCCATGACCGCTATTGCTGGCGAGCGCCCGAGACGATCCGGATGGATACCCTGGCTCCCGCGGATCACCCCCTGTTGACGGCGCTGATCGCGCGGCTCCAGTCCCCCTCTCAGCGTTAGCAAACGAAGCGGAAGTCGGATTAAAACTCGTTCCCGATCAGGGAATTCAGGCGTAGAGATTGACGCCGGGGGGGCAACTACCTAGCCTTTTCCCATCTTGCGAGCAACCAGTGGCCTCAACATGACTCAAAGCGCCAAATCCATTTTTAACCCCGAACTTTGGGACGCCGTCCCCGGCTTCAATTTCGACGACATCACCTACCATAGAGCCAAAGATCAGGGCACCGTGCGGATCGCATTCAACCGCCCGGACTGCCTCAACAGCTTCCGTCCCAAGACCGTGGATGAGCTGTTCACGGCCCTGGATCATGCCCGGCAATGGTCCGATGTGGGCTGTGTTCTGATCACCGGCAACGGACCTTCGAAGAAGGGGCAGTGGTCCTTCTCCGCCGGCGGCGATCAGCGGATCCGGGGCAAAGATGGTTACAAATATGAGGGCGAGGCGGGGCAGGCGGATGTGGCCCGAATGGGGCGCCTGCACATCCTGGAGGTGCAACGTCTGATCCGCTTTATGCCCAAGGTGGTGATCGCCCTGGTGCCCGGCTGGGCAGTTGGCGGTGGCCACAGCCTCCATGTGGTGTGTGACCTGACCCTCGCCTCCGAGGAGCACGCCGTGTTCAAGCAGACGGATCCCGACGTGGCTTCGTTCGACTCCGGTTACGGCTCGGCCTACCTGGCGAAAATGATCGGCCAGAAGCGGGCAAGGGAGATCTTCTTCTGCGGTTTCGATTACTCCGCCCAGGAGGCTTACGAGATGGGGATGGTCAACAAGGTGGTGCCCCATTTTGAGTTGGAGGAGGAGGCGCTGCGCTGGGGCGCGGCCATCAACAGTAAATCCCCCACCGCCATGCGTATGCTCAAGTACGGCTTTAATCTTCCGGACGATGGCCTGGTCGGCCAGCAGCTGTTTGCCGGTGAGGCCACCCGACTGGCCTATGGTACCGAAGAAGCCCAGGAGGGGCGTGACGCCTTCCTGGAGAAGCGCGCCAAGGATTTCTCCAAATTCCCCTGGCACTACTGACCGCCAAAGGGCGTGACAAAAAACGGGGCCTGCTACGGGCCCCGTTTTTGTTTGGCTAGTCCAGAGTAGGAACCGCTGCTCCTAGCGATCCAGATGGTTTCTCAAGGGCTCCAGCGAGAGCTCCAACCCAGCAGAGCGCGCCGGGCTGGCACTGGGCTCCGACGGTTCAGCCACAGTGCCCTTTTGCAGTTTCAACTCCAGTTTGAGGTTGGTGGGAGAGTCGGCGTACTTGATCGCGGTCTCTTCACTGATCCGCTCCTCCATCACCAGGTCGAACAGCGCCATGTCAAAGGTCTGCATACCCAGCTCCTTGGACCTCATCATGATCGGCTTCAACTCGCCACTGTCGCCACGCTTGATCATGTCCCTCACCGTCAAGGTGCCCAGCAGGATCTCCACCGCCGCGCACCGCTTGCCATCAACCGTCGGCACCAGGCGTTGGGACACGAAGGCCTTGAGGTTGTTGCCCAGATCGTTGAGCAGCTGGGGTCGCCGCTCCTCCGGGAAGAAGTTGATGATACGGTCCATCGCCTGGTTCGCGTTGTTGGCGTGGAGGGTGGAGATCGCCAGATGCCCGGTTTCGGCAAAGGCCAGGGCGTGCTCCATGGTCTCCCGGTCCCTGATCTCACCGATCAGGATCACGTCAGGCGCCTGGCGCAAGGTGTTCTTAAGAGCGGCATGGAAGCTGCGGGTGTCCACCCCCACTTCACGCTGGTTGATCAGGCAACCCCGGTGCTGATGCACATACTCCACCGGGTCCTCGATGGTGATGATGTGGCCCTCACTGTTGCGGTTACGGTGGTCGATCAGGGACGCCAACGAGGTGGATTTCCCCGATCCCGTGGCACCGATAAACAGCACCAGTCCCCGTTGGGTCAGGATCACGTCCTTAAGCACCTCGGGCAGACGCAGATCCTCGAACCTGGGGATCTCGGTCTTGATGTTCCGTGCAACGATCGCCAGGGCATTACGCTGTTGAAAGATGTTTACACGGAAGCGGCCAATGCCGTTCAGGCTGACCGCCAGGTTCATTTCGAGATCTTTCTCGAACGCCTGCCGCTGCTCGCCGTCCATCAGCTCATGGGCGATCTGCGACAGCAACTCCGGCGTCAGAATCTCCTCGCTCATGCGTACCAGCTTGCCCTGGAACTTGGCCATGGGCGGTGCCCCTGTGGTCAGATAAAGATCGGATCCATCCTCTTTCGCCAGACGATCCAATAAATGATGAAAATCCATATTTGCCTCAAATCATTAGACTTTTCCGAGTCTGCCGTCAGATTAAAACGGGTGCAAGTCCTAAAGCCTGGCAAGAGACCACGGCAGCCCTCACGAAGTTCCTGGCCCCTGAAAACGAGAAAACCCCGCGTCCGAAAGACGCAGGGTTTATCAAATTCTGGAGCGACCAGCGGGAATCGAACCCGCGTCATTAGCTTGGGAAGCTAAGGTAATACCATTATACGATGGTCGCCTGATAGGGAATAACATACTCATTTGTGTGGCCACTTGGCAAGCGACAGCCTCCCGACTGACGCTTGTTTGAGCAACCTGGCATCCCCCTGCCGGATTAACGAACTATCGCCATCTCCTTGAGCAGGTGGTCGGCCCCATCGAGCTCCTTCATCACCCACAGCATGTAACGGCTATCGACGTGGATAGAGCGAGCGTTATCCGGGTTGAAATCCCAGTCGGCGATGATCGACTCGTAGACGCCATCAAACAGCAGCCCCACCAACTCCCCCTTGCCATTAAGGGTCGGAGAGCCGGAATTGCCGCCGGTGCTGTCCAGATCAGACAGGAAGTTGACCGGAACGGAGCCGAGCGTCGGCATGTCGAAACCGCCGTACTGCTTCTCCTTGATCAAAGTCAGTTGACGATCGGAAGCATCAAAGGGCTTCTCGCCGGTGGCTTTACGGGCAAGCCCCTCCAGGGTCGTGAAGGGTGTGGCCCACAGTCCATCCTGGGGCGAGTAACCCTGAACAGTGCCGAAGGTCACACGCAGACTGGAGTTGGCATCGGCATAGACGCTGTGCCCCTGGCTCTGCTGATAATCGATGATCGCCGCCATGTAACGGGGACGAAGCTGCAACAGTTCACCGCTGATACGCTTATCCGTCTGCTCCTTAGCCATCACCCGATCATAATCCGCCACCGCAAAGCGGATGAAGGGATCGTCACTGCGCTCAAAGCGCTCCGGCGAGGCCTCCAGCCAGGCCAGTCGCGTTTCCAGGTCGGTCAGCTGCGTCTTGGCATACATTCCCGCCAGCTTGTCGGCCAGGGCTTGCGGATCCAGATCCGCCGACAGACCAAAGGTACGATCGATTACCGGGTCCCGCTCGCTGCTCGGCAGCTCGGCATAACGGCTCAAAAGGTGTGCCAGTATGGCCTGCTCCACCTTGGCGTCGAAACGACGATCCATCCGCTTCATCGCCGCCTCGATCCCCTCCCAGTCGCGCTCCTGGAAACCGGCTTCCCGCTCGGCATCGGGCTTCTTCTTCTCCTGAGCCAGGCGGTAGAGACGGGCCGCGGTATCGGGCAGCTGGGCATAGCGCAGGTAACCGAGGATCAGATCCCGCTCCATATGCTGCCAGCTCTGATCGATCAGCTCGGCCAGCCCTGATTTCACATCAGCGTATTTGGCAGCCCGGGCGGGATCGCTCTCGACCCAGGCCCACATCTGTGCTTCCCGCTGCTGCTTAGCCTCACCAAAGCCGGTGCTTTGGTAGGACTCCACCATGCTCTGGTAGTTCTTGGCGTAGTTGGCCAATCCCGCCAGGGTACTTTCGTACTTGATCCGGGCGTCGGAGCCGGGCTCACTGCTCTGTTCGATCACCGCGATTACCTGGTTACGCAGATCCCGTGCCGCGGGATAGAGTGACTCGAAGTAAATCTCCACCTCCTGGGCAGTGCGGTAGCGGTCCGTGCTGCCCGGGTAGCCGGTTACCATCACAAAATCCCCCTCATCCAGGCCGGAGGCGGAGACCTTCAGAAAACGTTGCGGCTGGTAGGGGACATTCTCTTCGCTGTACTCCGCCGGTTTGCCGTCCGGGCCGACATAGGCGCGGAAGAAGGCGAAGTCGCCGGTGTGGCGGGGCCACATCCAGTTATCGATATCGCCGCCGTACTTGCCCACGGAGAGAGAGGGGGTGTAGACCAGGCGAACATCGCGGATCTCCATCGCCTTGATCAGGTAGTAGCTGGCCCCATGATGAAAACTGGACACCTGGCAGCGGTACGGCCCATCCGCCTCGCACTGTGCGACCAGGGCTTTCCGCTGAGACTCCACCCCCTGGTAGTAATCCACCCCGCTCAGGTCCGCCGGTAAACCGCCCACGACCTGATCAGTGACATCGGTCATCGACTCGGTGATCCAGATCTTATAACCCGGTACCGGCGTCTTCTCTTGCGCCAGGGACTGCGCCAAGAAGCCGTTCTCCAAGATGTTATCTTCCGGTGTGGAGTGGTACTGGATGGCACCGTAACCACAGTGGTGGTTAGTCACCAGCAGCCCCTTCGGAGAAACGAAGGAGGCGGTACAGCCGCCGAAGTTGATCACGGCGTTGAGCGGAAAGGCATTCAGATCAGCCATGCTGGCGGGATCCAGCTCCAATCCCAGTTGCTTCATCTCCTGGCCCAGTGCCGGCAACTGATGAGGCTGCCACATTCCCTCCACCGCCAGTGCCGGGGTGCACACCGCGGCTAGCAGGGGAAAAGTCCATCTTCTCATGATTGGCTCCATCTTAAGCAAGCGGGCCACGGCGGCCCGAAACGGGCCGACGTTAACATGGGGGATGGGGGCATTTCACCTGGCCAGACACATTTGGTCACAGTTATACAAACTGGAGAAAATCATCGTGTTACTAGCCAACCTTGGGGGCAGACTGGTAGTTTGCTGGTAGGAAGCCGGTTCTCTCACCGGCAGGGCGAAATAGGAAAGCGAACAGCGCCATGGGGAAGAAAAAACGGAATAAAGTCCTGCTGCTGCACGGCCTCTACATGCATGGCTCGGTGATGTGGCCGCTGGCCCAGCGCCTGAAACAGAGAGAGTGGGAGACCGAGTGCTTAAGTTACAACAGCGTGGCCATTCGGGCGGAGTCCCTCTACGACCGAATCCTCTCTGCCCTGCCCCAGGATCAGCCGGCCTATCTGGTGGGGCACAGCCTCGGCGGGGTACTGCTTTACCATCTCGCCCATGCGGTGCCCCTTCCCCTGGGCAGTCGCATTGTCACCTTGGGCAGTCCCCTGCAGGGCGCACTGCTGGCGCGTCGACTGGCCCAATGGAACCTCAGTGCCCTGCTGGGCAACGCCGGCGAACATGGCCTGCTGCGGGACCAACCGGTGGTCTGGCACAGCGACGCCGCCCTGGGAAGTCTCGCCGGTGGCACCGGCTTTGGCATGGGAACTCTACTGGGCGCACCACGCCGGGACAGCGATGGCACCGTGTTGATCGAGGAAACCCGCATCGCAGGCATGCGCGACCACAAGGTCCTCCCGGTCACCCATACCAGCATGTTGCTCTCCGCCGAAGTGGCGAGGCAGACCGACCAGTTCCTGCGTTACGGCTACTTCGATCAGTCAGACTGCTCGAAGCGGTAGATCCGCCAGAGATAGTACAGATTGACCAGGACAATGAAGCCGTTCAGTAGCGCCACCGGGTACGCCGAGATCGCCACGCCATAAGCGGAGAACAGGGCACAGCCGGCGGTGTTCCACCAGCGCAGCTTCTTGATGTCGGTCATCATCAGCGAGATCGCCACCAGCACCGATGCGGCGTATCCCACCCATTCCCAGATCGTTGCGTTATCCATCTAAGGCTCTCAATCAGCGCAGGCGGAGCTACAAGTGTATGCCAGCAACTGCACGACCTGCTGCGGGGTTTGTGCCCAGGCCTGGGCCGCGGCATCCACCTCCTTGAGGGGATGCACCAGGCTCTCATCGTGCAAGGTGATGTAGGGCTTACCCAGGGCGGCACAGAGACCCGCATCGAACGCCGCGTTCCACTGACGGTACTGCTCGCCAAAGCGCACCACCACTAAATCACTCTTTTCTATCAGGGTGCGGGTCCGGATCTGGTTCACCCGAGCACTTTGCTGATCCCGCCAGAACCCGCCATCGGTGGCGACCAGGCCATCACCGGCGGCATCGGAGGCGGCATGGTCGGTGACCGGCCCCAACAGGGTGATGGGCAGGTTACGCTCGGCACAGCCCTGAGCGATCTGCTCACGCCAATCGGTGTGGATCTCACCGGAGAGGTAGACACGCCATTTCATCGACGGCTCTTTCATCGGGGTGTTTCCTTCTGTTCGTTCGCTGTAAGGTAGTAGGCCAAGGCCCGCCAAGGCGGGCAGCTTGCCAAAGTTGCACACCGTTGGCGAACCAATCCGCCAACGGTTAAGGGGGAAATGTTCGTGTGCCTTGTCGCTTTTCGCTGGCAGCCTGGGGCGCCCACGCCCCTGGTTTTGCTCGCCAACCGGGATGAGTTTTATGATCGCCCGACCCTGCCGCCGCACCGCTGGCGCAAGCCGGATGGCCTGTTTGCCGGCCAGGACCAACAAGCCGGTGGCACCTGGATGGCGCACCACCCGGACGGACGCTGGGGCCTGATCACCAACTACCGGGAGTGGCCCCCGCAGTCCGGGCCCAGCCGGGGCCAGTTACTGCTGGATTATCTCGGCCGACCGGAACTGGCGCCGAAGTTTCTCACCCGGATCGCCCCAAGGGCCCGACAGTTCGCTGGTTTCAACCTGCTGCTGGGCGACCGCCATGGCCTCTACTACTTCAGTAACCGCGAGGGGTGCGTGAGGACGCTTCAGCCCGGGCTGTATGGCCTCAGCAACCACCTGCTCGATACGCCCTGGCCCAAGGTGCAGAGGCTTAAAAAAGCTCTGGCCCAGGGCCTAGACTCCGGGGCCAGCGACGGTGCGCTGCTGGCCCTGCTGCGGGATCCCACCGCGGCCGAGGATGCGGCGTTACCGGACACCGGTGTTGGCCTGGCGCTGGAGCGACGCCTCTCTCCCATCTTCATCCACTCACCGGACTACGGCACCCGTACAACCACGCTGTGGCGGCAACACGCCGACGGCCGGTTGGATTGGCACGTGCAGCATTTTGACCACCAGGGGGCCTTGGGCCCGGTACGCCATCATCGACTTCCAACCCACCAGGGCGATTCGCTGCTTCTGACCAACCACTAACGGGGTATTCCCCTCAACCGAGCGCGGTGACCTCCTGCTCGGTCAGTGGGCGCCACTGGCCCGGTGCCAGGGCAGGATCCAACTCTACCGGCCCCACCGACTCCCGGTGCAGCCGCACTACCTTGTTCCCCAGCGCCGCAAACATCCGTTTCACCTGGTGATACTTTCCCTCGCTGATGGTCAGCAGCACCTCGGTATCACTGACCCGGACCAGGGCCGCGGGCTGCGTCAACCCATCCTGGTGCAGCTCCACCCCTTCGGCAAAACGCGCCTCAGCATCCCCCACCAGGGGATCCGCCAGCCAGGCGCGGTAGCGCTTGGCGCACTGTCGTCGGGGCGAGGTGATACGGTGGCACCACTGGCCATCCTCTGACAGCAGGACTAGGCCGGTGGTATCCACATCCAGGCGGCCGGCTATGCGCAATCGATCCGCCCTGGGCAGATCGATCAGGCCCAGCACCGAGGGATAGTGCTCATCCACATTGGAGCAGAGGTACGCCTCGGGCTTGTGGAGCATCAGGTAGCGGGTGGGGATCAGGCTCAGTCTCCTCCCCTGCCACAGGACAGAGGTCTCCTCTCCGACCTGGAAGCCGGGATCACGGATCACCTCGCCATCGCACTCTACCGCCCCGGCCTTGAGTTCCCGCTTGGCCAGACTTCGGGTCAGCTCGGTACAGGCCGTTAAAAACTTATCCAATCGCATCATCACTTCCCCCTTTGAGACCGGCATTATCGGGCCTTTTCCGACAGGATGTGCACTTTTCTCAACCTTTGCACTCCCGCGCAAGCCAATGCGCCCCCTCCCGTTACCGGACCAGAGCCGTCTACACTGATCCTCCAAGGCTTTACCTAGGGATGACAGACTCATGCGCTATGAATGCCAGGTTCGCATCGCGCGTCCCCGAGATGTCGTGGTCGCACTGTTCGATAACCCGTACAACCTGCCCAAGTGGCAGCCGCAACTGTTGGAGATAGAGCCGGTACAGGGTGTGCCGGGGCAGCCGGGTGCCCAGTGCCAGTTACTTTACCGGATGGGGAAAAAGCATGTGCCTGTGCTGGAGACGGTGCTGGATCGGGCCCTGCCGGATCGCTTTGTTGCACGCTACCAGACACGGCAGGTCGATAACCGCTGTGACCATCACTTTATCGACGAGGGTTCCAGTACCCTATGGCAGATGGAGTGTGAATTTACCTTTCGCGGTGCGATGCGCCTGATGGCGCTGGTGCCCTGGCTCTTCCGGCGCCAGACCCAGAAGAGCATGGAGCAGTTCAAAGGGTTTGCCGAGTCCGATGAGTGGGAGAGTGACGATGGCCCCACCGGAAAAGCGACGTCTCCCTCCACACAGCCATCCTCACCGCAATACCCTGACCGCTAGGCCTCTGCCAAAGCTTTCTGCCGACTCTCCATCTCCTCGAACAGGGTCAGCAGTGCAGCGGTGAGCTTATGTTTGGGCGCGCAATGGATAAGCGGTTGGCGAAGTTGGTGTGACTCCCGCATCTTCACCGATGACCCGAGCAGGGTGTCAAACAGCGGCAACGCTTGGGCTTTCAGTGCCGCGACCTGGCTCTGGGGTAACCTGGCCTGGGGGTTGTACTGGTTCACCACGATCCCCTCCAGTTGCAACTCAGGGTTATGATCCCCCTTCAGCTCCAACACATTGTCCAGCAGTCGCTCAATAGCCTGAGCGGAGAAGGTGTCGCAGTCGAAAGGAATGATCACCGAATCGGCGGCGATCAGCGCCGACTTCGAGTAGAAATTGAAGTTGGGCGGGGTGTCGATAAAAATGTGGTCAAACTCCTGCGCCAGGAGATCCAGCGCGTCCCGCAGTTTGAAGATCTTGTAACGGCTCTCCAGATCCCGCTCAATCTCCGCCAATCGGGGCGAGGCGGGCAGCAGGCATAACTTGTCCCACTCGGTATCGTAAACGAACTCCTGCGGTGACTGAGGACGGCTCAACCAGCCTACCGTCTGCTTGAACAGATCCGCGACCGTCGGTCGGCCCGGCTCAGGATCAAAGCCCAGGTAGTGACTGCTGTTTCCCTGCACATCCAGATCCACCAGCAGCGTCTGGTACCCTGCCGCGGCGCTGATCGCCGCCAAGTTAGTGCTGAGACTGGACTTCCCCACACCACCCTTCTGGTTAAACACTACCCGAATCATGCTCCACTCCCTGGTCAAAAATCCTTCAACCAAGTTACGGGATCTACCTCGTCGTCTCCAGCACAAAAAACGCGGCACCGGGGTAGCCCGATGCCGCGTTTATCGTCCCATCAGCTTAGACGATGGCCTTGTGAGAGAGACCGTGGCGTCCCCAGACCACGTACCAGATCCCGGCGATCACCGCCACATAGGCCCACATCGCCCCAATGGCCAGATCGGCCATGCCCTGCATCATCAACACCGGGACCAGGGAGATGATCAACATATCCGTGATGGAACCGGGCACGTAGGCGATGGCGTAGTCATCCAGCACCCGGGCCCGCATCTTGGGATCGATGATCCGCAACAGGGCGATCCCCATGCCGACGGTGCCAGTCAGCCAGCCCCAGGAAAACACCGCTTTCTCAAACCAGTTGTCCCCGAAGATCCGCGGGGCCACTACCAGCACCAGGAACAGGTTAAACGCCAACCCCAAGAGGATGATCGCCACCAGCGGCAGCGCGTAGTTGAGCAGAATCGTCACCTTGATGGCGCCGATCCCGAAGACGATCAGGAAGTCGGTGGCGGCGCCGGTACCATGCTGGAACAGGCGGTCATCAAAGTAATCGCTGCCCTTGGTGCGCTTGAGCAACGCCCTCACCGCCAGGCCAATGGCAAAGGCGGTCACGAAGGCCGGCACCTGCAACATGCCGTGGAACTTCGACAGGAACACTGCACTGTGGTGCCCCAGCACAGTGACCAGCACCATCAGGGCCCCATGCATCGCCAGCGTGTCCACCGAGATGGTCGAAACACTGTTGCGCCCGACGCTGTCCTGCTGCTCCCGGGGAACCAGACCACGGCGCTGAACGGTACTCATGGTTTCGAAGCGGCTGAAATCCTTCAGCCAGCCCTTTTTCAGTCCCAGGTGCAACAGCGCCATCCCACCAAGGATGGAGGCGAAGATCCCCACCGTAGCAGTGGTTAGTGCCAGCGTCAGGGCATCTGCCCAGCCCTGCGCCTGCAGGCTCTCGCCCACCACCACTCCGGTGCCATGGCCTCCCATGAAGCCGGCAGAGAGCACCAGACCAAAGCCCGGCGGCAGATCCGGCCAGACCCAGAACATCAACCCCAGGCCCGCCATCGCGGCAAACGCCCACTGGCTGACCGTGGCGATCTGGTTAAAGGCCCAAAGGGTGCCGGCACGGCGCATCAGCACATGCCGCGAGGGAAAGTCGGTGGCCAGCCCCAGCACACCGAAGAGCGCGACGGTCAGCACCGAGGCGTTGGCGGCAAAGGAGGCGCTCCAGGGCAGCAGGTCGACGCCGGAGGGCCCCAGCACAAGCGCCAGGATCCCGGCGATGAGCGCCGCCGGCAGATAGAGGCGCTGGAAGATCACAACATTGGCACGAAGCCATTTACCGGTAAGCAGAAGGCCACCGGCGATGCCGAAATCGGTGAAGAGTTCCCAGTTACTGAGCATACAAACTTCCCCTTTCGTTAATCACGACGGGCCAATGGAGTGAACAAAAAATGCGCACTTTGCCCGCAAAAAAGCGCTGATACTACCAAGGGAGGTGAAGACTGTCAGAACCAAGTTCACACTTTGGGCGCCCTGCCCGCTTACCGAGCCCGCCTTCGCCTGGCTCACTTGCACCGGGCCAGAGCAGTAGTCACACTAGGCCAATCCCAATCTCATCCGAGCTCCCCATGACCACCGCCATCAGCGATCGTGAATTTTTCCTGCTCCGTCTGGGTAAAACGACCCTTCGTGCCCTCCATGTTCTCGGCATCGTCGGTGCCTCCGCCGGCTTCTTCCACGCCACGGCTCAAACTCATTGGCAACCCTGGTGGGTTCTGGCCATGGTCAGCGGCCTGCTGCTGATGATTTGGGAGATCTGGCGCTCACCGATGTGGCTGGTTCAGCTCAAGGGACTCGGCAGCGTAGTCAAGATCGGCCTGCTGGCCCTTTGCTACCCCTTCCCACAATACGGGGCCGTCCTGTTCGGCCTGATCGCGGTGTGGTCGGTCTACCTGGCCCACGGGCCGTCACAGTTCCGGCACTACTCGGTGTGGCACCGCCGGGTCCTGCGGGGCAAAGAGATCAAGGGCTAAACTCACGCCCATGGCCCACACACGCACAACACCAAACGCCCTGCTGCAGGCCCACCTGGATGCCTTCGAACAACTGCCCAGTGGTCCGGTACTGGATCTTGCCTGCGGCCATGGCCGCCACGGAATGACGCTGGCGAAACGGGGCCTGCCAGTCTGGTTTTGCGACATCAATACCGAAGCACTGGCCGCAGTGCAGGCCCAGCTGGATGCGCAGCGCCTGGCGGCGACCTTGTGGCGCAGGGACCTGGAAGCCCCCGAGGTGGCGGGGAGCCCCCTGGGAGGAAGGCGGTTTAGCGCCATTATCGTGGTCAACTACCTGCACCGCCCCCTGCTGCCGAAACTGGCCGAGGCGATCATGCCCGGAGGCCTCATCCTCTATGAAACCTTCCTCGCGGCTCAGGCGGAGATCGGACGTCCCCGCAACCCCGATTTCCTGTTACAACCCGGCGAACTCATACAACCCTTTGCCAGCTGGGATAGGATCCTCTACCGTGAGGGAAGGTGGCCGGATCCCGACCGTTTCACCGCACAGCTGGTGGCCCGAAAACCGCGATAAGCGGAGGGCACCGGCGTCAGGATCCCTGTCCGCGGCTCAAGGAGCCCTAAAGGAGCGAAAGGATGTTGCACTGGTACCCCAATCATTACCGCATAGGGGCCGCCCCGGCGGTCACGGTCGCGATGGTTTTGTTGGCGATCGTCGCCCGCGCCATCCTCCCCGGTGCCGCGATCTTCATCTGGCCCCTGTTTGCCACCCTGCCACTGGTCCTGATCCTGCACCTTTATCTGCTCATCGACGACGACACCATGTCCCGGCTGGACGCCTTTTTCTATGCCCTGGTTCACCTGCCCCTGGCCTTCGTGATCTGGACCTTCTCCCTGATCTACGCCAACGGCGGCAACCTGCTCTGAGCCCCTGCCGGCGCCCCACTTGCATCCCATGGGACCTTGGCCTATCGTGTGCGCCCGCCGCCCAGCGGCGCCTGACCGCCCAAACGAGCCCAGACCATGACCGACTTTATCTACGCCCCACCGACCGACCCCTTCCTGACCATCCTGCACCAGGACAAGGATATCGTGGTGATCGACAAGCCGGCGGAGCTTCTGTCGGTGCCGGGACGGGATCCGGCCCATCATGACAGCGCCCTGAGCCGACTGCGCACCCGGTTTGAGACGGTCTATGATGTCCACCGGCTGGATATGGCCACCTCCGGTGTCCTGGTATTTGCCTTGCGAAAAAATGCGGAGCGGGAGTTAAAACGCCAGTTCCGGGAGCGGGAAACCGACAAGCGCTACCTGGCTCGGGTCTGGGGAGATCTGCCGCTGGAAGAGGGTGAGGTGGACCTGCCCCTGATCTGCGACTGGCCCAATCGACCCAAGCAGAAGGTCTGCCATGAGCATGGCAAGCCCTCCCAGACCCGCTACAAGGTGATCGAGCGAACCCCTCAATCAACGCTGGTGGCCCTGACGCCCATTACGGGGCGCTCCCACCAACTGCGGGTTCACATGCAGGCGCTGGGACAACCGATCATCGGTGACAACTTCTATGCCGAGGGGGAGGCGCGTGATGGCGCGGATCGCCTGCTGCTCCACGCCGAGATGCTGGCCCTGACCCACCCGTACAGCGGCGAGCGGATGCAGTTTTTCGCCAAGGCGCCTTTCTAAGGCAACCCGTTCGGCGATTTTCATCGAGAAACACTGCATGGCCGACGCTTCCTACCGGGCCGTCGGGGGAGCATTGCCGCGGGGGACATTGACGCCGTTTCATCAAGCCGATCACAAGATTGTGTAACGCTTGACGGAATGTATGACTTATCCCTTTCATCTCAGTAGAATGTTGCCCCTATTTGGTGCACAGGGACCTCTGCACCTTGCCAAGCTTTGAGCAAATGTCATCACTTCAGTTTGATTGTGAGCTGGCCTCGACAATTGTGACCGGCCTAGCAGTTTTGCAAAGCCGTTAACACTATTTGGACAACTGTTGAACCATTTTAGGTATTTTGTTCCCGCTCATTGGCCCGTCTTGCTGTGCAAGACCCGCTTGGGCAGGGAGTGACACAGCCTAACGTGGCGATCAGGCACTGAGGCTGAATGTGGCAACGAAAGGGACTTTGCCTATGCTTAACGGCGCATCCAATGATGCGTGCGCCAAAACTTTAGTGTTGAACAGCGCTTATTTAGGTAGCCCAAATGCAAAATCCGCACATCCTCATTGTCGAAGACGAAGCCGTAACCAGTAACACGCTTAAGAGTATCTTCGAAGCCGAAGGGTACACAGTCACCGTCGCCGTCGATGGCGAAGAGATGCATAATGCGCTGAAAAACAGCAAGATCAGCTTGGTCATTATGGACATCAACCTGCCCGGCAAGAACGGTCTCCTGCTCGCCCGCGAGCTGCGGGAAAACGATGACATCGCCCTGATCTTCCTGACCGGTCGCGATAACGAAGTGGATAAGATCCTCGGCCTGGAGATCGGCGCCGATGATTACATCACCAAACCGTTCAACCCCCGTGAGCTGACCATCCGTGCCCGTAACCTGCTCAACCGTATCGTCAGCTCCGCCAAGCCGAGCGATGAGAAGCCGCAGGTCGAGTTCTACCGCTTCAACAACTGGACGCTGGAGATCAACAGTCGCTCCCTGATCAGCCCTACCGGCGAGCCCTTCAAGCTGCCCCGTTCCGAGTTCCGTGCCCTGCTGCACTTCGTCGAGAACCCGGGCAAGATCCTCTCTCGGGCGGATCTGCTGATGAAGATGACCGGGCGTGAACTCAAGCCCCACGACCGTACCGTTGACGTCACCATTCGTCGTATCCGCAAGCACTTCGAAAGCCATCCGGAAACGCCGGAGATCATCGCCACCATCCACGGCGAAGGCTACCGTTTCTGCGGCTCACTGGATAACGAACAGTAAGCATGGCCGAAACAAAAAAAAGACCGCCTCGCGGTCTTTTTTTGTTTCGGCAAGCGGTTAGCCTTTGGCAGTCAGGTAAGCCTTGAGCGCAGCCACATCCGGATCAAGGTGGGTCTGGATCTCCCCGAGCCAGGTGCCGTGCTCAACCGACCACTCCGGCGCTTCGCCACGCTGCAACCGCTCCGACAGAAGCTGGATCCGCTTCAAGCCTACAGACCCCGCCGCCCCCTTGAGCTTGTGCGCCTCACGGGTGATGGTCTCCTTATCGCCGGTGGCCACCCCTTTTAAGACTGCCGCCACGTATTCCGGTGCCATCTGCTCAAACAACACCACGGACTTCATTAAAGTGCCCGCACCGATCGCCGCGCAGTACTGATCCAGTGTGTCCGTATCCAGCTGTTCAAAGCCCATCCTTACCTTCCCCATCTTCTTATCGACTTTGGCCTACTATACGAGGTTTTCATCCCACCTGAAAAGTCTCTAAAAAACGCACTTCAAAAAGAGAAAAAGCACTGAATAAAAAGCAAAAGGCAGTTTAAGTCAGCCACCTCTTTAATCCTTTTTCGCCAGCGCCCACCAAGACCACAATAGCGACTTACCCCCCCTGGATGACCCACGCAGCGAACTTCCCGGGCGGATGTACCAGCGTCCATATCGGAAATCCCATCGGCACAATTGCTTTTTCCTCATGAGACGAAAATCTCGCCGTGATATAATTCGCGCCAATTTTGATGTAGCAGGGTCGAAACCGATGACAGAAAACCCCTCTTTACCAACCCTTATGCCTGACGTGGCCAGTAGCGCCAAAGCCCAGATAAGTGGCACCCTGGACTGGGTTGGTATGAGTGAGATCGAGCTGCCGGTGACCGTCAAGACCGACGCCACCGAGCCCCGTTCCGTCAGCGCCCGGGTGGAAGCCTTCGTCAACCTGCCCAAGGCCCACGCCAAGGGGATCCACATGTCCCGCCTCTACCTGGCGCTGGACAAGCTCTCCCTGAGCGAAACCCTGAGCCTGCAAAGCCTTAAGGGACTGCTGGCCCAGTTTATCGAAAGCCATGACGATCTGTCCGACCAGGCGTTCGTCAAGTTCCAGTTCGACTACCACATGCGCCGCCCGGCGCTGATGTCCGGGAACCAGGGTTGGCGTAACTACCCCATCACCCTGACCGGCCGGCTCAATAAGGGGGAGTTGGACCTGGAGCTTGGCCTGGAAGTGGCCTACTCCTCAACCTGCCCCTGCTCCGCAGCCCTCGCCCGCCAGCTGATCCAGGAGGCATTCGAGCACCAGTTCCACGGTGAAGAGCAGGTCGATGCAGAGACCATCCGTCGCTGGCTGGGCACCACTCAGGGCATCGTTGCCACCCCTCACAGTCAACGCTCCCTGGCCCAGATCAAGGTGAAACTGGACGAGCAGAATGAAGTCCTGCCGGTACAGGCGCTGGTGGATGCGGTGGAAGATGCCCTGCAGACCCCGGTGCAGGCGGCGGTGAAACGTGAAGATGAGCAGGAGTTTGCCCGGCTCAACGGCCAGAACCTGATGTTCGTCGAGGATGCCGCCCGGCGTCTCAAATTTGCGCTCGATGAGCACCCCCAGGTGCAGGATTTCTGGCTCCGGGTCAATCACCTGGAGAGCCTCCACGCTCACGACGCGGTTGCGGTGGCGACCAAGGGCATCGACGGCGGTTACCAGCCCCGTTAACCTCCACAGCGATCGAAAACGGGAAGCCCGAGGGCTTCCCGTTTCTTATGGGAGTAGACTAGCGGGATCACTCTCCGGGCGGTGTCTCAATCATCTGCTGCCACAGCTGAGCCACCTCTTGGCAGCGTGCAGGCTTTAACGCCAGAGGCAGAAGCGTGGGCAGATCTGCCAGGACCCTGTGGTGGCTGCTGTCCCTGAGTTCAATGTAGGTGGCAGTCAGCAGATCCGCCTCGCGCGGGGTCAGCTTTTCCGCCATCAGGGCCGACTCCAGGATCCGAACATTGTCGGACCAGGTGGCCAAACTCGGAGCATCCGCCGCCCCGGCCAACACCAGGTACTGGGTCATAAACTCGATGTCGGTGATCCCCCCCTCCCCCTGCTTGAGATCGAACTCACCACCATCGCTTTTGTCCAGGTGACCTCGCATCTTGGCTCGCATCTCGCTCACCTCTCGACGCAGGGTTTCCGGATCCCGACGTTGACACAGCACCTCACGACGCAGGCGCGCGAAAGCACCGGCCATGGCATCATCACCGTAGATGAAGCGGGCCCGCACCAGGGCCTGATGCTCCCAGGTCCAGGCGTCCTCTCTCTGGTACTGGGCAAACCCCTCTATGGGACTGACCAGCAAACCGCTGGCGCCGGAGGGACGAAGACGCATATCCACTTCGTAGAGCACGCCGGAGGCGGTTCGGGTCGCAAACAGGTGCAGGATGCGCTGGGCCAGCTTGATGTAGAAGTGCCCATTGTCGATCGCCTTGGCCCCATCCGTGTGCCCCCCCAGCCCCTGGTGCAGGAACACCAGGTCCAGGTCCGAGCCGTATCCCAGCTCCAACCCACCCAGCTTGCCATAACCGATGACCGCGAAGCCCCGATCCCCCTCCGCCAGGCCGGAGGGAACGCCGTGGCGCTGACTGACCTGTTGCCAGGCAAGATCAACCACTTTTTCAATGATCGCCTCCGCCAACCAGGAGAGGTGGTCGCTCACCTTCATCACCGGCAACACCCGGGTGACATCGGCGGCGGCGATGCGCAACTGCTGAGCCTGCTTAAACTGGCGCAACGCCTCCATCTGCTGCTCAAGATCCTCCTCCGGCACCCGTAACATGAACTCCCGCAGCTCCGCCGCATACCCCTGGGGGGGCAGCGGCTGATAAAGCGCGACCGGATCGATCAACTCATCCAGCAAAATGGGGTAGCGCGACAACTGCTGAGCGATCCAGGGACTGGCGGCACAGAGGGTGGCCAGCTGTCGGCGGGCACCGGCCTTCTCCAGCAGCAGTTCCAGGTAGGTGGTGCGGCTGAGAATCGGGGTCAGCACCGTCATCAGGCGCTGCCAGATCAGGGTCACCTCACCCTGGCGGAGCAGCTCATGCAACAGCAGGGGGATCAGCCGGTCCAACGCATCCCTGCCTCTAGGGCCGATACGGCGCCGGGCAAAGTCCTCCTGGGCCATCTGGATAAGTGGCCAGAGTGCCGGGTCCAGCCCCTGCTCCCGGAGCAGGGCTTCACCATCGAGCTCGCCACTGTCGTCCTGCCACACTAGGGGCAGTGACCCCAGGTCGGCCTGTTCGCTGTCGCTGTCGCCGATGGTAAGACGAAACACCTGGTGGATCTGACTCATCGCCTGATGGATCGCTTGCCACAGGGCTTCGACACTGTCGAATCCCATGGACAACGCCAAACGGAGCCGGTCGTTCTCATCATCCGGCAGGCGCTGAGTCTGTCGATCACCCAGGGCCTGCAAACGGTTTTCCACCGCACGCAGCAGCCGGTAGCCCTGCTCCAGGTGGTGGCAGTCGCCATGGCCCAACAGACCGAGTCGATCCAGCTCCCGAAGTGCCGGAATCAACGCCTGCCCCCGCAGACCCGGCTCCCTGCCACCCCGAATCAGCTGATGACTCTGGACCACAAACTCCACCTCGCGGATCCCGCCAGCACCCAGTTTAATGTTATCGGTCGTCGCCTGGCGACGCAGTTGGGACTCGATGAGGGTCTTCATTCGACGCAGGGCGTCGATGGCGGAGTAGTCCAGGTAACGGCGGTATACGAAGGGGCGCAGCAGGGTTTCCATCTTAGCCCTCTGGGCAGGATCCTTACCCAGCAGCCGCGCCTTAACCATGGCATAGCGCTCCCACTCACGCCCCTGCTCCTGGTAGTAATCCTCCATCGCCGCCAGGGAAACCACCAAAGGGCCCGCCTCGCCGAAGGGACGCAAACGCATGTCGACCCGGTAACAGAAACCGTCCACAGTGACCTGCGACAGCAGGTTGATCAGCCGCTGACCAAGCCGAATAAAATATTGTTGGTTATCCAGTTCCTTACGGCCCCCTGCCGTGTAACCGTGGCTTTCGTAGCAGAAGATGAGGTCGATGTCGGAGGAGAAGTTCAGCTCCCCTCCGCCCAGCTTACCCATCCCGAGCACCCAGAGCTCCAGCTCCCGGCCGGTTTCATCCGTGGCCCGCCCCCATAACGGGGCCTTCTGCTCAACCAGCCAATCCCGGGTGGCCAATATGGTGGCTTCCGCCAGGGCTGACAGGTGTGTGAGGGCTTCATCAAGCTTGGCCAGGTTCAGCAGGTCTCTGGCGGCAATGCGACACAACTCCCGGTTGCGATAGGCCCGCAGGAGCGTCATCGCCTCGGCGTCATCTTTGCACGGAGCGAGCAGCGCCTGCAGCTCGCCGCGGTAAGCCTCGGCCCGCTGAGCACGCCCCAGCTCTCCCTCCACAAACAGGGCCGTTAACCACTCCGGCTGACGGACCAGGACCTGGCCGGCAAACTCCGAGATCGCCAGCAGACGCCATAGCTGTCCCCGGGCCGTCTCATCCAGGGCCTGGAGCCGCTCAGGATCAAGCCGTTGCCACTGGCGTTCAGCCAGTTGTTGCAAAGGAGCGCTAAGCTTGTTGTCAGAGGGCGCGCTAGTCATAATGTAACGTCCTGTTTAGCCATCAATACCGAGATAAAGTGGGCTCACTTTATCATACCCGGATAACCCTTGGGGCCTGCTTCCGGGCGCATAAGAGAGGGAGAGATGCCGATGCCCACCTGGCTAGAAACGCTCTGGCAGTACCCCCTGCTGCTGCCACTGGGGATGAAACTGCTGGTGGGGATAGCCCTGTTCGTATTGGCTCGGGTCAGCTACGGCTGGTTCGCCGGCGTGGACAGCACCCGAGAGCTCTCGGAGCGGGACAATGTGGCCTTCGGGATCAGCCTGGCCGGGGGGATCCTGGCCCTAGCGGTGGCCCTCTCGGGGATCTTCCACCTTCCCTCCCAGGCCTCGTTGACCGCAGATCTGGTCTGGACCACCGGGTTGGGGCTGGCCGCCCTGATACTGATCCGTGTCAGTCGGCGCTGGTATGACCGCTGGGGCCTGCACCAGATTAACAAGCGGGAGCAGATCCTCGACGGCAACCTGTCAATGGCGATGGTGGATGGCGCGGTCGGGATCGCCATCAGTCTGGTCCTTAAAGGGATGTTACAGTGGCTTGGCACCCTGAGCCTGGCGGCGGTTCCTTTAATGGCCTTCAACTTCTTCATCGCCATCGGCCTGCTGGTCACCCTCACCCGAATCCTGGAGTATCGATACCGGCGCCATAACCAGGGAGGCAGCCTGCAGCAGGCGCTGGGTCAGGACCATCGACCGGTGGCGCTTCGGCACTGTGGTTACCTGCTGGCCTGTGGCCTGGTGATCCAGACCGCCGGGTGGCTGCAACCCTACGACCCTAGCCGACCACTCATCACCATGGCCGCCTGGTTTTTCTGGGCGCTACTGGGGTTACTCTTACTGACCCTGCTCAGCATCCTGTTGCGCACCCTGGTACTGGCCCATGTCCGGGTTGACCGGGAGGTGGAGATGCAAAATAACGGCGGCATCGCTGCCCTCGACGGTGCCCTGGCGTTTGCCGTGGCTTACCTCATTTGCGAACTGGTGACAGATCTGAGCCTATGAAAAAGGAAACCCTCACCCCCAAAGAGCTGGGACTGATGCTGCTTTCACTGATCGCGGTGATCGTGGTGCTGACCATCGCTTTCAGCGACCCCGACGCCAAGTTGACCCAGCTCCTGCTCATGGTCGACATGATCATCTGTCTGATTTTCCTTACAAACTTTTTCTATGACCTGATCCGCAGTGACGACAGATGGCACTATGTGCGCACCCACTGGATCGACCTCGTGGCCTCCATCCCCGCCATCGAAACTCTTCGTTATGCCCGTATCTTCCAGGTTCTTAGGGTGTTTCGTCTGATCCGGATGAGCCGCTCGGTACTGATTCCGCTGCTTAAACAGCGGCAACAAACCACTCTGACCGGGCTGATGCTGGCGATGGTCACCATCATCACCCTCTCCGCAGTGCTGATTCTGATCGTGGAGGACAAGGCCCCGGGCGCCAACATCGACTCTGCCGAGGCTGCCATGTGGTGGGCCCTGGTAACCATGTCCACCGTAGGGTACGGCGACTACTACCCAGTCACCTCCGAGGGGCGCTTAATAGGTGCCATAGTGATCCTCTGTGGCGTCAGTTTCTTCGGCGTCGTGGCCGGCTTCCTCGCCTCGCTGTTTGTCAGTCAGGACACCCAGGACACTCAAGATGAGAACCTGCCCCGCCTCAATCAGTTGGAACGAGAGCACAAACTGCTGATCCAGGAGATCCAGGCACTGCGCCGGGAGCTGCGCCAAGCGCCCCGTCAGGATTCCGATAGCAGTTGACGCAGCAGCGCCAACTGGCCAAGACCATACCGGGGCTGGGCCATCATCGCCTCCAATCCTTGCCGTGTCAGGACCGACGCCGTTGAATCGCCGGGCAAGGGTGACAAGCCGGCGATCTCATCCAACACCCGCTGTAGCGGCGCCAAGGCGGCCACTTCCCCCGCCAACACCCGCTCCTCGTTACGCTGCCAGGCCTGAAGTCTTCCCGCGCTGCTGTCCGGCCAATCCTGCAGGGGCGTCGGCATCGGACTTAGCCCCGCCAGCCGGTAGCCTCGGGCGGCTTTGGAGTCCAGCCCCAGGCGCAATGAAAAGCGCCCCATCAGGACCTCGGCCAACGAGAGCAGCGATGTCGGCTCTCCGGTTACCAGCTCCAACTCCAACTCGGCGATCGCTTCCCGCCCCTCCCCGGCCATCACTTCACCCCGATCCAGCGCCAACTCAATACGGGCCCCGTCCCAATCCAGGCAGGCGGATTCACGCACGAAGTCGGTTTCGAACTGCACCCGCAACCCCTCCTGCAGCCCCTGGCGCTGGGAGAGACTCCAGAGATGGTCGGGGAAAAGGGCCAGGTCCGGCACTTCGCCGGACGCTTTGGCATTGTACTCGGGCCGGGCATGGAGCCCTCCGGTCACCTGACCCTGGGTTTTCAAAGTTTGCTCCCTTTGCGCCCCACTGCGTCGGATCCGCAGTCCCATATCCTGCCGACGCAGGGCCAGGTCCGGAGTATCGAAATAACGATTTCCCAACTCTTTGCGCTCAATCACATCCAGCGAAACCAGGTCCGCTATCGCCGACAGCGACGTCAGTCCGGATGACGGATTGAGCAGCAACTTCACCTCTATCTCCACAACCGCTCCATCTTTCATATAAATTTCATAGCGTTGTCACTGACTTGTTGCAGTGTCATATCGCTGTCATATAACTGCCATAGATTACGCACCTGTCGAGCCCAGGCCAAGTTAGCCGGGCTTGCGTGCACTATGCTTTTAACTGCATCCGATTGCGTGTTGCGGATCTTCCTCAAGTGGGTATGATCCGCTCGCCGAATGAATAGGCTCCTACAGGATATAAGGTCATGCCGGTCAACTTTTTAGGCGTCTTCGCCAAGTCACCGATCAAACCAATTGAGCAGCACATCGATAAGATCCAGAGCACTGCAGAGCTGCTGCTGCCCTTCTTCGAAGCCGTGAAGGCAGAAGATTGGGAAAAAGCCACCGAACTTCAGAAAAGCATCAGCCAGTCCGAGCGGGAAGCCGACACGCTCAAGCACAAGATCCGCATGCGCCTGCCCGGCGGCATCTTCATGCCTGTACAGCGCACCGATCTGCTTGAGATGGTCACCCAGCAAGACAAGATCGCCAATAAGGCGAAGGATATCGCCGGCCGAGTAATCGGTCGCGAAATGCGGTTCCCTGAACCGATGCATGACACCTTCAGCGCCTACCTGAGCCGCTGCATCGACGCAGTGAAGCAAGCCCACAAAGCGATCCACGAGCTGGACGACCTGCTGGAAACCGGCTTCCGCGGACGCGAGGTGACCTTGGTGGAAGAGATGATCAAGGAGCTCGATCGCATTGAGAATGACACCGATACCATGCAGGTGAAACTGCGCCGGCAGCTGCTTGATCTGGAGCGGGAGCTCAACCCGGTGGACGTGATTTTCCTCTACAAAATTCTTGAATGGGTTGGCGACTTGGCCGATCTGGCGGAGCGCGTCGGCGCCCGGCTGGAACTGATGCTGGCTCGCAGCTGATCCATAACCCCTTAGATAACATGTTATTTAACAAGGTTTTACCATGGTAGAAGTACTGGTAACAAACGGCCCTTGGCTGATCATGGCCGCGGCGCTCTTTGGCTTCCTGATGGCATTCGGTATCGGTGCCAACGACGTGGCCAACGCCATGGGCACCTCCGTGGGCTCCGGCGCGCTGACCATCAAGCAGGCCATCATCATCGCCGTTGTATTCGAGTTTGCCGGGGCCTATCTGGCCGGCGGCGAAGTGACCAACACCATCCGCAGCGGCATCATCGACTCCAGCTTCTTTATCGACCAGCCCGAGCTGATGGTGTATGGCATGGTTTCTGCCCTCCTGGCTGCCGGGATCTGGCTGATTGTTGCCTCCTGGCTGGGCTGGCCGGTCTCCACCACCCACTCCATCATCGGTGCCATTATCGGCTTTGCGGCTGTCGGCGTGGGCTCAGAAGCGGTCGAGTGGGGCAAGGTTGCCGGCATCGTCGGCTCCTGGATCATCACCCCGGCCATCTCCGGATTCATCGCTTATCTCATCTTCCAGACGGCCCAGAAGCTGATCTTCGACACCGATAAGCCGCTGGAAAACGCCAAACGCTACGTCCCTTTCTACATGGCCTTCGCCGCTTTCGTCATGGCGCTGGTCACCGTCACCAAGGGTCTCAAGCACCTGGGTCTCAACTTTACCCTCATAGAATCCTACGCCCTCGCGCTGGCCATCGCGGCGGCAATCGGCCTGGTGGGCAAGATCGCCATCGGCCGGTTGAAGTTTGACCCCAAGGCGGACCGCATGACCCAGTTCGGTAACGTCGAGAAGGTGTTTGGGATCCTGATGATCGCCACCGCCTGCTGCATGGCGTTCGCCCACGGCTCCAACGATGTGGCCAACGCCATCGGTCCGCTGGCTGCGGTGGTGACCATCGTCCAGGCCGGCGGTGAGATCCCCGAGAAGGCCCCCTTGGTCTGGTGGATCCTGCCCCTGGGCGCCATCGGTATCGTGTTCGGCCTGGCCGTACTGGGTAAGCGGGTGATCAGCACCATCGGCACCAAGATCACCCATCTGACCCCCAGCCGCGGCTTCGCTGCCGAGCTGGCGGCCGCTTCCACCGTAGTAATCGCCTCAGGCACCGGGCTTCCCATCTCTACCACCCAAACCCTGGTCGGCGCGGTGTTGGGCGTGGGCATGGCCCGTGGTATCGCCGCCCTGAACCTGGGCGTGGTTCGCAATATTGTAGTGAGCTGGGTGGTGACCCTGCCTGCCGGTGCGGCTCTCTCAATCCTGTTCTTTACTCTGCTGCGCAATATGATGAGCTAAATGGGCAAGCAGGCTTTAAGACGGAAAACGGGGCCTTCGGGCCCCGTTTTTGTCTCTGGCAAACACCGTTCATTTTCACGCCACCATGAGCAAAAACCTTCCTTTTCCTGCCTGAGAGGTCCAATTTTCCCGGTCTCAGCCTTGTCTACGGCGGTCTGATCTCCTAGCATGGGCGCCTTCTCAAGAAGTGGTATCAACATTATGTCAAAACGCATCTCTGCCTGGTTGCTGTGCCTGGCGGCCTTCAGCTTGCCGAGCATGGCGGCCCAGGCTAATAGCATTGTCTCGGAAGACATCTTTATCTATCTGCAGGCAGGGCCCAGCACCCAGTATCGTATCCTCGGCAGTGTTCGTGCCGGTGAAGCACTGGTCGACCTGAAAGAGCGCCAGAACGACTACGCCAAGGTCCGTGATGAGCAGGGGCGTACTGGCTGGATCAAGGTGGAATACCTCAAGTCAGGCCCGAGCTTCCGCACCCGGGTGCCGCAGTTGGAGAAGGCCCTGGCGGACACCCGTCAGCAACTGGCGACCATCACCGAGGAGCGTGATGCCCTGCTGGGTAACAGCCAGGAGCAGCGCAGCACCATCCAGAATGCGACCCAGCAGGTGGATCAGCTCAGCGCCGACAACGAACGTCTTCAGCAAGAGGTCACCAAGCTGAAGAACAACGAGCGCTTCATCTGGCTGACCCAGGGCGGCATCCTCGCCGGTGCTGGCCTGCTGGTAGGCTTCATCATCGCCTACCTGCCTCGGCCTAAGCGTCGCCGCAGAAACGACCAGTGGGTCTGACCCCGCTAACTGAGTTCACCAAAAAACGGGCCGATTGGCCCGTTTTTTTATTGGCATAATCCCGAAAACTGAGGGTTCCCTCTTTTCCTCTTCCGGCCCATCCCTGAGCCTATTACAGCTCACACTTTGCCGATATACTGTGCGCGCCGTCCGGTATATTGTATACAAAAAATAGGAAGCGCCGGACCCAGGTTAAAGAGGACCGCTCCATGTTTAAAGCCAGCCAAGTTCTGGATACCCCGGCGTCAAATCGCGACGCCCTGTTTGATGCGATAAGCGCCAACTACTGCGTCGATGAGAGTCGCTACCTGGAAGAGTTGATGGCTCTGGTGCCCGCCAACCACATCGACGCCGTCACCCAGCGGGCGCATGACCTGGTGGCCGAGGTTCGGCAGTTTGAAAAGCGGGGCCTGAGCATCGGCATTGATGCCTTCCTTCAGCAGTACAGCCTGGAGACCCAGGAGGGGATCATATTGATGTGTCTGGCCGAGGCCCTGCTGCGTATTCCCGACAGCGCCACCGCCGATGCCCTCATCGAAGACAAACTTTCCGGCGCCAACTGGGCCAAGCACCTTAAGGCCAGTGACTCCCTGCTGGTTAACGCCTCCACCTGGGGGTTAATGCTGACCGGCAAAGTGATCACGCTGGACAAAACCTTGGATGGCAACCCCGCCTCCCTGCTCAATCGCCTGATCAACAAGATGGGCGAGCCGATGATCCGCCAAGCGATGTACACGGCGATGAAGATCATGGGCAAGCAGTTTGTCCTGGGACGGGATATTCGCGAAGCCCTGAAGCAGAGCGAAGCCAACCGCGCCCTGGGCTACACCCACTCCTACGACATGCTGGGCGAAGCCGCACTCACCGCCGCTGATGCCAACAAGTACCTGGAAGATTACCGCCAGGCCATCTCGGCCCTGGGAACACAGCCATTCGATACCCGTCAGGCCCCCCGCCCAACCATCTCAATCAAGCTGTCAGCACTGCACCCCCGCTACGAAGTCGCGCACCGGGAGCGGGTGCTGACCGAGCTCAAAGCGACGGTACTGACCCTAATTGAACAGGCCCGGGCCGTCGAGGTGGGGATCAGCATCGATGCCGAGGAAGCGGACCGCCTGGAACTCTCCCTGGAGCTGTTCGAAGCCCTTTACCAGGATCCTAAGACTCGTGGCTGGGGCAACCTGGGGCTGGTGGTGCAGGCCTACTCCAAGCGGGCGCTGCCGGTACTGGTCTGGATCAACGCCCTGGCCGCCGAGCAGGGGGACCTGATCCCGCTGCGGCTGGTGAAAGGCGCCTACTGGGACAGCGAGATCAAATGGTGCCAGCAGGGGGGCAGCGAGGGCTACCCGGTCTTCACCCGCAAAGCCGCCACCGACGTCTCCTACCTGGCGTGCGCCCGCTACCTGCTGAGCGCCCAGACCCGGGGTAACATCTATCCCCAGTTCGCCACCCACAACGCCCAAACCGTTGCGGCGGTCGAGGCGATGGCGGGCGATCGTGACTTCGAATTCCAACGCCTGCACGGCATGGGCCAGGAGCTTTACGACACCCTGCTTAAGGGCGAAGCCAAACCCAAGGTGCGGATCTACGCCCCCGTAGGTGCCCACAAGGATCTGCTCCCCTACCTGGTACGGCGACTGCTGGAAAACGGTGCCAACACCTCCTTCGTGCATAAGTTGGTGGACCCCAACACCCCGATCGACAGCCTGATCACCCACCCCTTGACCACCCTGGCCGGCTTCCACAACCTGGCCAACGACAAGATTGCCCTGCCGGAGCGGATCTTCGGCCATGAACGCGCCAACTCCAAAGGATTGAACATGAACATCGCGCACTTCTCCCGCCCCTTCTTCGCTGACCTGGCCCGCTTCCAGACTCAGCAGTGGCAGGCCGGACCGCTGATCGGCGGTGAGCTGCGTCGCAGTGGAGAGGCACACTCGGTGAAGAACCCCTTCGACACCCGGGAGCCGGTGGGCGAGGTCTACTTCACCAGCGATGCGGAACTGGAAGAGGCGCTGCAGCGGGCCAAGGAGGCGTTCCCAGCCTGGAATGCCACCCCGGTGGCAGAGCGGGCCGCCGCTCTGGAGAAACTGGCAGACAGCCTGGAAGCGAACATGGCGGAGCTCATCGCCCTGTGCACCCGGGAAGCGGGCAAAGGTCTGCAAGACGGCATCGACGAGGTTCGTGAAGCGGTGGATTTCTGCCGCTACTACGCGGTTCAGGCTCGCCATATGATGGCCAAGGGCACCGTACTGCCCGGTCCTACCGGTGAGCTGAACGAGCTGTTCCTCGAGGGTCGAGGGACCTTCCTCTGCATCAGTCCCTGGAACTTCCCCCTGGCGATCTTCCTGGGTCAGGTGGTCGCAGCTCTGGTGACCGGCAACACCGTGCTGGCCAAGCCGGCAGAGCAAACCAACCTGGTGGCACTGCGGGCCACCCAACTGGCGCACCAGGCCGGCATACCGGCAGATGTCCTGCAGCTGCTGCCCGGCCCCGGCCGTGAACTGGGCCCCAAACTGACCAGTGATGAACGGGTTACCGGGGTCTGCTTTACCGGATCCACCGCCACCGCCAAGGCGATCAACCGCAGCCTCGCGGCCCGAGAGGGCGCCATCGCTCCCCTGGTGGCGGAGACCGGCGGACAGAATGCCATGGTGGTCGACTCCACCTCACTGCCGGAGCAGGTGATCACCGACGTGGTGCACTCCGCTTTCCAAAGCGCCGGACAGCGCTGCTCGGCCCTGCGGGTGCTCTACGTCCAGGCGGACGTGTCGGAGCGCGTGATCACCCTGCTTAAAGGGGCGATGGCGGAGCTTAGGGTGGGTGATCCCGCCTACCACCACACCGATGTTGGGCCGGTGATCGATGCCACCGCCCAGAGCAAGCTGCTGGCCCACATCGAGCGGATCAGTGCGGAAGGGCAGTTGCTGGCCCAGGCTCCACTGGATGAGCGCTGCCAGCATGGCCACTTCGTTGCCCCCACCGCGGTGCAGATCGACCATATCGGCCAGCTGGAGCAGGAGCACTTTGGCCCCATCCTCCACGTGATCCGTTACCAGGCAGATCAGCTGGACGCGGTGATCGAGGAGATCAACAGCACCGGCTTCGGACTGACGCTGGGGGTTCACAGCCGCAACGAAAGTCAGGCCCTGCGGATCGCCCGGTCGGTGAAGGCGGGCAACGCCTACATCAACCGCAACCAGATCGGGGCCGTGGTCGGAGTCCAGCCTTTCGGTGGCCAGGGGCTCTCCGGCACCGGTCCGAAGGCGGGCGGGCCGCACTACCTGACCCGTTTCGTCACCGAAAAGACCATCAGCAACAACATCACCGCCATCGGGGGCAACGCCACCCTGCTGGCTCTCGGCGACGGCTAAGCACATCGCCTGAAACGGGAAAAGCGGAAGCCTCTGGGCTTCCGCTTTTTTATTCATGGCAAGAATCTGAACTTTCAGATCTCGTAGTGCAGCCCACACTCCCGCTTAAGGCCCGCAAACCGGGTTTCCTCTTCGCTCATCCCCAGCTCCAGCGGCCGGGAACTGTGGCTGTCGCCCACGGAGACATACCCCTGTTCCCATAGCGGGTGGTAGGGCAGCCCCTTGGCCTGCAGGTAGTCGTGCACCTGCTTGTTACTCCAGTCGAGGATCGGCAACAACTTGTAGCGGCCTGAGCGGATTGCCAAAAGAGGCAGCGCCGCCCGGCTTTTGGCCTGCTCCCGGCGCAGGCCGGCAAACCAGCTACCGATCTCCAGCTCCTTCAGGGCCCGTTGCATCGGCAACACCTTATTGCGCCGGTTATAACGATCCAGCGCCTCCTGGCCCTGCTCCCACTCCTTGCCATAGCGGGCCTGCTGCCAGGCTGACGACAGGTCGCTGCGGTAGATCTTCAGGTTCAGATCCAGGCGTTCAGTCAGCGTATCGATAAAGCGATAGGTTTCCGCAAAGAGGTACCCGGTGTCGGTCAGGATCACCGGGATCCCGGGCGCCTGCTCGGTCACCAGGCTCAGCATCACTGCCGCCTGGATCCCGAAACTTGATGAGAGTCCATGATTCCCCGGCAGCTGCGCCAGCCCCCAGGCGATCCGCTCCTCGGCACTCACCCCCTCCAGCTCCCGGTTCAGCCGGGCCAGCGCCTTCTCCTGCCGCTGGGGTGACTTTTCGAGTAGGGCGGCCAGGGCGGCGCTGCCCTGCGACAGGCTACTGGTCATGGAAATCCTCCTTTGGCACCCGCACCGGTGCCACCACGCCAACCCGCACCACGAAATCGCCAAACCCCTCGTCCTCCTGCCGCTCCCCCGCCCAGCGGCCAATCAAGCCATCCAGCTCCGTCAGGATGGCGTCCTCATCCAGGTTGTCCCGGTAGGCTCGGGGGATCCGTGTCCCCTCCCGGTTACCACCGAGGTAGAGGTTGTAGCGCCCCGGCCCCTTGCCCACCAGCCCCACCTCCGCCAGCATCGCCCGGCCGCAGCCATTCGGGCAGCCGGTGACCCGGAAGATGATCGCCTCCTGCTCCAGGCCATGGCGGGCCAATACCGCCTCGAGGCGATCGACGAACCCCGGCAGGAAGCGCTCCGCCTCCGCCATCGCCAGGGGACAGGTCGGCAGCGAGACGCAGGCCATGGAGGCTTTTCGCTGGTTGCTGGCCCGGTCACCGAGCAGGCCATACTGTCGAGCCAGGGACTCTATTCGGGCTCTCTCCTCGGGAGCCACACCGGCGATGATCAGGTTCTGGTTGGCGGTCATGCGAAACTCGCCCCTGTGGATCCGGGCCAGCTCGGCGACACCGGTTTTCAGCGGATTGCCCGGTGCATCCAGCAGTCGACCATTCTCGATAAAGAGGGTGAGGTTGTGTTTGCCATCGATCCCCTCGGTCCAGCCAAACTGGTCACCCCGGCCGGTCAGGCGGAAGGGACGGGGTGGCGCCAGGGTGAGCCGGGCCCGTCGCTCCACCTCGGCCTTGAACACTTCGGTACCAACCCGGTCCAGGGTGTACTTGGTCTTGGCGTTTTTGCGGTTCACCCGGTTGCCCAGGTCCCGCTGGGTGGTCAGGACCGCGGTGGCCACGTCGAGCACCTTATCCAGGGGGACAAACCCCAGGTTGTCGGCGGTGCGCGGGTAGGTGCTGCGATCCCCGAAGGTCATCGCCAACCCTCCCCCCACCAGCAGGTTGAAGCCCACCAGGGTTCCGCGCTCGGCGATGGCCACGAAGTTCATGTCATTGGCGTGCAGGTCCACGTCGTTGTGGGGCGGCACCACCACGGTGGTCTTGAATTTGCGCGGCAGGTAGCTGTCTCCCAGGATCGGCTCCTGCTCCGACTCGGTGCTCTCCACCTTCTCGCCATCGAGCCAGATCTCCGCGTAGGCACGGGTGCGGGGCAGCAGGTGCTCGGAGATCCGTTGGGCCCACCGGTGCGCCTCGGCATGCAGCCCTGACTGCTCCGGATTGGAGGTACAGAGCACGTTGCGGTTGACGTCACCGGCGGTGGCGATGGAATCGATGCCGATCTCGTGGAGGGTGCGATGCATCAGGGTGATGTGGCGCTTAAGCACCCCGTGAAACTGGAAGGTTTGACGGGTGGTCAGACGGATACTGCCGTAGCGGGTGTAGTCCCGGGCGAAGGCATCGATCGCCAGCCACTGGGCCGGGGTGATCACCCCACCGGGCATCCGTGCCCGCAGCATCACCGTGTGCAGCGGCTCCAGCTTCTGCTCCGCCCGCTCGGCGCGAATGTCCCGGTCATCCTGCTGGTACATGCCGTGGAATCGGATCAACTGGAAGTTATCCGCCCCGAAACCGCCGGTGAGCGGATCCGCAAGATCCGCCCGGATGGTGCCCCGCAGGTGATCGCTCTCCCGTTTCAGGCGCTCATTATCTGCCAGCGGCCCGGTCACCACCAGCGGCTTGAGCTCCTCCGGCAAACGGTTGACCTCGGGCTCCGGCACCGACCCTTGTGTCTTAGGCGTGGTCGCAGAGGGTTTGTTCATCAGTACACATCCTTTTGGAATCGCTGGGCCTCCCGCAGGGCCTCCAGGTAGCTGTCGGCCTCGGTCTCGCTTCGACCGCCATGCTCAACGATGAGCTCATGCAGGGCCTGCTCCACGTCCCTAGCCATGCGGCGCATCTCACCGCAGAGATAGAGGTGAGCGCCCCGCTCCAGCCAGGCAAAGATCTCGGCCCCCCGCTCCCGGATCCGGTCCTGGACGTAGATCTTCTCCGGCTGGTCACGGCTGAACGCCAGGTCGATCCGGGTCAGCACGCCACGGCGGACATAATCCTGCCACTCGCTCTGGTAGAGAAAGTCATCGGTGAAGTGGGGGTTGCCGAAAAACAGCCAGTTCTCCCCCTGCGCACCGCGGGCATCACGCTCCTGAAGAAACGCCCGGAAGGGGGCGATACCGGTGCCAGGACCTATCATGATGATCGGCGTCTGGTCGTCCGCCGGCAGCCGGAAGTGCTCATTGGGCTCCACGTACACCCTGACCTCGGCCCCCTCACCGAGACGGCGGGCAAAGGCGCCGGAGACGGTCCCGAGACGCTCCCCGCCTTCGGCACGGCCATTGTGATGCACCAGGGCAACGGTCAGGTGGACCTCCTGCTCCACCTCGGACTGGCTGGAGGCGATGGAGTAGAGTCGGGGCGTCAGCTTACGCAGCAACCCAAGCAGCGTCCGGGCGCCCTCGGGACCCGACAGGGTCACCGGGTAGGCCTCGGCCAGATCGAGCAGTTGGTGGCTGCGCATGAAATCGCGCAGGGTGGGGCCATCGGCACCAATCTGCCGCAGCGCTTCGCTTTGGGCCAGCGCCGCCCAGCCCTGCACCAGGGCCGGATGCAGCAGGGTCAACTCCTGCTCCTTTTCCAGCCGGGTCGCCAGGGGGATGCCCTCCACCGCGATGTCGCCATCCAGGCCGGTGGCCGCCAGCAATGCGCTCACCAGGGCCGGGTCATTCTCCATCCAGACGCCGAGGGCATCCCCCGGCTGGTAGCGGAGACCGGAGTCCCCCAGGTCCAGCTCCACATGGCGCACATCCTTGGTGGAGTCCCGACCGGTGATCTTCTGGCTCACCAGCAAAGTGGCATGATAAGGGTGGGTTCGGCTGTAACTGGGCACCGAGGCGGCAAAGGGCACCACCTGGCCCCCTCCCTGAGTGACGCCGTCCGGCGTCTTTTCCACCCTGGCCAGTACCGCACTCTGCCATCCGGCGGCGGCCTGCTCGAAATCGACATCACACTCGACCCGCTCCGCCAACCGGGTCGCGCCCAGCTCCTGCAAGCGGTTGTCAAACTCACGGCCGGTCTGGCAGAACCGGTCGTAACTGCTGTCCCCCAGCGCCAGGACGCTGTAGCGCAGTCCCTCGAGCCGGGGGGCACGGGAGGAGAAGAGGAACTTGTGGAACGCCAGGGCATCGTCCGGCGGGTCACCCTCACCGTGGGTGCTGGTCAGCAACAGCAACTGACGCTCGCCCTTGAGCTGTTTCGGCTTGTACTGCCCCATGGTGCAAAGCTGCACCCGCAACCCTTCCGACTCCGCTTTGGCCGCCAGTGCCTTGGCCAGACCACGGGTGTTACCGGTCTGACTGGCATAGAGAATGGTCAGTGCCGCCGAACTCGACGGGGGGACGGCCACACCGGGCTGGCCCAGTGTCCCCTCCCCCTGCTCCGCCACCGCGGCCAAGTAACCACTGATCCAGGCAGCCTGGACCGGCGACAACCCGGCAGTCAGGGTTCGCAGGGTCTGGATCTGCTCCGGAGCCAGTAACGCCGCTCCCGCTTCCAATGCCTTTAACACGCTCTTCCTACCTGAATCTTGCTGATGAGGTAGGCACAGGTTAGGCCCCATGAATATGGTTAAAAAAGATTAGTTAATGCATTTTTATAACAAATGAGAATATAGAATGTACCAAGTGGGCTGATTTTTTGTTTGGCAAAACAGTACATTGAATTACCGATTGGTCTAATCGACAGCCGTCTTCTTCTCTGGGCTTCCCCCCGTAACAGGAAAGATGGAACATAGAGTTACTCGTATGGGCCCTCATGGCCCAACGGCATGAACAAGGAGAAACCACCAGTGAAGATCGCAGTGATTAAGGAGCGATACCCCGGCGAAACCCGGGTTGCGCTGATCCCGGCGAACGTCAGCAAGTTGACCAAGGCAGGCCTGTCCATCGCCGTGGAGCACGATGCCGGCAGCGCAGCGGGTTTCGACGACCCCCTGTATGCTGAGGCGGGTGCCACTGTCACCGACCGGGCCAGTGTCCTGAAAGACGCCGACATGGTCCTGACCCATCACGGTCGCGGCGATGAGCTTGATGCCCTGCTGCCGGAGCTGCACCCGGGCCAGACGCTGGTGGCGATGATGGATCCCCTGGCCAACCCCCAAGTGGCGCAGAAGCTGGCCGATGCCAAGATCAACGGTATCGCCCTGGAACTGGTGCCACGGATCACCCGGGCCCAGTCGATGGACGTGCTCTCCAGCAACGCCACCATTGCCGGTTACAAGGCGGCCCTGCTGGGCGCCACCCACTCCCACCAGCTGTTTCCGATGATGATGACCGCGGCGGGCACCCTCAAGCCAGCCCGGGTGTTCATCATGGGGGTCGGTGTCGCAGGCCTGCAGGCCTGTGCCACCGCCAAGCGCCTTGGTGCCGTGGTCGAAGCCTATGACATCCGCCCCGCAGCCCGGGAGCAGATCCTCTCCGTCGGCGCCCGCCCGGTGGAGCTGAATATCGAAGCGGAGGATACCGAGTCCAAGGGCGGCTATGCCAAGGAGCAGTCCGCCGAGTTCATCGCCAAGCAGCAGCAGGCGATGGCCGATGTGCTGGCTCAGCAGGATGTGGTGATCACCACCGCCGCCATCCCCGGCCGCAAGGCACCGGTGCTGATCACCGAAGCCCAGCTGATGCAGATGAAGCCCGGCGCCGTGATCATCGACCTGGCCGCCGAAACCGGCGGCAACTGTGAGCTCACCAAGGTGGATGAAGTGGTGGTACACCATGGGGTGACCATCGTGGGGCCGAAAAACTTCGCCGCCACCGTGCCCAACCACGCCAGCCAGATGTTCGGGACCAACCTCACCAACCTGCTGACCCTGATGCACCAGGAGGGCAGCCTGAACTGGGACTTCGAGGACGAGATCATCCGCGACACCACGGTCAGCTACCAGGGAGAGGTGGTCAACGCTCGCCTGCGTGAACTGCTGGAACTGCCCCCGCTGGCCCGGGATGAGACTGCCGAGCCCGAGGCGGAAGTCGATGCCGCGTCAACCGATGAGAAGGAAGTCAGCTAATGGAACTGTTATTGCTAGTCACCATCTTCGTGGTCGCACTCTTCTTGGGGGTCGAACTGATCACCAAGGTGCCCCCCACTCTGCACACCCCGCTGATGTCCGCCTCCAATGCCATCTCCGGCATCACCCTGGTGGGCGCCCTGCTGGCTGCCGGTTCCGGTGCTGGGGCGCTGGTCAACGTTCTGGGGTTCGTCGCCGTGGTCCTGGCAAGCATCAACGTGGTCGGTGGCTACATGGTCACCAACCGTATGCTGGCCATGTTTAAAAGGAAGTAAGCACTTATGAATTCAACCGTGATTTACCTGGCCTACCTGGTGGCGGCAGTGCTCTTTATCCTGGGGATCAAGAACCTGACCAAACCCCGTACCGCCGTACTGGGCAACCGCCTCTCCTCCATAGGTATGCTGATCGCCGTAGTGATCACCCTGCTGGACCAGGCGATCCTCTCCTACGAGTGGGTCATCGCCGGTCTGGTGATCGGGGGGGCCATCGGTGCCATCATGGCCCGAACTGTCCAGATGACCGCCATGCCACAGATGGTGGCGATCCTGAACGGTTTCGGCGGCGGCGCCTCGCTCTTCGTTGCCCTGGCCAATGTCTGGGACCCGGTGGCCAGTAGTGGCCTGGTGGCGGAGATCTCCATCGGCATCACCATCCTGATTGGCGCCGTCACGCTCTCCGGCTCCTTCGTGGCCTTCGCAAAACTGCAGGAGCTGATCTCCGGCAACCCCATCGCCGTGCCCGGCAATACCCTGGTCAACGGTGCCCTGCTGCTGGGGGCGCTCGCGCTGGTTGGGCTCTACGTGGTGGAGCCCGCTAACCACAGCTGGATCTACGCCCTGGTGGCCGTCGCTGTCCTGCTCGGCCTGGTGCTGGTTCTGCCCATCGGCGGAGCCGATATGCCGGTGGTGATCGCCCTGCTTAACTCCTACTCCGGTATCGCCGCCGCCACTGCGGGCTTTATCTCCGGCAATACCGTACTGATCATCTCCGGTTCCCTAGTGGGCGCCTCCGGCCTCATCCTCACCCGAATCATGTGTAAGGCGATGAACCGCTCCCTGCCCAACGTGCTGTTCGGTGTGATGGCAGAGGGCGGCGAAGCGGTCGACGCCGATGAGATCTACGCCGGTAAGGTGAAATCCTCCTCCCCGGACGAGGTGGGGATGATGCTGGAAACCGCCGAGCGGGTGATTATCGTCCCCGGTTATGGCCTCGCCATGGCCCAGGCTCAGCATGCGGTGCGCGAGCTGGCCTCGGTGCTGGAAGCGCGGGGGTGCGAAGTCAAGTACGCCATCCATCCGGTGGCAGGCCGCATGCCGGGCCATATGAACGTGTTGCTGGCGGAGGCGGAAGTACCCTACGAGCAACTGGTGGAGATGGATGAGATCAACCCACAGTTCGAGCAGGCGGACATGGCCATCGTGATCGGCGCCAACGACGTCACCAACCCGATGGCGCGGGAGGACAAAGGCTCTCCCATCTACGGTATGCCGATCCTCAACGTGGACAAGGCGCGCACCGTGGTGGTGGTCAAACGCTCCCTCAGCCCCGGCTTCGCCGGTCTGCCAAACCCACTGTTTGCCAAAGACAATACCCTGATGCTGTTTGGTGATGGCAAGAAGGCGATTGTCGACCTCACCGCCTCCCTCAAGGAAGCCGCAGCGGCCTGAAGGCGCGGGCAGTGAGAGCCTTGCAAACGGCGGCCCTCGGGCCGCCATTTTATTTTGCCTGCGCTCTCAAACCGGGCCGGAAAAGCCCCTGCAGCAACGCCGGCAACCTCTACACTTACTCCCTAGTGTCCAGTTTAACCGGCGAGATGGCCGGATTCTGATGTGGTTGTCGGAGGTAACATCATGAAAGGCTATGTTCCCGTAATCCTTGGCTTGGCAGTCCTGCTGGGCGCCCCGGCCTGGAGTGAGCCGGAGGCGGAAGAGACGGAGTTTGGCACCGAGGCGAAACCGGACAAGCCGCCGGGACAGGTCGATAAACCGGACAAGGACAAACCGGGTAAACCCGGAGAGGAACCCCTAGAGCCGGTCCCCGGCACCCCCATTACCGACCCGGACGAGCCGACCGGTAACCCGCAGGAGCCCGGTGAGCCGGAGATCCCGCTGGAACCGGGCACGCCCCCCACGGATCCGGAGCCACTGGAACCGGTCCCCGGCACCCCCATTACCGACCCGGACGAGCCGACCGGTAACCCACAGGAGCCCGGTGAGCCGGAGATCCCGCTGGAGCCGGGTACCCCTCCTTCAGAGCCGGATGAGTGTGACAAGATGGATCCCCTGCCGGTGATCCCCTGCGGTGTCGGCTTTGGCATGGCGACTCCGGCGGGCAGCGGCCGCCACGAGTCGACCCCCAACGCCCGGGTTTACAAGGTCACCAACCTCAATGCCAGTGGCGAGGGCTCCCTTAAGGCCTGTACCGATGCCAGCGGCCCCAGGGTCTGCGTCTTCGAGGTCAGTGGCACCATCGACCTGACGGATCCCGGCTTGCTGGATGTTCGCAACCCCTACATCACCATCGCCGGACAAACTGCGCCCTCACCGGGGATCACCCTGCGTGGTGCTTCCGTCCGCTGGGAGGCGCATGATGCGCTGATCCAGCATATCCGGGTCCGTACCGGCGATGCTGTTCAGGGACGAACCCCCGGAGATCGGGACGGGATCTACGTCATTGGTAAGGGGGACGACCCCAGCCGACGGCCGGTCAACGTGGTGTTTGATCACGTCTCCGTGAGTTGGGGACTGGATGAAACCTTCACGGTCAAGGACACCGCCAAAAACGTCAGCGTGCTCAACAGCATCGTCAGCGAAGGGCTCTGGCATAATATGCACCCCAAGGGCGGGCACTCCAAGGGACTGATGATCTCCGCCGAGAACATGTTGGTGCAGGGTAACCTGATCGCCCACAACGACGATCGTAACCCGTTGGAAACCTCGCCGAGCATCATCACCGCCAACAACATCACCTACAACGGCCGCCAGGTGGCGATGCGCCTCTCCCCGCTGGATAACAACGCCGCCCACGATGGTAAGGTGCGGACCACCACGGTGATGGGTAATCTCCGCCTCGAGGGGCCCAACGGGTCGCAAAGCAACAATGCCTGGGTGTCGGTCGATGAGAAGCGCGACGGCAGCAAGATCTACGTCGACGACAATCTCTGTGAAGACTGGAGCGGTGGCGATGTCTGGCCCTGCGCCAAGGTCAGCAGCAGCTACAAGGACAGCTTCAAGGCCAGTGAACCGCCGCTGTGGCTGGATGGCCTGGAGGTGTTGCCCGCCACACAAACCCTCGAGCATGTGCTGCAAAACGCCGGCGCCCGTCCCAAGGACAGGGACAGCGTCGATGCCAGGGTAGTCTCCGAAGTGCGCAGCGGCGGCGGTAAAATCCCCGACTGCGTCGGCCCGGACACCATCCTCTATCCGGATTACAGCGTCAGCAATGCTGGCAGTGACTCTTTGACCGGGAAGATCCCGGACTGTGACGGCAGCAAGTCCAGTGCCTATGTGGACCGCATCATCGAAGTGTACGCAGGCAGTGGCGCCGGCCAGGAGCGTGTCATCGAAAGCTACAGCTGCAGCGATAACAACCTGACGGTGAAGCTGAGGCAGGGCTGGGACAAGGTGCCGGAAAGCGGCGACAAGGTTCGGATCCACATCGATTGCAGCAACAATGTCGGTGGCTGGCCAGAACTTGAGGAGAACCGGCGGGAGTTGGATATCCCCGCCAACTACAACGAGGTGATGGAGTCCGGCTACACCCGCCTGGAGGAGTGGTTGCACAGCTTCTACGACCAGGTCCAGTAGCGGCGGTCGGCACTCGCGAAACGGGGCGCTAAACCCGAGCGCCGACCGGAGTGACAAAGAGTGCTTCGCACCGCCTCTGGGGTGTGCCACCAAGGCTCGGGGGAATGCGAAGCGATGAGACACCCGGATAGAAACCCGGGTGTCTCAGTGTCGGTTGCAGCTCAACAGCATCGGGCGCAGTGAAAATCACACGCGCACGGTGGGGGCGCGGATACGGGCCGACACCGCCAGAGCCGGAAAAGGCAGAAAAAACGAGCATCCTGGCGCCACAGGCGTATACTGTGCGCCCTCTTATCGGCGGTGGCCCTGTTCTTAACCGTCGCCGACCCGATCACTCCATAGGAATGTAACCCCATGGCCCAGAGCAAGAAATACGATTATCGCGTTACAGAAAAGGGCGGCGTTTGGTCTGCCGCGATCATCCGTCGCGTTACCGCCCGCCGGACCGCCGTTTCCAAGAAGCAGGGCAAATTTGCCACCGAGGCCGAGGCGATTGCCTGGGCAGAAGCGGAGCTGAAAACCTTTCTGGCCAGCCAGAGCGAGCGCAACAAGCGTAAAGCGGAAAGCCGCATAGAGCGTGAGGCTGCCGCCCTTCGCCAGGCAGAGAAAGCGGAGCGTAAAGCCGCCGAGCGTGCCGCTAAGCGGGAGCCGAACCCCGAGGCTGTGGACGATGAGTTTGACTTCAGCGACTTCGGTGACGACTGATGGCGGACAATCTCAAGCAGGAACTGCACAAACTGAGTAACCGCCTGGAAGCAGCCAAGCGCAAGCTCCAGGCCGCCCACGAGCGCGCCGATCAGCCCATCATCGACAAGTTCAACGAGGAGATTGCCGGGCTGGAGAAGCGGATCCACAGCATTCGTGGCACCCAGACCCGCCAACTGGGCAAGCAGGGACAGGATCTCAAGCAGATGAAGTTCCGGCGTGCCCTGACCAAGGCTGAGCAGGCCGATATGGGCAAACTGAAAAAGTCGGTCCGAGGCCTGGTGGTGGTACACCCCATGACCAAGCTGGGCAAAGAGATGGGCCTGACCGAGGTAACCGGTTTCGCCATGAAACCGTTCTAAACCGGTTTACCCAGAAAAAAGGCGCTCCCATGAGCGCCTTTTTGCTGCCTGTATATCCAGGTTACCCTCTACCCGGCCTCAAAAGCCGAGCACTTCGCTGAGACCCCTCACCGAAATAACTCCGCACCTTCCGATTTCCCTGAGCAGATCAACTGAAGCGTCAGGGTGCCATGATATTTCGCCAGGTGGCTCAGCAGGGTGCGGATCAATAACAACACTCCCAACATCTCCAGGGACTCCTCCACCTGTGTCATCAAGCGGTAACTGTGATCCATCGCGCCATGCTGCTCCATGTAACGCCCCCCCAGCGCTTCGACGCCCAAGGCGCCGGAAAGGAAAACCACGGCCGCCAGCAGCAGCGACCATCGCAACCGCTCCTGTCGCCACCAGAAGCGAAACAGCACTGAGGCCAACAGGAGAACGGCCAGGGCGCCGGGGATCACCCAGGCATAATGGAAAATACCGAGATCGCCGGGGCCCAGCAGCTTCTGCATCGGCGAGGTCAGACTCTCATGAAACTCGAACGCTTCATCCATCGCCAGGCAGGCGAAGATGAAGCCCAGAAGATTCCAGTACCCCTGCTCCCGGTACTCCAGCCTGCCGAACAGGAGAAAGAGGCCAGCGGAAAACAGCAGCAGGAAAGAGGAGAAGGCGGTGGGAAAGTTGTTCTCGCCACCGAAATAGAACAGGTTTGCCAGGCGAATGATGTAGCGATGGTTTTCGTCGACCAGTTGCGTCTGGGCCAGAAGGGAGGCCAGCAGTAAAATGCCGAACACCGCGAACAGGCCTCGACAGAGAAACTTAACGTCGAAGGTCATCCCAGCCCCTTGGCTGTCCGCTCTTGCTCGCGCCATGTTACCCTTTCTCCTGGCCCGCCCCATCGATGACTCGATGAATCCTAGCTCATGGACGAACAAGGGTACTGTCCTACGAATGAATGAATTGACCTTTTTAATCACCCTGGGCACCGTGCACCTGGTCGCCTTGGCCAGTCCCGGCCCGGACTTTGCCCTGGTGGTACAGAATGCCAGCCGCCATGGCCGCCGCATCGGCCTGGCAATTGCGATGGGGATATCGCTGGCGATCCTGCTGCACGCCACCCTGGCCCTGACCGGAGTCAGCCTGCTGATCCAGCAACAGCCCCTGTTGTCGACGCTGCTGCGACTGGCCGGGGGCAGCTACCTGCTCTATTTGGGAATAGGTGCACTCAAGGGGTTTTGGGGCCAACGCGCCAAGACACCAACCTCAGCGCAGAACCTGACTGCGCCACAGGGGAACCCTGCGCCACTGCTGCCCTCTGCCCGGCAGGCGCTGCTCAAGGGATTTACCACCAACCTGCTCAACCCCAAGGCGCTGGTATTTTTTCTCAGCCTGCTGACCTCACTGGTACCCCCTGCCACCCCGGTATGGAGTAAAGGGGCGGCTGTCCTGCTCCTGTGGACACTTTCCCTGGGCTGGTTCTCCGCCCTGGCCTGGCTGCTGACCGGCCAGCGTCTGCAGCGGCGCATTGCCCGGGCCGCCCCCTACATTGACGGGGTATGCGGCGCCCTGTTCCTGCTGCTCGGCGGTGGGATCCTGGTGACCACGCTGGTGTGATGCGGAAAGCGTCTAGCCCAGGTCGCGGATCTGTTGATCCAGATCGAAGCCCCTGTCGGTCACGATCCTCTCCAGTACCGCGACCCGCTCCTGCAGGATTTGGTTGTCACTTTCCAGCTGAGCGAGTCGACTCTCCAGCTCCACCTTCTCTTTTCTGCCCAAGCCTCGATGACGATGTTTCACCATCTCCACCAGGCACACCATCACGATGGCCACCACAGCCACCAACGCCCAAGACGTCATAATCCCGCTCCTCTGTTCCAAATTCAGCTCAACATCGTCGGCCCCCTGCTCACTGTCAAGGGTGAGGCGTTCGTGTTAAACCGCCAGAATCAAGTGAACGCAACATTCAAGCCAAATCACCTCAGCTTAAATATCAATAAGTTGAAGACTACTGCATCCGAGCGGTTCGCCCATTTGGCCAATTATTGGGAAAGCTCCATGGCACAGCTATCCGGGACCAGCGGCAGTTGGTGACGACTCAGGTAAGCCGGCACGTCGACGCCCAGCCACGCCAACGTCGGTGCCAGCAGGGCGGCCCAGCGCTCCCGGTGATCAGCGAACAGGTAGGACTGATGGATGGCGGGAGCAGTCAGGGCAAACTGACGATCCCCCAGCCCCCGGTAGGCGGACAGGGGCCAGTCGGTGTCCGCAAGCGCCGCGTTGAGAAAGGCCGGAAACGGCCAGTCAGACCAGACCCTCACCTCCTCGAACCGGCACAGCAACGGCATCAGAACCGGGGTGCTCCAGTGGGCCCAATCCGGCCTCGCCTGTATCAGCCCGATATTGCGAAGGTGCAACTGGGCCCACAGTTCCTCCTCCTCGGCCCCCTCCCGCAGCAGGCGCCAATAGAGGTAGAGATCCGCCAGCACCTCCTCCGGCCAGTGTCCGGGCCAGTCCGAACGCTGTAGCTGCTCGAGCCAGGGGGAGTGGCGAGTCGCCACATGGCCCACCTCGTGATAGTAGGTGGAGCGGAAACTGCGAAGGGAGGGTTGCTCATAGAGGTGGGCATCCAGCAACACCAGGTGGGTGCGTTTGAGCACCTCCGGGTTCAGCAGGATCAACGCTTCCTCCGCCAGCAGCAGGGTCATCCCTCCCTGCCCATCAAGCAGCCGCCGCAGCAGGTTGGGAAGGGTGGGCGACCCCCGCTCCTTGCCCGGAAGCGCGGTCGAGGATGCAAGGGTACTTAGCGCCTCGCGCCACGACAGAGGGAGTTCGCGGGTGCAGCGCTCCAGCTGATCGGTCCGGCAGAGCTGATGGGGCGGTGCCGCCACAGCGGGCACACTCATCAACAGCGTCAGCACCATCAACAAGGGTAACGCGCCTTGGAACAGCCGGCGATAACGACGCTGATGGCGCGCGTTCATTGACTGCCCCCTCACCCCACTAAGCATAGCTACCCCCTCAGGGCCGACTTTGACCAACCTGTCACCCTCGTCACCGACTGTTGGGCTGAGTTTATCAGCCAACATCAAAGGGGTGACACCCAGCGGCAAACATCCGCCACCGGAATTGCCACTCGGGCCTGAGCAGAGTATGGTGCTGATCTTCATTCTACCGCCAGCCACAACCGTCAAGAGCTCATCCATGCAAGAATCCGCCCAGTTTGATCGCCAACTGCTTCACCCCAAATACTGGCCGACTTGGTTTGGCGTCGGCGTCATGAGACTCCTGATCCTGCTGCCGCTGAGCACCCAGTTTGCCCTCGGCGCCTTTCTCGGCCGCACCCTGATGAAGCTCTCCCCCAAGCGGGCCGCCGTCGCCCGCTGCAACCTGGAAGCCTGCTTCCCCGAGATGAGCTCAGCGGAGCGGGAAACCCTGCTGGTAAAAAATTTCGAAGAGACCGGCATGGCCCTGTTTGATACCGCCAACGCCTGGTGGTGGAGCGACGCCCGGATCCAGCGTCATATGACCATCCGGGGCCAGGAGAACGTGGCTAATCCAGTCTCCGAGGGGCAAGGCGTGCTGCTGCTTGCGGCCCACTGCCTGATGCTGGAACCCGGTGCCCGGGTGCTGGGCCAGTTCCATGGCGGCGTTGGCGTCTACCGGCCCCACAACAATAAATTGATGGAGTACCTGCAGGTACGCGGCCGGTTGCGCAGTAACAAGGGGCTGATCCCCAAGCGTGAAGTTCGACAGATGGTCAAGGCCCTGCGTCAGGGCGAGATGCTTTGGTACACACAGGACCAGGATGGCGGACGCCGTGGCAGTGTCTTCGTGGACTTTTTCGGTATCCCCGCCTCCACCCCGGCCGGTGCCACCACCCTGGCCAAGTTGGGACGCGCCAAAGTCGTTCCCTTCTTCGTCGAGCGCAACGCCGACCATTCCGGCTATACCATCGAGATGCTGCCCGCGCTGGAGGGTTTTCCCACCGGGGATGAGATCGCGGATACTCAACGCTGTAACAAGGTTACCGAGCAACTGGTCCGCAAACGCCCGGAGCAGTACATGTGGCTGCATCGACGCTTCAAGACCCGCCCCTCGAAGGACGACCCCAAGTTTTACTGAGAGGGCGATCCCCTCAGTGGCTCTCCCTCCCTTCTTACCCGTTCGGGCGTTAAATGAGAGGGGGCGGCTGCGCCGCAGACATTTCTCCTCTGCGCGTAGCGGAGTTGCCGGGAGCGGCCCGGCAAATCCACTTAAAGCAACACAAAACGCCCGCGGTACCAGCCGCCCACCGAAATTAACACCCACGAGAAACCCAAAACGCCAGCCGCCCTACTCACCTTGGGCCGCGCAAGCTTGCCACTAACCTACGACGGAAGATGCGGCCCCCGCAAAGAGGCAAAAGGGGCAGCCACCGATGGCTGCCCGACACAAACCCGCGCGCAAGCGCGAACCGCACCGCGCTAAGTACGACTACAGGGCGGAACCCTGCCCGCCATTGACCCGCAGGTCTTCGATAATGGCATTGAGCGCCAGCCACTTGTCACCACACCAATCCGGGGCGATCAGCTCCGGGGGCTTGGCGTAGGCACTGACCCGGTGATACACCACCTCCCGGGGAGTCCGGCGGATAAGTTCACCACAGGTTTTCACGTAGCGCTCCATCGTCCACAGGGGCAGGCGCCCGGCTTCGTACTGCCTGGCCATGGTGCTGTTTTGCACCACATGCAGCGGATGCAACTTTAGACCGTCGACTCCGACCGCCAACACCTGGTCCAGGGTCTGATGCACCTGTTCCGGCGTCTCACCGGGTAGCCCCAGGATCAGGTGAGTGCAGATCTTGATGCCGTAGAGGCGGGCACGGCGAACGGTATCCGCGTAGGCCTCGAACTCATGGCCCCGGTTAATCTTTTTCAGGGTGTCACTGCGGGCGCTCTGCAGCCCCAGCTCCAGCCACACCTCCATCCCCTGGCGCTGATACCCGGCCAGCAGCGCCAGCACCTCGTCCGGAACACAGTCCGGGCGGGTGCCCACGCAGATCCCGACGATGTCCGATACCTGCAGCGCCTCCTCGTACTTGCGCTTGAGCACCGCGTACTCGTCGTAGGTAGAGGTGTAGGCCTGGAAATAGGCCATGTAGCGCTTGGGCTTACCCGGCTTGCTCCGGCCTTTATCGCGACGCAGCTTCCCTTCGGCCAACTGCTGCGCCACGCTGGCATCGGTGCCGTGCTCGGCACTGAAGGAGGTCACATTGCAGAAGGTGCAACCGCCCCTTCCCAGGCTGCCATCCCGGTTGGGACAGGTGAAGGCGGCATCGATGGTCAGCTTATGGATCTTCTCGCCGTACCGCGCCTTCATATATTCGCCCAGGGTATGGACGTGCTGATTCAGCCCCATGGCATGACTCCCGGTTGCCCGGGCCTGACCCGGTGATGAAAAAACGCGCAACTTTACCAGATCCAGGCCGGGCCCTGCGCCGATCCGGATCACGTCGGCCGATAAGCCGGCCTTATCAGCCAATAAAAATGGCCTTTTGGAACCATGAACAGGAAGGCCAGGTTTGACCCGGTAACGCGACGGGGGTGGCGATTTGCTCTGAACCAGCATGAAGAGACCTGCTATTTATGCGGCAAGGGGCCGTAATTTAGCAGTTTTTCTTTCCCATCTCCGAATCAAGATGAAATGCACACTTCGTCTTACATCTTCTAATCGTATGAATTCATGCCCATTCAGCCCGGAAGTACGCCGTTGACCGGATTTCGCCGGACCATTAATTTACAATGTTCTGCTGCATAATTATGTATCTGCACCGTGAAGTTAAGGCCGGTGCAGCGGCTGGAGGATGACTATGAGCCTGTATCAACCGGGTTTTGAAAAGGAAAACTGCGGGTTTGGACTGATCGCCCACATGGAAGGCGAGAGCAGTCACCGGGTGGTTCGCACTGCGATCAGCGCCCTGGATCGCCTTCAACACCGGGGCGCCATCGGCGCAGACGGCAAAACCGGCGACGGTTGTGGCCTGCTGATGACCAAACCGGACGGCTTCTTCCAGCACATCGCCGAGGAGAACGGCTGGCGCCTGGCCAACAAGTACGCTGTCGGCATGGTAATGATGGGGCACGATCCTGTCCGCCAGGCGGCGGTCAAGGCGGAGATGCAGAAGCAGCTCAACGAGGAGACCCTCACGGTGCTGGGCTGGCGCGAAGTGCCGGTCAACATGGGGATCCTCGGCCCCATCGCCGCCGCCGATGCCCCCACCTTCTGGCAGGTGTTCGTGAACGCCCCGGTGGGCTGGCGCAGCAAGGATCTGGAGCGCCGCCTCTACATGGCACGCCGGCGCACGGAGAAGCGACTGGCGGACGATCCCGACTTCTACATCTCCTCCCTCTCCGGTCGAATCATCGTCTACAAGGGCCTGATGCTGCCGCGGGACCTTCCCGCCTTCTATCCCGACCTCGCCGATCTGCGGATGGAAAGCTCCATCTGCCTGTTTCATCAGCGTTTTTCTACCAATACCCAGCCACGGTGGCAGCTGGCCCAGCCGTTTCGCTACCTAGCCCACAATGGCGAGATCAACACCATCGCCGGCAACCGCCAATGGGCCGAGGCGCGCCAGTACAAGTTCCGCACCCCGCTCATTCCGGATCTACAGGAAGCGGCGCCCTTCGTTAACCAGTCCGGTTCCGACTCCTCCAGCCTGGACAATATGCTGGAGCTGCTGCTCGCCGGCGGCATGGACATCAAACGGGCGATGCGCCTGCTGATCCCGCCGGCCTGGCAATCCAACCCGGACATGGATAATGACCTCAAGGCGTTCTACGACTTCAACTCCATGCACATGGAGCCCTGGGATGGCCCCGCCGGGGTGGTGCTGACCAATGGTCGCCATGCCGCCTGTGCCGTGGATCGCAACGGCCTGCGCCCCTCCCGCTACGTCATCACCAAGGACCGCATCCTGACCCTGGCCTCGGAAGTGGGGATCTGGGATTACCAGCCGGACGAAGTGGTGGAGAAGGGCCGGGTGGGCCCCGGTGAACTGCTGGTGCTGGACACCTACACCGGCAAGCTGCTCACCTCCTTCGAGATCGATGAAGACCTGAAAAACCGTCATCCCTACGGCGAATGGATGAAGGTCAGCACTACCCGGCTCAAGCCCGGCGCCGAACTGCCGCTGGAGGCCGCCGGCCAGGCGGAGATGGACGCCGATGAGCTGCTGCGTTACCAGAAGATGTTCAACATCTCCCGCGAGGAGTTGCGTGAGATCATCTGGCCCCTGGCCAACGGCGGGGCTGAAGCGGTGGGCTCCATGGGCGACGACACGCCGATGGCGGTGCTCTCCACCAAGGTGCGCAGCCTCTACGACTTCTTCCGCCAGCAGTTTGCCCAGGTCACCAACCCGCCCATCGATCCGCTGCGGGAAAAACATGTGATGAGCCTGGCCACCTGCATCGGGAAGGAGAAGAACCCCTTCAACGAGACCACCGGACTGGCCCACCGGGTGATGTTCGACTCCCCGGTGCTGCTCTACTCCGATTTCCACCAGTTGCTGGCGCTGGACGATGAACACTACAGCTGGGCCCGGATCGATCTCAGCTACGAGCCCAGCGAGGGGCTGCAGGCCGCCATCGAGCGGATCTGCCGCCAGGCCCGGGTGGAAGCCCAGAACGGCGCTACCATGGTGGTGCTGTCCGACCGGCCCCTGAGCCAGGAGAAGCTGCTGATCCCCGCCGCCATGGCAGTCGGTGCGGTGCAGCACACCCTGGTGAAACACCAACTGCGCTGTGACACCAACATCGTGGTGGAAACCGGCACTGCCCGGGACCCCCACCACTTTGCCGTTTTGCTCGGCTTCGGTGCCACCGCCATCTACCCCTACCTGGCCTACGAGTGCATCCATACCCTGGCGCCCAAGCGCGGCGAAGCTCACCGAATCAAGGAGCTGACCCTCAAGTACCGCGACGGCATCGACAAAGGACTGATGAAGATCCTCTCCAAGATGGGGATCGCCACCATCGCCAGCTACCGCTGTGCCCGACTGTTCGAGGCGGTGGGCCTGGCGGACGAGGTGGTGGCGCTGTGCTTTAACGGCGTCGCCTCCCGCATCCAGGGCGCGGACTTTACCGACATCGAGGCGGACCAGGCCCGGCTGCACCAGGCTGCCTTCCGCCGCCATCAGCCCCTGGCCCACGGCGGCCTGCTCAAGTTTGTCCATGACGGCGAGTACCACTGCTTCAACCCGGATGTGGTTCAGGCGCTGCAGCAGGCGGTCAATCACAACGACGCCGAGGCCTACCAGCGCTACCGCATCCTGGTGGATCAGCGCCCCACCGCCACCCTGCGGGACCTGATCGGCCTGACCCCGGGGCAGGAGGCCATCGAGGTAGCCGACACCGAGGGGAGCGATAAGCTGTTCTGGCGCTTCGACACCGCCGCCATGTCCATCGGTGCCCTGGGGCCGGAAGCCCACGAGGCGCTGGCGGTGGCGATGAACCAACTGGGGGGCCACTCCAACTCCGGCGAAGGGGGCGAGGATCCGCGCCGCTTCACCACCCTTGGCAACTCCCGCATCAAGCAGGTGGCCTCCGGCCGCTTCGGCGTCACCGCGGCCTACCTGATGAGTGCCGACGTCATCCAGATCAAGGTGGCCCAGGGGGCCAAGCCCGGCGAGGGGGGCCAGCTCCCCGGCCACAAGGTCTCTGCGGAAATTGCCACCCTGCGCTTCAGCCGCCCGGGTATCACGCTGATCTCCCCGCCCCCGCACCACGACATCTACTCCATCGAGGATCTGGCCCAGCTGATCTTCGATCTCAAGCAGGTCAACCCCAAGGCCAGGATCAGCGTCAAGCTGGTCTCGGAGCCGGGGATCGGCACCATCGCCTGTGGCGTAGCCAAGGCCAACGCGGACATGATCACCGTCTCCGGTTACGACGGCGGTACCGGCGCCTCGCCACTCACCTCCATCCACTACGCCGGCTCCCCCTGGGAGTTGGGCCTGGCGGAGGTGCAGCAGGCACTAGTGGCCAACAACCTGCGCCACAAGGTGCGACTGCAGGTGGACGGCGGCCTCAAGACCGGCCTGGACGTGGTCAAAGCCGCCCTGCTGGGGGCGGAGAGCTTCGGCTTCGGCACCGCGCCGATGATCGCCCTGGGCTGCAAATACCTGAGGATCTGCCACCTCAACAACTGTGCCACCGGGGTCGCCACCCAGGACAAGCGACTGCGGGAGCAGCACTACCACGGCACACCGGAGAAGGTGATGGCCTTCTTCCGCTTCATCGCCGAGGATGTGCGCGAACTGATGGCCCGGCTGGGGGTCAGCCAGTTCGACGATCTTATCGGCCGCAGCCAGTGGCTGGCACAGCTGCCGGGGCAGACCGCCCGACAGGGCAAGCTGGACCTCTCTCCGGTGTTGGCGGAGGCGGTGCCCTCGGAGCATACCGAGCGCTACAACACCGAGCTCAACCGCCCCCTGGACAAGGGGGCGCTGAACCAGGAGATGCTGGCACTGGCCAAGGAGTGCGTGGATAGCCGCAGCAACGGTTGCTGGCAGTTGCCCATCTTCAACACCGACCGCTCCGTCGGTGCCACCCTGTGCGGCGAGATAGCCCAACGCTGGGGCAACCAGGGGATGGCGGAACAGACCCTGGAGTTTCAGTTCAGCGGCACCGCCGGACAAAGCTTCGGCGTCTTCAATGTCGGCGGCGTCAAGCTGGTGCTCTCCGGGGACGCCAACGATTACGTTGGCAAGGGGATGACCGGCGGTGAGCTGGTGATTAAGACCCCTTCGGGCGTGGCCTACGACAGTCATGAGTCGGTGATCATCGGTAACACCTGCCTCTACGGCGCCACTGGCGGCAAGCTCTATGCCTCAGGCCAGGCCGGTGAACGCTTCGCCGTGCGCAACTCCGGTGCGGTGGCGGTTATCGAGGGCTGTGGCGACAACGGCTGTGAATACATGACCGGGGGCGTGGTGGTGATCCTCGGGGAGACCGGGGTCAACTTCGGCGCCGGTATGACCGGCGGCTTCGCCTACGTATTCGATCAGCACAACGACTTCGAGCGGCGCATCAACGGCGAGCTGGTGGAGACCCTGCCGGTCTCGGAGCCGATGATCCAGCATCACCTCAAGCAGCTGCTGCAGGCCCACTACGACGCCACCGGGTCCGAGCGGGCCGCCGACATCCTTGAGGATCTGACTCACTGGCTGCCGCGCTTCAAGCTGGTCAAACCCAAGTCCACCCAGTTGGGCGAGCTGCTCTCCATCCAGCAGAGCAATGAACTGAAAGTGCAGGCGGGGTAAGGACAACATCATGAATAACGACTTTCAATTTCTCGACGTAGCACGCCAGGATCCCAACAAGGAGGCCCTGCCCCGGCGCAAGGACGCCTTCGTGGAGATCTACCAGCCCTACGCCCAGGAGGAGGCCGCGGCCCAGTCCGATCGCTGTATCGACTGCGGCAACCCCTACTGCGAGTGGAAGTGCCCGCTGCACAACTACATTCCCGACTGGCTGCGGCTGGCCAAACAGGGGCGCATCATCGAAGCGGCGGAGTTGGCCCACCAGACCAACACCCTGCCGGAGATGTGTGGCCGGGTCTGCCCTCAGGATCGCCTCTGCGAAGGTGCCTGTACGCTCAACGACGACTTCGGCGCCGTAACCATCGGCTCAGTGGAGAAATACATCACCGATGCCGCCATTGAGATGGGCTGGAGCCCGGATCTTTCCCAGGTCACCGAGCGTCCTGAGCACGTGGCCATCGTGGGTGCCGGCCCGGCGGGACTGGGCTGTGCAGACATCCTGCGCCGCAACGGTGCCAGGGTGACGGTGTATGATCGCCATCCGGAGATCGGTGGCCTGCTCACCTTCGGGATCCCCGCCTTCAAGTTGGAAAAATCCGTGGTGCGCAAGCGTCGAGTCCTGTTTGAGAAGATGGGGATCACCTTCAAACTGGGGGTGGAGATCGGCAAAGATCTGCCCTTCGACCAACTACTGGCGGAACACGATGCCGTCTTCCTCGGCATGGGGACCTACAAGTCGATGCAGGGCAACCTGCCCGGCGAGTCCGCCCAGGGCGTGCACCAGGCCCTGCCCTTCCTGATCGCCAACACCGCCAAGCTCGAAGGGTACGACTGTGACACCCCCTACATCGATCTCAAGGGTAAGCGGGTCGTGGTTCTGGGGGGCGGGGATACCGCCATGGACTGTGTCCGCACCTCGGTGCGCCAGGGCGCGGCGTCCGTACAGTGTGCCTACCGCCGGGACGAGGCCAACATGCCCGGTTCGCGCCGCGAGGTGCAAAACGCCCGGGAGGAGGGGGTGGAGTTCCTATTCAACCGCATGCCCCTGGCGATCGAGACCGGCCCTGAGGGGCAGGTGGTGGGACTCAAGTGCGTGGAAACCGCACTCGGCGAACCGGATGAGAACGGCCGCCGCCGGCCCCAGCCTATCGAAGGTTCCGAGCACGTGCTGGCCGCGGACGCGGTGCTGATCGCCTTCGGCTTCCAGCCCAGCCCTCCGGCCTGGCTCGGTGAATTTGGGATCCTGACCGACGAGTGGGGCTTGATCCGCGCGCCCCAGCACGGCCGCTTCGCCTTTCAAACCAGCCACCCCAAGGTGTTTGCCGGCGGAGATATGGTGCGCGGCTCCGATCTGGTGGTCACCGCCATCGACGAGGGCCGACGGGCCGCCGCCGGGATCCTGGATATGCTCGACAACCAGGCACCCTAAATACCTGTTCCGAATTGTGCTACACCCTGCCGTTCGCGAAGGTAACCTGATGCAGTGGAGCACCAAGCTCTTGGGAACTCGGTTCTGGGCCCTAGTTCCTAAGAGCCGGAGTAAAACTCACGGAGCCTGAGCATTCACGAAAGTGGAGCGTATTGAGGAACAGCCATTTAGGTGCTCACCGGAGATGAGTTCGGCCCCCGAATGGGGGCCGATTGGGACCGGTTCCGTGCTTGGTTCTAAACAGTCCTAACGGGTCCCCTTGCCCACTTCCGCCCCTCGAACTTCCCGGCTGTGGGTCTCCCGGCCCATCATCTCACGGCTATCATGGGTGTCACGGGCCCGCCTATCCGCTTCCCGCTCCGTCTCTTCTGTGCGCTGCTCCAGCCGCTCCCGGCTGCGGGTTTCCCTGCCCGTCATCTCCCGACTATCATGGGTGTCACGGGCTCGCCTGTCCGCTTCCCGCTCCGCCTCTTTAGTGCGCTCATCCAGCCGCTCTCGCAGCGTTGGTCGTGGCTCAGGTTCAAGCTTTTCCACCTCATTGCCCCGCTTGCTTCGCATCGCTTCCTTATGGGCCTCCTTCTGCTCCTGGGTGGGTGGTTTGCCCTTCCCTGCCCACTCCGGCTTGTTCGCCTGGGCCGGCACCGCGGTCAGGCCGAAAAACAGCGTCGCAATCAAACCCAGCCGCCAAACCCGGCCCGAGGACGATCCACGTGGCCTGCTTTCACGAACGGCTCGACCCGGCTGGAGCCCTTGTGCCGCCTCTTTCTGTTCTGTCTCAGGATCCATTGCCATCATTGCCTGACTCTTCGCTCTCATTGACCGCTCCTCCTGCTCCGTGGGATAGCTCAAACCTCGGTGACGGCTCCGATTCTGTCAAGCCCGAAACCATGGGGGCAAGGAGTGAAACGGGGAGGGAAAACTCAACGTCTTCCTAACGGCTTAACTACACTTTTTTCGTGTTTTTCTCGATCTGTTGTTGACGATCCTCGTCACGTAGAAAGCCCAAAAGAGAGTGAAGTTATGAAGTACTCATGCAAGCCTCTACCGACCGCCTTAGCGATCACCGCCGCCCTAGTCACCCCACTGACCCTCGCCGCCACCGCCAACTTCAATGAGGGCACTCCGGGCAACCTCGGCTCCACCACCTTCACCGATGCCAACAGCGGCATCACCGCCATCGGCATGTACCAAGACCCTGTTTCCGGCAACTTCGAGCCCGCCAACCTCTACCGGCGCAACCAGGAGGGGGATCGTGGCTTCGGGGTGTGCAGCCCGGTCGAAGTGGCCGATAACGGCGGCGACTGCCCCGGCCCCGATGGCGGCGGCGATATAAACGAGCTGTCCAACCAGGCCACAGAAGAGTTCATCTATCTTGGGCGCCCCGCTGACACCCGCTGGGTATCGGTCGAACTCTCCTCCCTGGATGACAACGATGGCAGTAGCGTGCCCGAAGCGGGCCAGCTCTGGTGGGACACCAATGACAATCCCAATGACGGCGGTCTGACCCTGCTCCTCGACTTCCAGTACGAAGGCGGCAGCGTTGAAGTCACCCTGGATGTGGCCGCGCTCGGGGGGGCCGACGCCCCCTACCTGGTGCTGCGCCCCTTCAATGCGAGTAACGCGGAGGAGGACAATAACGACTACCTGGTCAAGGCCGCCACCATTGAGCGGGGAGGGCAGGGCTGCACCCCAGGTTACTGGAAGCAACCCCACCACTTCGACAGCTGGGTTATGTATGGACCCGATGATTTATTTTCTACAGCCTTCGGTTCGGATCTCTTTGGCGACATGACCCTGCTGGAGGTACTGCAGCAAGGAGGCGGCCAGTATAAAGCGCTGGGCCGTCACGCCGTGGCCGCACTGCTCAACGCGTCCAGCGGTGACGTCAGCTACAAGTACAGCGCCCACGAGGTGATCAGTGCCGTTCAGGGCGTCAATGGCAACGTCGAGTCCCTGAAAAACGGCTTCGCCTATCAAAACGAGATGGGCTGTCCGCTGAACTGAAGTTAACCCACAAGCTTTACCGCGATCGAAAAAACGCCCCGCACTGCGGGGCGTTTGTTTGTTAATGACGGATCCGATGACCGTTCCGACGCCGAAAAAGACCGGGGATTCACTCGTGCATATGGTAATAGGCGGTCAGTTTGCCGATGGCGTCGTTGAGCGCTTTCACCGCCGCCATGTCCGAACTTTGCTTGGCTTTCATCGCCGCCAGGATCACCGCGTGATGCTCCCGCAGCTTCTTGTCATAGTCCTCACCGGGTTTCACCCGCTGGGCCAGGAAATATTCTGCCATCACGGTGATGATATGGCTGGCGTGGGATTCTTTGTTCATCACCCAACGATTGAACTGGTTCTGAGACTGAACGTCCCGCTTACTGGCCAGCGCATTCATCTCGGTGATCGCCTTCTCAATGGTGGTCGCATCCTCCATCAGCGCCTTTACCCGGGCCCCATCGTCGAAGATCCCGCAGGGCACCTGGCAGTGGGCCAGAGCCACCGGAGCGGTGAGCACCGAGAGCAACACCGCCATCATGGGCATCAGCCATCGTCTGCGCACGATTGTCATAATCTGTCTCCTTGGTTGATTCGGGGCCCTCATCGACCCTTAGGCAGCTTAGTCCAGTTTGACCACTCCCTGTCTATATCGGGCATCTCGGGCATCGACAGAGCCTGGATACCGATCAACGTCCACCGTAAAAAAGCCCTACCCTCTCCGGTTACCCATGAACGATGAACCAGGCTGTTCACTCCCCCGGAACCAACACACTGATGTTGTTGCCTGCCAGTGTGACCTAAATATCAACAATGATGCCGCTCCAGTGCATCCAGCTGGCGCAGGAGATCGAACAAAACCTGGAAAGCCGCGGCAGCCACCCCATCCGACTGCGGTTCCTGGCCCACCACCCTGAGCAACATGCGCTGGTGGTCCAGTTTGCGCCCAGCCAGGCGGTCTGCTCCTGCGTCTACAGCGAGGGAACCGGGGTACACCCATAGCGGCGCAGAAATGCAAAAACTGGTATCCTAGCCGCCACTGTTTGGGCAAGAAAACGACACCGGAACCCCTAATGAAAATCGGCATTATTGGCGCCATGGAGCAGGAAGTCTCCCTGCTGCGCAACCAGATCAATAACCTGTCTATCGATACCATCGCCGGAATCGAGTTTTACCAGGGCACCATAGGTTCGACCGAGGTGATCCTGACCCGCTCCGGTATCGGTAAGGTGGCGGCAGCAACCGCCACCGCCATCCTGATGGAGCGTTTCGGGCCAGAGGCGGTCATCAACACCGGCTCCGCCGGCGGTTTCGCCAAGAGCCTCGCCATCGGGGATGTCGTGATCTCCTCCGAGGTGCGTCACCACGATGCCGACGTCACTGCTTTCGGCTACGAGATGGGGCAACTGCCGGGCCAGCCTGCCGCCTTCCAACCGGACCCGAAGCTGGTGGCCGCGGCCAAAACCAGTGTGGACCGGGTGGGCGAGGTCAAGGCGATCGAGGGGCTGATCTGCACCGGCGACAGCTTCATCGCCGATCCCAAGCGCACTGCGGTAATGCTGGCGCACTTCCCCACCATGGCCGCCTGTGAGATGGAGGCCGCCGCCATCGCCCAGGTCTGCCACCAGTTTGGTACGCCCTTCGTGGTGATCCGGGCCATCTCCGATAATGCCAACGACGATAGCGCCGTGGACTTTGACAGCTTTATCGTCAAAGCCGGTGAGCACTCCGCCAAGGTGGTACTGGCGATGCTGGAAACCCTGTCGGCCTAATCCTGAGTGAGCCGGCAATCGGCTCACCGAACGAGTGATGAGTATTGCGATGGAACTGACCACCCCGGCGCTGCTGTTTCCGGCCATCTCCCTGCTGCTGTTGGCCTACACCAACCGCTTCCTGTCGTTGGCCTCCCTGGTGCGCTCACTGGCTCCCCAGATCCAGCGCAGTGAGTCCGACTCCCAGGAGCAGCAGGACCAAGCCCTCCTGCAGCTGAAGAACCTGCGCCTACGCATCGGCATCATCCGCCGCATGCAGGAGGTGGGGGTGCTCAGCTTCATCTTTTGCGTTCTGAGCATGCTGCTGATCTACCTGGAACTGCCGGATGCGGCGTTCTGGACCTTCGGCATCAGCCTCGGTCTGCTTATCTACTCACTGCTTTTGTCGGTGCTGGAGATCCGGATCTCTCAGCGTGCCTTGGACATCTTTCTCGACAATCTTGAAAAATGAACCACTTTATCTACGCCGCCGACCTGTTCGGAACCGTCGTTTTCGCCATCTCAGGCGCCCTGGCTGCAGGCCGGTTACGCATGGATCCCTTCGGGGTGCTGGTGCTGGCCGGCGTCACCGCCGTCGGCGGCGGTACCGTGCGTGACGCCATCCTCGGTGCCACGCCGGTGTTCTGGATCACCGACCCCACCTACATCTGGTTGATCGCCATCACCGCGGCACTGGTGATGCTGCTGGTTCGCTGCCCCCGACGCCTCTCCGGCAAGTGGTTTCAGGTAGCGGACGCCTTCGGGCTGGCGGTCTTTACCGTGATCGGGGTGCAGAAGGCGCTGCGTTTCGGTGTCGACCCGGTGATCGCGGTGATGATGGGCACCATGACCGGCGTGATGGGCGGCATGATCCGTGATCTCCTCTGCCGGGAGGTGCCCCTGGTGCTGCGGACCGAGATCTACGCCACCGCCTGCATCGTCGGTGGTGCCATCTACACCTGCGCCCTGGCACTGGAGCTGGCCCTGGTACCCGCAGCGCTGCTGGCGATGAGCGGCACCCTGCTGCTGCGCCTGATCGGGATATTCACCGGCCTATCCCTGCCCGCTTTCGCGCTGGATCACCCCAAGCCTTAAACGCTGTCAAGGAGGAGCGATGAGGACCATCACCCTACTGCTGTTTGGATTACTGGTTCTGAGCGGCCCCGTCCGGGCCAACGGTGCGGATGACCCGGCGGACTACGGCCCGGCACAGATCCCGGAGATGGCACTGGCTGAGCGCTACATCGAAGCCTTGACCAGCCTGAATTTCAACCAGCTGTCCCGCTTCTACGACCGCGAAACCCTGTTCGAGGATAAGACCGCCGGTAAAAGCCTGGTCGGTCGGCGGGATATCCTCACCTTCCTGCGCCGGGTTCACTCCTATACCCGGGAATACGAGTTTGTCCCAAGCCACACCTTTGCCAACGGCAGCCTGGTGGTGATGATTGGCAGCTACTACTACCAGGCCCGGGGCGACCTCTTCGGTTACCCGGGGGAAACGATCACCTTTGTCCTGCCGGGGGTCACCACCCTGAAGGTGGATATGGAAAACCAGCGGATCTCGGAACATATCGACATGTTCGATTACGGTGCCATGAAAGATCAGCTCAAGCTCCAGTACCACTGAGGCTGGCGAGCAGCGCAACAAAAAAGGCCACCCATCAGGGTGGCCTTTTTCCTGCGATCGGAACGCTTACTTCAGGGTGATGCGGGCGAACTTGCGCTTACCAACCTGATAGACCGCGGTACCGGCAGCGGGAACCAGCTTGGTGTCGTCGATCTTATCGCCGTCGATCTTGGCCCCACCCTGCTTGATCATCCGCATCGCGTCGGAGGTGGTGTTAACCAGGCCCGCATCCTTGAGCAGGTTGGCGATCGCCACGCCCGCCTCGAACTCGAACTCCGGCATCTCGTCCGGGATGGCGTTCTTGGAGAAGCGGTTGATGAAATCCTGATGGGCAGCTTCGGCAGCGGCCTCGTCGTGGAAGCGGGCGATGATCTCCTTGGCCAGGGCGATCTTCACATCCCGTGGGTTACCACCGGCAGCGAGCTGCGCCTTGAGCCCCTCGATCTCCTCCAGCGGGCGGAAGGAGAGCAGTTCGTAGTAGTCCCACATCAGGTCATCGGACACCGACATGATCTTACCGAACATCTCGGACGGCGCGTCGCTGACACCAATGTAGTTGTTGGCGGACTTGGACATCTTCTTGACCCCATCCAGCCCCACCAGCAACGGCATGGTGATGACCACCTGACGCTCCTGACCCGCGGCCTTCTGCAGCTCGCGCCCCATCAGCAGGTTGAACTTCTGGTCGGTCCCACCCAGCTCCACGTCCGCCTCCAGGGCCACGGAATCATGTCCCTGCAGCAGCGGGTACATGAACTCGTGGATGGCGATGGACTGACCGCTGGCATAGCGCTTTTTGAAATCATCACGCTCCAGCATCCGGGCCACGGTCTGCTGGGAGGCCAATCGCAACATCCCCTCGGCCCCCATCTCCCCCAGCCAGGAGGAGTTAAACTCGATGCGGGTACGGGCCGGGTCCAGGATCTTGAACACCTGCTCTTTATAGGTCTCAGCGTTGGCCAACACCTGCTCTTTGGTCAGCGGTGGGCGGGTGCTGTTTTTACCTGAGGGGTCCCCCACCATGCCGGTAAAGTCACCAATCAGGAAGATCACCTCATGGCCCAGCTCCTGGAACTGGCGCAGCTTGTTGAGGATCACGGTGTGGCCCAGGTGGATGTCCGGCGCGGTCGGATCGGCGCCCAACTTCACCCGCAGAGGGCGGCCCAGCTTAAGCTTGGCAATCAGCTCCTCCTCAACCAGGATCTCATCAGTGCCACGGCGGATCTCCGCCAGCGCCTTTTCCAAATCAGTCATGCAAGGATCTCCGCACGGTTTGAATCTTTCCGCAAAAGCGATAATGTTAATGGTTAGCCCCAACAAAGGAAAGCGTGTCGACACCGCGCGGGGCGCGGGATCCGGCGGCACAGAATAAAGGTATAGGTACGTGAACGGGCCCATCATCCCCTCCTCCAACGGCAACACCCCGGTTTCCCGACGCGTCCGCGCGCTTCTGGCGCGGTTGCCGCGACCTCATCGAGCCGGTATCGCCGCCCTCGGGGCCCTGGTGTGCCTGCTTCTGCTGCTGCCCTCCAGCACCCAATTGGCGGCTCAGCACAGTACCCCCCTGCCCCTTGCCACCCGCCTGCCACTGCCGCTGAAGCTGCCGCCTGCAACGCCGACAGAGGATGCCAAGGCTCTCGAATGGCGCGCGTTCGAAGTGGCCTCCGGCGACAGCCTCGCCCGGCTCTTTGACCGTGCCGAGCTGTCACCGGCGCTGCTGCATCGCATCACCCAGCTGGAGCAGGCGGGCCAGCGGCTGGTGAAGATCCTACCGGGGCAGGTGATCGAGCTGGGTTACCGGGATGGCCAGTGGGCGGCGCTGCGTTACCAGGTGGACGCCACGGAGACCCTCTGGGTCCAGGAGCAAGAGGGAGGGCTGACGGAGCGCCTCGAGCAGGTGGCGGTGGAGAAGCGCCAACATTTTGCCAGTGCCGAGATCACCAGCAACTTCTGGAACGCCGCGACCGCGGCGGGGATGACCCCCAATCAGATCATGCGCCTAGCGGGCCTGTTTGGCTGGGACGTGGATTTCGCCCTGGATATCCGCGCCGGTGATCGCTTCGCCGTACTCTGGGAGGATGACTACGTCAATGGCCACTTTGCCGGCGATGGCGACATCCTGGTGGCGGAGTTCGTGAACCAGGGCACCGTGTTTCGGGCCATACGCCACGACGATGGCCACTACTACGCCCCCGATGGCCAGCCGATGAAGAAGGCTTTCTTGCGTGCACCGGTTCAGTTCAACTACGTCAGTTCCAACTTCAATCCGCGCCGACTCCATCCGGTGACAGGGCGGGTCCGGGCCCATAACGGCACCGACTACGTCGCCCCCGTAGGTACCCCGATCATGGCGGCCGGTGATGGCGTGGTCCTGCAGTCAGGCTACACCAATCTCAACGGCCACTACGTGGTGATCCAGCACTCCAGTACCTATGTCACCAAGTACCTGCACCTCTCCAAGCGCCTGGTAAAAAAGGGACAGCGTGTGAAGCAGGGCCAGACCATCGGCCGCCTCGGAGCCACCGGGCGGGTCACCGGGGCGCACCTGCACTACGAATTCCTGGTCAACGGCGTCCACCGTAACCCCCGTACCGTCAAGCTGCCGGAATCCAAGCCCCTGGCAGCCGCTGAGCGCCCGGCCTTTACCCAACTCAGTGACACACTGCTCAAGCAGTTGGCCCACCGACAGGCCATCCAGCTGGCGATGCAGTAAGGGGCGGGGGCATAGACTTCCCCCGCTGCCACTGCCATGCTATCGGCATCTTCCACCGGACACGCATTGGAGTGCCCCATGACCTACTGTATCGGCCTGATGTCGGGAACCTCGATGGATGGCATCGACGCGGTACTGGCCCGATTTGATGCGCAGGGACGGCCGACGGTCATCAACCACCACAGCATCGAGCTGCCGGAACCGCTCCTGAGTCAACTGCACACCCTTTGCAGCCCCGGTTCGGACGAAATTGACCTCATGGGGCGGGCCGACCGTGCGCTCGGATACCGCTTTGCCGAGGCGGTTAAGGCACTCCTGAAGACCAGCGGTCTTGAGGCCGAGGCCATCGCCGCCATCGGCAGCCACGGCCAGACAGTGCGCCACCACCCCGACGGACGCCACGCCTTTACCCTGCAGCTGGGCTGCCCCAACACCCTGGCGATCGAAACCGGGATCGACGTGATCGCCGATTTTCGCCGTAAGGATATCGCCCTGGGCGGCCAGGGCGCTCCATTGGTGCCGGCGTTTCACCACCACCTCTTTGCCTCCGAGACGCCACGGCTTATCGTCAACGTCGGTGGCATCGCCAACCTGACATTCCTGGATCCCAACGGGCCTATCCTGGGCTACGACACCGGCCCGGGGAATACCCTGATGGACGCCTGGGCTCGGGAACACTTTGGCCAACCCTATGACAGAGACGGCGCCATTGCCGCCTCGGGCAGTGTCGATGATGCACTGCTGACACGGCTGCTGGGCCACGCCTACTTTGCCCAGCCAGCCCCCAAAAGCACCGGTCGGGAGCTGTTCAATCTCAACTGGCTCTACAGCCACCTCAACAGCCTGGATCCCCTGCCCCATGAGGACGTAATGGCCACCCTGTTGGCCACCACGGTGCTCAGCATCGCCGACTGTGCCCAGAGCCTCGCGCCCAGTGGCGAGCTGTACCTGTGCGGCGGCGGGGCCTTCAACGGGGAGCTGGCACGCCAACTGGCGCAACGGCTGCCCAGCTACCGGATCGACACCACCGCCACCCTGGGCCTGGATCCTCAGTTAGTGGAGTCGGTCGCCTTTGCCTGGCTGGCCTGGCGCCACCTTCAGGGGCTGCCCGGCAACCTGCCTGCAGTGACCGGCGCTTCCCGGGAAGCGATCCTCGGCGGACGCTATCCGGCGGCATAAGTCGGATCCAAAACAAAAAAAGCCAGCGCATTGCGCTGGCTTTTTCTTTTTTCAAACGAGACGTTACTGCTTGGTGGGCTCGACGAAGTGAGTGCCCCAACCGTCGTACAGCACGTGGTGCTTGCTAGCCAGTTCAATCAGAGTGGCGCAATCCTTGTCCAGGCGTTCAATCTCCAGCCCGTGCTCCGCCATGGCGGAGAAGCAGTAGGCGGTGCTGCCATCGTCCAGCTCCAGCTCCTCGGCGTCATCCACCGCGAAACCGGCCTTGAAGGCATCCACCGCGACCTTCTCCAGGGCATCGAAGTCCGCGCAAGCGAAGTGGTGTTCGATGTTGTAGGTCGCCTGAGGATCGGACCCATCGTCCAGCAGGGCCTGCACGATCTCCCGGGTTTCCATCTGCTGCTCGGCAATCAGTTGTTCTTTGTTCATGGCCGGTTCGGCTCCTTATTTGGCCTGGGCCAGCTGTTGCGCTTCGGCATTGAGCTCGGCCAGGCGGGTATTCATCTTATCGTAGACCCGTTGGGCCAGCTCTCGCACATCGTCACGCGCCAGTCCCTCGGTGGGGATCGGGGGCATCGCCTCGACGATCACCACGCCGTTGTCACGGCGACCCAGGCTGATATCCCCCTGGCAGGAGGCCAGGACAGGCACTATGGGCACCCCGGCGGAGATGGCGGTGTGAAATGCGCCGGTCTTGAAGGGCAATAAACCCCGTCCGCGCGAGCGGGTGCCCTCAGGGAAGATCCATACCGACAGCGCTTTGTCGCGGATCTTCTGGGCCGCGGCCTGAATGGTCGAGATCGCCCGGGAGCGGTTGTTACGATCGATCAGGATATTGCCGGTCAGCCAGTAGATCTGGCCGAACAGCGGGATCCAGACCAGATCCTTCTTGCCCAGGCTCACGGTGCCCGGTGGCACCAGGGTGCTCTGGGTAAAGAGGTCGAAGCTGTTCTGATGGTTACCCACGTACACCACTGGCTGGTCCGCCAGCAGATTTTCCTGTCCCCGAGAGACCACGGTCAACCCGAGCAGCGGGCTGACTTTGCCAAACCAGCTGGCCACGTGGTGGACATTATTGCGATGGAAGGGACGCAGCAGGCACATCAGCAGGGCCAAAACAAAGGCGCACACCAACAGCAATCCCAGGATCAGGGCACGGAAACACTTCAGCACAACAGCGACTCTACGAATTCAAGCGGGCGGCCAGTATACCCTGCTGTCTGCCGCCCGCAACGGTTTTGGTTAACGACTGTGCGCCGAGAAAGTCCGATCTCAAATACGGGACGCCGGACTTACTGCGGCTGCGATTCCAGTGGCTCGAGCTCGATGCGGTCCACCCGCTGCAACCCCCGTGGCAGCTTGTTGCCGCGACGGCCCCGCTCACCGAGATAGTGATCCAGATCCGACGCTTTGAGGGTGAGCTTTCGCTTGCCCGCCCAAAGGGTCACCGCCCGCCCCGCTTCCAGCACCTGAAGATGCTTGAGGTACTCCTCCCGGGACTTGGCCCTTTCACCGGGTATCCCGATGATCTTGTTCCCCTTACCCTTGGCCAGTATCGGCAACTGGGCCAGCGGGAACAGCAACATCCGCCCCTCGGTGGTGATCGCCAGCAGCCGCTCACTGCCCTGATCCTTAATGCGCCTCGGCGGCAGGATCTCTGCCCCAGTAGGCACGGTCAACAGCGCCTTACCGCTCTTGTTACGGCTGACCATATCCTCAAACTTGCAGATAAACCCATAACCGGCGTCGGTGGCCATCAGGTAGAGATCCTCGCTGGCCCCCATCACCGCGTGCTCCAGTCGCGCACCGGCTACCAGGCTGAAACGCCCCGAGAGCGGCTCGCCCTGGCTGCGGGCCGACGGCAGGGTGTGAGGCTCCGTGGTATAAGCCCGGCCGGAGCTCTCCAGGAACACCACCGGCTGGTTACTCTTCCCTTTGGCATGATCCAGGTAGGTGTCGCCGGCGCGGTAGGAGAGGCCGGTGGGATCCACCTCGTGGCCCTTGGCGCAGCGCCCCCAACCCTTGTCGGAGATCACTACGGTCACCGCCTCCGCCGGCGTGAGGTCCTGCTCCGACAGGGCACGGGCCTCCTCGCGCTCCACCAGCGGGCTACGGCGATCATCACCGTACTGTTCGGCATCCGCCAGCAGCTCCTTGCGGATCAGGGTTTTCAGGCGACGCTCGGACCCCAGGATCAGCTGTAACTTGTCCCGCTCCTTGGCCAGCTCATCCTGCTCGGCGCGGATCTTCATCTCCTCCAGCTTGGCCAGCTGACGCAGCTTGATCTCGAGGATCGCTTCCGCCTGCTTCTCCGACAAGCCGAACCGGCTCATCAGCGCGCCCTTGGGCTCATCCTCGCTGCGGATGATCTCGATCACCTCGTCGATATTGAGGAAGGCAATCAGCAGCCCCTCGAGGATGTGCAGTCGAGCCAGGACTTTATCGAGGCGGTGCTGCAATCGGCGCCGTACCGTCTCTGTCCTGAACTGCAGCCACTCGCCCAGCAGGGTAGTGAGCCCCTTCACGGCCGGGCGGCCATCCAACCCCAGCATGTTGAGGTTCACCCGGTAGTTCTTCTCCAGGTCCGTGGTGGCGAAGAGGTGGGCCATCACCTGGTCCAGGTCGATACGGTTGGAGCGTGGCACGATCACCAGTCGTACCGGGTTTTCATGATCAGACTCGTCCCGAAGATCCGCCACCATCGGCAGCTTCTTGGCCTGCATCTGGCCGGCGATCTGCTCGATCAGCTTGGCCCCTGACACCTGGTGCGGCAGCGCGGTGATGACGATCTCGCCATCCTGCTTCTCGTACACCGCGCGCATCTTGATGGAGCCCTTGCCGGTGAGGTAGAGCTTCTCGATATCACTGCGGGGGGTGATGATCTCCGCCGCCGTCGGGTAATCCGGCCCCTGCACAAACTGCATCAGGTCTGCCAGTTCCGCCTTGGGGTTCTCCAGCAGGTGGGCACAGGCGTTGGCCACCTCCCGGGCATTGTGGGGCGGGATATCGGTGGCCATCCCCACGGCGATGCCGGTGATGCCATTGAGCAAAATATGGGGCAGCCGCGCCGGCAGGGTCTTGGGCTCCTTTAGGGTGCCATCGAAGTTGACCCCCCACTCCACGGTGCCCTGTCCCAGCTCAGACAGCAGCACCTCGGAGAAGCGGGCCAGGCGGGATTCGGTATATCGCATTGCCGCGAAGCTCTTGGGATCGTCCGGTGCCCCCCAGTTACCCTGGCCATCCACCAGGGGATAACGATAGGTAAAGGGCTGCGCCATCAGCACCATCGCCTCGTAGCAGGCGCTGTCGCCGTGGGGGTGGTATTTACCCAGCACATCACCCACGGTACGGGCGGACTTCTTGTACTTAGCGGTCGCCGACAGGCCCAGCTCGCTCATGGCGTAGATGATGCGACGCTGCACCGGCTTCAGCCCGTCGCCGATAAAGGGCAGCGCCCGATCCATGATCACGTACATGGAGTAGTTCAGGTAGGCCTGTTCGGTGAACTGGCGCAGGGGCATCTGTTCGATGCCCTCCAAGCTCATTTCGCTCAGATCAGTCATGGTTCTCACTTGCCGGCAGCGCCGGAGTTGGGATCGACACAAAACTTCGGTCGTAGCTCAACCGGAAGATCCGGCCGTGGTAATCATCGGAAATCAAAACACTGCCATCGGGGTGCGGCAGCAGGGCCACCGGCCGGGCCAGGGGCGTCTCCCCATCCAGCCAGCCATCGACCAGCACCCGGTAGCCCCCATTCTCCTCCCCCCGCTCTCCCCGGGGATCAGTGAGGGCGGTGATGCGGTAGCCCACCTTGCTGGAGCGGTTCCAGCTGCCATGCTCGGCAATCAGCAACGCACCCCGCCAGGGGGAGGGGAACTGGCTGCCGCGGTAAAAATGCACGCCCAGTGGCGCCACATGTGCCGGCAGGCGGGCAATGGGATCCACCAGCTTGCCCTCCAGTGACTTGGGCAGTGGGTATTCAGGATCCGCCACCACGCCACCGTGCCAGTAGGGGTAGCCAAAGTGGCTGCCGGGCTGTGCCAGGCGGTTGATCTCATCCGGCGGGAGATCGTCCCCCATGTGGTCACGGCCGTTGTCTGAAAACACCAGCTCGCCGGTCATGGGATCGAAATCAAAGCCAACGGAGTTACGAACGCCGCGGGCCAGCACCTCCCGACGCACCGGTTCGGCATCGAGATCCAGCGCCAGGATGCTGGCGTAGGGCGCCTCGGGATCACAGATATTACAGGGGGCCCCCACGGGGACCACCAGACGGCCATCAGGCGCGAAAGCCAGGTATTTCCACCCGTGGTGAAGATCCTCCGGCAGGTCCTCGGTCACTACCCGAGGCGTTACCGTGCGGCCATCCGCCAGGGCGGCTTCGACATTGTCAAACGCCAGGATCCGGCTCACCGCGGCGACATAGAGGGTGCCATCTCTAAACGCCAACCCGGAGGGCTGTATCAACTGCTTAGCCAGCACCTGCACCTCGCCGGGCTGCCCCCCATCATGGCGGATCGCGTAGACGTTACCCGCCCGGCGGGAGCCGACAAAGAGGGTCCCAAGATCGCCCCAGGCCATCTGGCGGGCGTTATCCACCCCATCGACATAGAGCGACAGGGAAAAACCCTCCGGCACCTTGGCCGAACGCACCGCCGCCAGCTCATCCGCCTGCGCGGTTGCGAATGGCATCAGAGCCGCACACAGGGCGAGGCCCGCCAGGCGGGAACTCAGCCTCTGGCCCACAACGCCCTTTCTGGGGTTCTGACTATTCCTTAGCATCTTCATGTACATGGCCTTATCTCCTGGGCTCATGGTGTTAGGGGACCGGGCAGGGATCAGTCCAGGTCGGCCATGTCGCCGTTGCGTTCCAGCCAGGCTTTGCGATCCGACGCCCGCTTCTTCGCCAGCAACATGTCCATCAGCGCCATGGTGGCCTCGGCGTCGTCCACCGTCAGTTGCACCAGGCGGCGAGTATTGGGATCCATGGTGGTCTCCCGCAACTGGGCCGGGTTCATCTCACCCAGCCCCTTGAATCGGGTGACCTGGACCTTGCCCCGTTTCTTCTCGGCAGCGATGCGATCCAGAATCCCCTCCTTCTCCGATTCATCCAGGGCGTAGAATACCTCCTTGCCCACGTCGATACGGAACAGGGGGGGCATTGCCACGTAGACGTGCCCCCGCTCTACCAGGGTCTTGAAGTGCTGCATGAAGAGGGCGCACAGCAAAGTGGCGATGTGCAGACCGTCGGAGTCCGCATCCGCCAGAATGCAGATCTTGCCGTAACGCAGGCCGGAGAGATCCTCCGAGTCCGGATCGCAGCCGATGGCCACCGAGATGTCGTGCACCTCCTGGGAAGCCAGCACCTGGGAAGCGTCCACCTCCCAGGTGTTGAGGATCTTACCCCGCAGCGGCATGATCGCCTGGAACTCCTTGTCCCGGGCCTGCTTGGCACTGCCGCCGGCGGAGTCCCCCTCCACCAGGAAGAGCTCCCCCTTACCCGCCTCGGACCCGGCACAGTCGGTCAACTTACCCGGCAGGGCCGGACCGGAAGTCACCTTCTTGCGCGCCACCTTCTTGGCCTTACGCAGGCGGCTCTGGGCGTTGTTGATGCAAAGCTCCGCCAGCAGCTCCGCCAGATCCGTATGCTCATTGAGCCAGAGGCTGAAGGCATCCCGCACCACACCGCTGACAAACGCGGACGCCTGACGGGAGGAGAGGCGCTCCTTGGTCTGTCCGGCAAACTGCGGATCCTGCATCTTGGTGGAGAGCACGTAGGCCGCCTTGTCCCAGATATCCTCCGGACTGAGCTTCACCCCCCGGGGCATCAGGTTGCGGAACTCACAAAACTCCCGCATCGCCTCAAGCAGCCCCTGGCGGAAGCCGTTAACGTGGGTGCCACCCTGGGCCGTGGGGATCAGGTTGACGTAGGACTCGCCGAGACTCTCCCCGCCCTCGGGCAGCCAGAGTACCGCCCAATCGACGGCCTCCTTGTTGCCGGAAAAACTGCCGACGAAGGGGGTTTCGGGCAGCTTGGGCCACTCTTTGACCGCATCGCTCAGGTAATCCTTGAGCCCCGCCTCGTAATGCCACTCATGCTTCTCCCCCTTGACCCTGTCCTCGAAGCGGATCTTCAGCCCCGGACAGAGCACCGCCTTGGCCCGCAGACCATGGATCATGCGACTGGCGGAGAAGTTGGCGGAATCGAAGTACTTGGCATCGGGCCAGAAATGTACGCTGGTGCCGGTGTTGCGTCGGCCTACCGAGCCTATGACGGTCAGATCCGACACCTTGGCACCATGTTCAAACGCCATCTCGAAGATCTGGGCATCACGGCGGACCTTGACCTCGACCCGCTTCGACAGGGCGTTGACCACGGAGATCCCCACCCCGTGAAGGCCACCGGAGAACTCGTAGTTCTTGTTGGAAAACTTACCACCGGCGTGGAGGCGGGAGAGGATCAGTTCAACCCCGGTCACCCCCTCCTCGGGATGGATGTCCACCGGCATGCCGCGGCCATTATCGATCACCTCCAGCGACTGATCAGCGTGGAGGATCACCTGGATCTCATCCGCGTGACCAGCCAGGGCTTCATCGACGCTGTTGTCGATCACCTCCTGGCCCAGGTGATTGGGGCGGGTGGTATCGGTATACATGCCCGGCCGCTTCTGCACCGGCTCCAGGCCACTGAGGACCTCAATCGCGTCTGAGGTGTATTGACTGCTCATCAATCCGTCCAATGTTGCGTAATGGGGCCATCATAGCCAGCCCCGAAGAATGGGTTCAACCGCGCTCCAACGCGGGTTCCTTGAGCCCCAGGAAGCCCAAGGCGGCAGGGATATGTGCTTCGAAACCGACGAAACTGTGGTCGCCGCCGGGCTCGAGCAGCAGTTCGCAGCACTGGTATTTTTGTACCGCCTGACGGTAATCCAGCACCTCGTCCCCGCTTTGCAGCAGCACTTTATACGCCTCCGGCCGGCGGATCACCGGCGTATCCAGCTCCTTAAGCTCCTCCATGTGCTCCGGTTCGACCCGGTAACGCTCACCGGTATAGGGGTTCACCTGCTCCCCTACCACCTCGCTCAGCAGTTCATAGGGGCGCACGGCCGGGTTGACCAGCACCGCACGGATATCGGAACAGGGATGCGCTTCACTGAGCCGCTCCACCAGGTAGCTGGCCAGGTAGCCGCCGAGGGAGCTGCCCATCAGCCGCAGGGGTTCACCCGCCTCCAGGGCGGACCGGGCGATGGGCAGCAGCTGCGCCATCGCGGCCGCGGGGGCGGTGGCCTGGTGGGGAATCGAGATCGGTTCTTCGGGGTGGTACCGGGCGAGATAACGGGCCACCTGTTGCGCTTTGACCGAACTCGGGGCGCTGTTGAAACCGTGCAGATAGAGCAGCATCCTGGCGTGATCCTTGTTGGTGCTGGGCCGGCGCCCATCACCCGATGCTAATAACCTGATGCGCTGGGATCGGGGACAAACTCTCCGCCGGTCAGACGTTTAACTTGGGTATCGATGCTACCATCCGGATACAAACGCAGCAAACGATAGCCGGGCTGACGGGAGTCAAGCACGAAGCCACGGCTTCGGGGCAGGAACTGAATACTGGTTGAGGGCACCGCGAGCAGACGAAGGCCGCCGACATGGCAGTCCATCTCCTGGTGGATGTGGCCAAAAAGCACCGCCTTGACCTGGGGATAGCGACTGAGCAGGGCCAGGAACTCCTGCCCATTATCCAGGCTATGTTGATCCAGCCAGGCACAGTTCGTGGGCACCGGGTGGTGATGCAGGGCAATGAGGGTCGGCGTCTCTTCCGTCTCCTCCAGGATGCGCTTGAGCCAGCTTTGCTGGATCAGCGGCACATGACCTGAGGGCAGCCCGGTGACCGCGGAGTTAAGCAGGATCATCTGCCAGTCGCCCATCATCACCCGCGGTGGCATGGCCACCTGAGTGTCCGCCAGGCTTCGGGCCATGAAGTTGATGGCATCGTGATTGCCGGGCAGGGCCACCACCGGCTTGCCCAGGGGGGCCACCAGGTCAGCAAACTGACGGTAGGAGGCTTCGCTGTGATCCTGGCTGAGATCGCCACTGGCCAGCACTAGGTCGACGCCGGGTTCATCACTCAGTTGGCGCACCACCTGGCTCAAACTGTTGTAGGGGTTTATCCCCAGAAAGACGTTGTCACGATCGGCAAACAGGTGGGGGTCACTCAACTGCGCCAAAATCACGCTGCCGTCCTCGGCCTGGGGGACGATGGACTCCACTCGCTCAATCACGACCTGCCTTTCTCCTCGCTCAAACTGACCAACTGCCACTCATGCTGGGCAAACTGCTCCAGCAACTCAGCGAGGAACAGGTTAACCTGAAATTTTTCGTCACGCTGCAGCATACGTCGATTCGGATAGGGATAACGGGGCAGCAAACGCAAAAATTGCTGCCCACTTAACACTTCTGCCACCCGGGCGTCGTGGTAGAGCCGCAACTCGAGTTCAGGGGCGTTCACGAAGGGCAGCGGCGGTGCCAGACGACGTACTTTGAGGCGCTCGGTGTAAGGGGTCTGCTCCAGGATCACGATCTCCAGTTGCAGCGGTTCATCCCGATGGCGCCAGAGATAATGCCGGCGACGCCCCTGACGTTCGCGTGCCTGACTCAGCAGAGCGCAAAGACGGCCGTAGTTGCGTTCACACAGGCGCAGCAGCTTATCCAGGCTGGGACGATACTCGCGGGCACTCATCATTCACGGCCAAAGAGGCGGGTGTGGTTGAGGGCCAGCCACTGCAAACCGATGATAGAGCTGGCGTTGTCGATATGCCCCTCGGCGACCCACTCCAGCGCCTGCTGACGAGAAACCACGTGACGCCGAATATCCTCGTGTTCACTCTCCAGCCCGAACAGCCCCGGCGCCTCCCCTTCGTCAGGCACCCTCACCTCGGCCAGGTACAGATAGAGCCGCTCACTGCAGCCGCCAGGACTGGTGAGAAAGCTGCTGAGGTAACGAAGCGAGTGGGCTTTAAGGCCGGTCTCCTCCATCAGTTCCCGTCGAGCGACCTGCTCACGGGCCTCATCCGGCTCGATGATCCCCGCCACCAGCTCCAGCAGCCAGGGCGTTTCGCTGGTTCGCAGTGCCGGAACCCTGAGCTGTTCGATCAATACCACGGCATCCGCCACCGGATCGTAGGGCAGCACCACCACGGCATCGCCGCGCTCGAACACCTCCCGCACCACGGTGTCGCTTCGCCCCCCGGCGAACAGCGGGTGACGAAACTGGATCTCCACCATCTGAAAAAAGCCCTGATGCAAAGGCTTTTGTGACACAATTTCGACGTGACCCGGGCCAAACTGCTGCGGCGGTTTCGACATGCCAGCTCCTTCATCTGATATCAACAGCTTACATTAAGCGTAAACTGTTACACTTGTTGTCTGGATCCGCGTTGAATTAAACTCTAAGAATTCAGCTAAATGTTATTGCCATAATTTCAATCGTCTAGGGCATCTGGTGACTCGCTTGGAAACCCATTTCGGCAAGCCGACCTGTCGCCAGGAACACATTCTTAAGGAAGGGTAATGAACCTCAAACTGCGCTCTATCTGCATAGCAGTGGGCTTTGCATCCACCTCACCCGTTGCGTCAGCCGATGATTTGCTGCAGATCTACCAACAGGCCTTGGATAAAGATCCGATTTTGCTTCAAGCGCGCGCCAACCGCGATGCGGCCTATCAAGTCATTGGCCAGAGCCGAGCCAGCCTGCTGCCACAACTGAATGCCGCCTTGACCTACAGCAATACGTTTCAGAATGACCTCTCACCGGAGTCAGAAACCGACCTCTGGCAGGGGACCTTCCGTCTGGATCAGAGCATCTATGACCATGCCAACTACGTCAACCTGGATCTCAGCAAACAGGCCGCCGCCCGCGCCGAGCTGCAGTTCACCCAGGCTGAGCAGACCCTGATCGTACGGGTAGCCAGCGCCTACTTCGACGTGCTGTCGGCTCAGGACAACCTGGACTTTGTTCGCGCCAACAAGCGCGCCATTGAGCGTCAATTGGAGCAAACCAAGCAGCGCTTCGCTGTCGGCCTGACCGCCATCACCGACGTGCACGAGGCCCAGGCCCAGTACGATCTCGCCTCCGCCGACGAGATCAGTGCCGAAAACAGCTTGGAGAACAGCCTTGAGGCATTGCGGGAGATTACAGGTCTGACCCACAGCGATCTTAGCATCCTCGACACCGAACGCTTCAGCCCCAGCCAGCCGACGCCAAATAGGCACGAGCAGTGGCTCGATATCGCTGAGGAGTCCAGCCTGCAGCTGCTGATCAACCGCCTCAGCGTCGAGATCGCCAAGGAGCAGATCAGCCTGGCCAAGACAGGTCACCTGCCGAGCATCGGTTTGAGCGCCAGTTACAGCGATAATTTCGGTCTCGATGCCAATAAATTCAACGGCCTCGACAACTACAACCAGGGCACCGTTGCGGTTCAGCTGAACGTCCCCATCTTCTCTGGACTGGGGGTGAGCAGCCTGGTTAAAGAGGCACAAGCCAACTACGTCGGTGCCCAGCAACTGCTGGAAGAGAACTACCGTGCCGTGGTGCGTAATACCCGAGCCAGCCTCAACAACGTCAACAGCGCTCTGAGCTCTATCCGAGCCTTCGAGCAATCCGTGGTTTCCGCTGAGAGTGCCCTCAAGGCCACCGAAGCCAGTTTCGAGGTCGGCACCCGGACCATCGTCGATGTGCTTGATTCCACCCGTCAGCTCTACCAGGCCAAGCAGCGACTCGCCGATGCCCGCTACAACTACATTCTGTCGATCCTGACCCTGAAACAGGCGGCGGGCACCCTGGCCCCGGGGGATGTTGAGCTGATCAACGCCGGTCTGCGTCGAGCTACCGCGGCAGACAAGGACGGCGACAGAAAGTGATCCCTCCCCGGTAACAGAAGACCCGCCTCGATGGCGGGTCTTTTTTTGCCTAAGTTCTGCCCCGCTACCACCGGGCCTTGGGTTGATACTCGCGGGATTTACCCTGGCTGCGCGCGGTGGCAATGCGCTGGTTGCGGCCCAGCAGCAATCGCAGCTGGCTCCAGCTTTCCGCCGCCATCACCCGCCCCTGGCCCGGCACACCATGACGCCGGAATAACCGCTTGGTGGCCGCCAGGGCATCGGGGGAGCGCTCCATCAGCTGGGCCATGCGGGATCGAGCCAGGGCCATGGGATCCGCGGCCAGATCGGTTACCAGCCCCATCGCCTTGGCCTGCTCGGCATCGACGCTGTCTGCACTCATCGCCAGCCAGAGTGCCTGGTCCTGGCGCAACTGCTCCCTGAGCGCCAGGTTCCCCCCCATATCCGGCAGCAATCCCCAGCGCCCCTCCATCACCGAGAGATCACAGTCGGGCGTGGCGAAGCGGAAATCTGCCCCCAGGGCGATCTGCAATCCGCCCCCCCAGCACCGTCCGTGCAGCACCGCCATGACCGGCACCGGCAGGTCGCGCCAACCAGTACAGACCCGCTGGGCCAGGTTGGCCCGGGCTGGCCACCACTTCCACAATAGCCTCAACACCTGGGTCGGTGCCTGCGTCACCGAGCGCACATCCAGCCCCGAGCAGAAATCTTCCCCGGCCCCGGAGAGAATCACCCCGCGCAAATCCGGTGCCCGCGCCAGCCGTTTCTGCACCGCGACGATCGCCTTGAACATCTTCAGGTCCAAGGCGTTTCGCTTCTCTGGCCGCTGCAGGCAGACATAACCGATGCCGCCCTCTATTCGTACGCTTACACGCTCATCCATCGCCTCGACTCCCTTCCTTAGTGCGCTTTACCGACTGAAAAAACCATGACAACATACTGAAAATCAACGCGCAAAAATATGGTTTCCGGTACCGGAGTCCGGCCCTGGCTGCATCATTTTTCCCCATAGCCATCACTTTGCCCAGCAAAAGGGAGCGCACCATGACGATTCAGATCCGCCCTTTTCAACACGGAGATATCGCGCCAGTGCTGGCGATCTACAACCACGCCATCTTGAATCACAGCGCCACCTTCGAGGAGCAGCCCCTGGCGGCAGAGACCATGGCACAGCGGTTGACAACCATTGGAACCGAATTCCCGGTCCTGGTGGCCGTGTCGGCGGAAGAGGTGGTGGGCTACGCTTACGGCAATCACTACAAGCCGCGCAGCGCCTACCGTTTTTGTGCGGAGATCAGCGTCTACCTGGCCGAATCGGCTCAGGGACAGGGGATTGGACAGAAGTTAACATCGGCGCTGCTTGAGGCCCTCAAAGCGCAGGGGATCACTCAGGTTTTGGCGGTGATCACCAGCCCCAATCCGGTTAGTGAAGGGATGCATCGAAAACTGGGCTTTCGACCTTGTGGATTGCTCAAGTCGGTGGGTTACAAGTTTGAACGTTGGCATGATGTCGGCCTGTGGCAGAAGAGCCTCTGAATCGTCAGCGAAAGCGACACCACGCCATTGATGGGAATCGTTAGCATGCCATGATCCCCAGCTGATCCTCCAGACGACGACCCCGGCCCTGGCGGCGCCCCAGACGCCACCCCTCCCAACGCAGTTCGGCACGCCGATCGCCCCCACAGCGCCGCTGGACTCGTCGCCGCTCCGTCACCCGATTCACCGCCATACTCCCTCCCATGCACCCTATCCCCGTGAGAAACCCAAGAATAGGTTACCCGGTCAATGTGCGCCCGGGATCCAAAGGTGAAGCCCCACCATCGTCATCAGCACTGCCAGGACCGGCCACTGTCGTCCGCGAAGCAGAAACAACCCCAGGACCACCAGCGCCATGTCACGGGCGGAAAGGACGGCGCTGACAAACACCGGCTGGTAAAGGGCGCTGAACAGCAGGCCCACCACCGCCGCATTGATCCCCGCAGCCGCCGCCCCCAGCCGTGGCCGGCTGGCCAGCCCCTCCCAGCAGGGTAGCAGTGCCAACATCAACAGCAGCCCGGGCAGGAAGATCCCCAAAGTGGCCACCAGCGCCCCCAGCCAGGGGTGCTCAGGCATCAGCTCCACCCCGAGAAACGCCGCCAGGGTAAAGACCGGGCCGGGCAGCCCCTGTGCCGCGGCGTAGCCGGTCAGGAAACGATCCGGGTCCATCGACTCCCCCACCGTATGCTGCAACAGGGGGAGGACCACGTGACCACCGCCAAACACCAGGCTGCCCGCCTGGAAAAAGTCCGAAAAGATCCCCAACACGTGCCCTTCCGTTGGCCACAGCACCAGCAGCAGGGCCGCAACAAATAGCATCATCGGCACCTTCTTGGGCCAGCGATATGCGACGGTACTGGCAGTATTCTCTCGTTCGCAGGAGAGGCAACCGGCGATCAATGCCGCCACCACCAACACCAGGCACTGAATCCAGAGTCCGGGGAACAGCATCAGCGCCATGGCGCTGCCACAGGCCAACCCCCAGTGCAGGGCGCTTCGGCAAAAGCGCTCCGCCATCCCCCACACTGCGTCAGCGACCACCACCACCGCCAGCAGTTTCAGTCCCTGGATCACCAGGGGCACCACCCCCAGGGCCATTCTGTCCGCGCTGGCCTGGGCCAGCATCGACATCAGCAGGAAGGAGGGCAGAGTGAAGCCGAGAAACGCCGCCATGGCCCCGACCAGTCCCGCCCGTCGATAGCCGATGGCACAGCACACCTGGCTGGAACCGGGCCCGGGCAGGAACTGGGACAGCGCCACCATGCGGGCGAACTCGGACTCCCCCAGCCAGCGGGACTTTTCCACGAACTCTTTGTGGTAGTAACCCAGGTGCGCCGCCGGCCCCCCGAAGCTGACGCAGCCAAGCAGCAAAAATCGGATAAAGAGGCGCATCGCCTTCACAAGGTTTTGACCCATACTCCCCGGATTCTCTCCCCATTAAAACAACAGCCTGCCGCTTCACCGAGGCCATCGTGTCACTTTGTTACGGCACCACGCTTGGCCCATTCACGGCAACAATCATCGCAAAATATGAGGTCGTGGTCTGGCATCCATACAGGGCACGCGACGATGCACACATGATGTACCCACTGGTGAGTTTGTATTATAAGCCGTTGTGAAACATGGAGGTTTATTATGAAGTCCCAATGGATACTTATCCCCCTACTCAGCGCCACTTTGCTGGGCTCCCCCCTACGGGCACAGGAGCCAGGCTCCGACGCCCTAATGCAACACTACCACGCCTACCAATCCGCCCTCGCCGCCGGCGACCCCGCCGAGGCAGAGCAGCAGGTGGCCCAGGCGTACCGAATTGCCTTGGAAACCCTGGGGCCGGAACACGACAACACCATCAACCTGGCGTTCAACTGGGGCAACAGCCTGCTGGCGCTTGAGCGAAAGGACGAGGCCCACAGCGCCTTCGAGGCCGCTCTCACCAGCCTCGAGGCCGTCGATGGGAACGAGGCGCTGACGCTGCTGGATCCTTTGGTGGGGCAAGCACGGGCCAGCGAGGATGACAAGGAGGCGATCACTCTGCTCGAGCGCGCCATCGAGATTGCCGATGAACAGGGCACATCGCTGCAGCGCGCCGCGGCCCAGGTGGCCGGGTTTGACCGCCTGAGCCACAGCCTCAGTGGTCAACGTAAGGCCTGGCGTTGGATGGATCAAGCGTTGGAGACCTATCGGGCCGAACTGCCAGAAAACGCCTTGGAGCGAGTTAAGGCCGAGTTCAAGATGGGGCAGATCGAGATGGCCCGAGGACGGAAGAAAACGGCGATCCAGCACTTTGGAACCGTGGTCGAAGCCTTCTCCGATCTGAGCTTTGACTACCCCTATGAGTTGGCCGCACATGCCCGGTTGGTGGAGCTTTACGAGGCGGTCGGCAAACGGGATCTGGCCACCCCCCACTGCCAGGCGATCGGCAATATGGTGCCCTGGAGCGACGCCCAGGAGCAGACGCCGCTGGTGCGCATTGCCCCCGACTACCCCATTGCTGCCGCCAGGCGACGCCTAGAGGGCCATGTGGTGGTGGAGTTCACCATCGATGAGCAAGGGTTCGTGCAGGATCCCGAGGTCAAGGAGAGCGAAGGCCACAAAGCGTTTGCCAAGGAAACGCTGAAGGCGCTGAAACAGTGGCGCTACGCCCCCAAGTTTGACCAGGGCAAACCCGTGCCTGCCCGCACCTCAGTAGAGATGAAATTCGCCCTTGAGTAACGTCGAAGCGGGGCACGGCGCCCCGCGTCATTCCCCAATCGATTCGATGCCAACGACACGAATAGAGCCGCAGTGTGAATCGGAGTGACGGCATGAGGGGGGAGAAAAGGGGGGAAGTGCTTCGCTTAGGGGGTCAACAACACCAGTTCCCGGCGCAGCGCTGCCAGCTTCATCCGCTCCCGCTGCACCTGCTCCGCCGTTGGCTGCACGCTGCGGGGAAGGTTCGGCGTTGCCACCGCCAGCCGCCACTCCATCTCCCGAACCCGAGCCTGCTGCTGCGCCACGCGACCACGCAACCAGGCGACTCGATGCGCCAGATCGCTTTCGGTCAGGACCGCGATGCTATCCACTCTCGAGCCGGAAGCCTGAGCCGCGACCGTCAGTGCGTCGTTCATTCTCAAAGCGACAACGACAACTGACAGCACCAGTAGGACAGCCAGGGTGAGAGCAATTCCCTCTTTCAACTGGTGCCAGAGCGCATCCCAGGGCAAGCGGCGCCAGTCCAGCTCACGGGTCCAGCGCAGCTCCCAGGGAAGATCACCGGGACGTGCCCGGCCGTACAGGTGGAATTTTCGACGGTGAATGGCTCTGCCCATGGGGGTCTCCAGCGCTACTGCTTGGGGCAGGCTCAGCCCACCCGCGCCAACAACTATCCAGTAACTAAATGCCATCCTGGTCCGGCTGTCGACCCGGTCTCGCCAAAATAGGAGTAAGCCTCTTATTTGTCGTTAAAAGAGGACTGCAACAAAATGTATTGTGCTTCAGTGGAAGCGGTCACCAGTTCGCCAGAGCTTAACTCGCGACACACCTCCTTCGACGCCGGGGGCGCATATCCGTCACCCGCGAAGGGCAGCAAACGAAGGAGTGTTTGAGCCGATGCCGGGCAGAGCCTCAGAGACAGAAACGCCCGGGCCTGCAGAACAGGACCGGGCGTCGAGGTACCAATGGCAGCTCAGACGGAGAAGGAGGCGCCGCAACCACAGGTTGAGGTTGCGTTGGGGTTGCTGACGAAGAAACGGCTACCCTCCAATCCCTCGGTGTAATCCACCTCACCACCCACCAGGTACTGCAGGCTCATGGCATCCACCAGCAGGGTTACGCCGGACTTCTCGATGGTGAAGTCCCCTTCATTAACTTTCTCATCGAAGGTAAAGCCATACTGGAATCCGGAGCAACCGCCGCCGGTGACATAGACTCGCAGCTTCAGATGCGGATTCTCCTCCTCCTCCAGCAGCGCCTTCACTTTGGCGGCAGCGGCATCGGAAAACTCAATCGGCATGGCTTGTTCAACGGCAGCAGTCATGATTACCTCTCAATCTTGGACCGGGCGATTATCCAATACCCGACTAAAGCATTCAAGCTTTCTCCTTCAGCCTTTGGAGGGCGGTCTCACTGATCAACTCGGACACAGGGTAGCGGCTGGCGCCACGGGCAGCACTCTGACCGGAGCCTGAGGGCAATCGGATCTGCACCGTCAACTCCTCCGGGAAAAAGCCATCCGGAAAGATAACTTCGCTTTCCAACTGCTGGAAATAGCGAAAACCGAACGGAAGACTCTCCTCCTGCACCGGGATACTGTGGGGTTTTCCTGCCAGCGTACCCTCAATATTCAGGCTCACACTGCCCCTGGCAAAGCGCTTACGCACCTTCTGCTGGGTCAGCACCAGTCGGAGCCGGAAGCGCTGCGGGTTGGCGGTTTCATCCAGTACCAGGTCATGCACGAAGACCCCATCGGCGGTCTGCTCCGGTGCCATGATGCTGCGGTAGAAGGTCAGCTCCCGCTCCAGCACGTTCATCTGCTCCCGCTGATGTGCCATCAGCGCCCGGGTCTCCTGCTGGCTCTGCTGCTCCATCTTTAGCTCCAGCTCCAGCGCCGCTCGCTGTTTCTCCAACTCGAGCTTCTGCTGCTGCCACTGCTCCTGGGCATTCTGAAGCTCGGCAAACTGCTGGCCCATGCTCCACTGACTCAGGCGTTGCAAGCCCGCGCCACTGAGCAGGGCCAGCAACAGTAACCCACCGAGCACGCTACCGCGGGGGTTGAGCTGCCTTTCCCAGGCAGCCAGGGCATGGGCCCGGTGACGTAAATATTGGATCATATTAGTTTTCTTCTATTTCCAGATGATAAGCTTACTGCCATGGGTCACCGAACGATGCAGAGATGATCACAGAGCACAAGTTTCGCCTATCCAACCCCAGGATCAGCCTGCAACTTTGCCTGCTGGCGCTGCTGGTGGGATTACTTGCCAGCGGTCTGATCGTCCTGTTCAAATTCGCCATTACCGGTTTGCAGACCCTGCTTTGGGTCGAGTCGGACGATTTTACCCAGCTCCCGCTGTGGATGCGAATCGCATTGCCCATCGCCGGAGCCGCGGTTATCCATCAACTGATCAGCCACTCCAAGGCGTCGTACCGTCGGATGGGGATCGCCTACGTCATCCACCGGATCAAATGCCACTACGGACGCCTGCCCCTGGGCTCCGGGGTCAGCCAGTTCTTTTACGCCGTTGTGGCCCTGGCTACGGGCTTCTCCGTGGGTAAAGAGGGGCCGGCGGTCCATATCGGCGCCTCCGCCGCAACCATGATCACCAAGCGTTGGGATCTGCCGGACAACACCATGCGGATCCTCTCCTCCTGCGGCATCGCCGCGGGGATCGCCGCCATTTTCAATACTCCCATCGCCGGAGTGCTCTTTGTCCTGGAGGTGGTGCTTCGGGACTACAAGATCCACTACATCCTGCCCATCACCATCTCGGCCATCACCGGCGCCGTGATCTATCGCGCCATCGTCGGCGAGCACCATATGTACGACCAGCTGGAGCTGTTGCGGATGCCACTGGAGCACTACCCCACCCTGATCCTGTTTGGCCTGGTGGTGGGCTGCGTGGCTGCCCTGTTCAACCGCGCCCTGCTCGGTACCACCCGGGTGAGTGCTCCGTGGCCGCTATGGCTGCGTTTCCTGCTGGCGGGCACCATCACTGCCCTGGTTGGGGTGCTGATCCCCGGTGCACTGGGAGGTGAGGAAGCGGTAGTGCTGCTCTCCCACAGCGCAGAGATCAGTTTGCCCCTGGTGGGCACCCTGCTGCTGGGCAAGGTGATACTGACCATCGCCGCCCTGGGGCTGGGGATCCCCGGCGGTCTTATTGGCCCCCTATATGGGATCGGCGCCCTGCTCGGTGCCCTGCTGGTGGTGATCCTCTCACCGCTTCTTCCTCAGGTGAGCGAGTATCACGGGCTCTACGCCGCCATCACCATGACCGCCATGATGGGGGTCTGTCTCAGCGCCCCGTTGGCGTCATTGATGGCCCTGGTGGAGCTGACGGATAACGCCAGCGTCATCGTTCCCTTCCTGATGGTCACCCTGCCCGCCTTCCTGGTGGCGCAACAGGGACTGGGGGCTCAGGCGATCTTCCTGCGCCAGCTGGATATCATGGGGCTGCCCTACAAGGTGCCGCCGCTGGAGCAGGTATTGCAGAGAACCGGGGTACTGAGCCTGATGGACCAAGACCTGGTGGCGGTGCGTCCCGGCCTCTCCGAAGTGGAGCAGCTGGCGTTGCTGAATCAGGCCGAGGGGAGCCGGCTGCTGATGGCCACTGAGGAGGGGCAATCTCTTATCACCCTGCGTAACGACTTCGCCGATCATCCTGGCAGTCCCCTGAAACGGGAACCCCTGCCCGGCCTGCCGGATACCGCATCCTTGGCCGAGGTCTACCGTCTGCTGGAGCCCAAACGCACCGGCATGGTCTACATCTACCATAAACACCCCGATACGCCGGTGGGACTGATCAGCTGGGCTGCCCTGCATCGCTATTTCCGCACCGAGCAGATATAGCCCGCAACCCCTGGGGAAACTGTGGCCGTTCGGCTGAACAATCAGGGATTTCCCCTGGCTTGCATCGGCTTGCGCCATAGGCAAATGGGGGTATAATTTTGCCAAATTTACCCAGTTCGAACCGGCCATGAAAGACAGCACCGCTCAATCCGTTCAATGCCGCCCAAAGGGCAAGGCGCCGCTGTTGCCGTTCGACTGATGAATGAAGCCTCCTTTCGGAGGCTTTTTTTCGAAAGCTGTTTGTACCCATAGCCACGAGGGAAGGTGTCATGGCGAGTTCGTTATACCGAAAGCACATCATCTCCATCCCGGAACTGACCCGTTCCGAACTGGAGCTTATTATCGAAACCGCCGGACGGCTCAAAGCAGAGCCGGACCCCACCCTTCTCAAAAACAAGGTGATCGCCAGCTGCTTCTTCGAGCCCTCCACCCGTACCCGGCTCTCCTTTGAAACCGCCGTCCAGCGCCTTGGCGGCAGCATCATCGGCTTCGACAACGGCGGCAACACTTCGCTGGCGAAAAAAGGCGAAACCCTCTCCGACTCGGTACAGGTGATCAGCTCCTACGTGGATGCCTTCGTCATGCGCCACCCCCAGGAGGGCGCCGCCCGTTTGGCAGCGGAGTACTCCAACGGCGTCCCCATCATCAACGGTGGCGACGGGGCCAACCAGCACCCCTCCCAGACTCTACTGGACCTGTTCTCCATCTACGAAACCCAGGGTCGGCTGGATAACCTCAACGTCGCCTTCGTCGGTGATCTCAAGTACGGACGCACCGTCCACTCCCTGACCCAGGCGCTCTCCAAGTTCGACAACATCACCTTCTACTTCATCGCACCGGAGGTACTGGCGATGCCGGATTACCTGTGTGAGGAGCTGGACGAGGCCGGCATCCGCTACCATCAGCTCAACAACATGGACGCGGTGATCCCCGAGCTGGATATCCTCTACATGACCCGGGTACAGAAGGAGCGCTTCGACGAGTCGGAGTACGCCCATGTCAAATCTGCCTATGTCCTGACCGCCAAGGTGCTGGAGAACGCCCGCGACAACCTCAAGGTGCTGCATCCCCTGCCCCGGGTGGATGAGATCACCACCGACGTCGACAGCACCCCCTATGCCTACTACTTCCAGCAGGCGGAAAACGGCATCTATGCACGCCAGGCGCTGTTGAGCCTGGTATTGAACGGATAAGGAGCCCGGTCATGCGCAAAGAGAATCAACTTCAGGTCGAGGCGATCAAGAACGGCTCCGTCATCGATCACATCCCCGCCCATTCGGGCATCAAGGTGCTGCGCCTGTTTCAACTGCATAAGTCGGAAAATCGCATCACCATCGGCCTCAACCTGCCCTCCTCAGCCCAGGGCAGCAAGGACCTGATCAAGATCGAGAACCTCTTTATCGACGAAGACTTGGCCAATCAGTTGGCGCTGCTGGCCCCGAACTGCACCGTCAACCAGATCGAGAACTACGAGGTGACTCGCAAGCTGCAGCTCTCCCTGCCGGAGCAGATCCGCGGTGTCTTTCAGTGCCCCAACAGCAACTGCATCACCCACAGCGAACCGGTAAGCACCCGCTTCACCGTCAGCCAGAAGGGGGAAGCGATCCGGCTCAAGTGTCATTACTGCGAAAAGAGCTTCTCCCGCGAGATCATGACCGAACGGCGCTGATCCCTGCCCCCGGCCACACCATGGGTGAGCCGGGGTTACTTGACCCTCACCGAATGCTTTTCATCCCGCTGTGATCCACCCCTCTTGATCAACCCCATCACAAAATGCCACCCTCCCCTCACTGGAATTCAACCTTCCGGGCATCCCCAAACCGCAACGGTGCCCGTATTCGGCCTCAGGGCCAACAGGATCAAGGAAAACCCATGACTCGCAGCGAAACTCTGTTTGACCAGGCCCAGCAGACCATCCCCGGTGGCGTCAACTCACCGGTACGTGCCTTCAAAGGGGTCGGCGGCACCCCGCTGTTTATCGACAGCGCCGATGGCGCTTACCTGTTTGATGTCGACGGCAACCGCTACATCGATTACGTCGGCTCCTGGGGCCCGATGATCCTGGGCCACAACCACGACAGCATCCGCAATGCGGTCATTGAAGCGGCCCACAAGGGACTCTCCTTCGGCGCCCCGACTGCTGCCGAAGTGGAGATGGCGGAGCTGATCTGCAAGCTGCTGCCCAGCGTCGAGCAGGTTCGTATGGTGAACTCCGGCACCGAAGCCACCATGTCCGCCCTGCGCCTGGCCCGGGGCTTCACCGGCCGTGACAAGTTCATCAAGTTTGAAGGCTGCTACCACGGCCATGCCGATTGCCTTCTGGTAAAAGCCGGCTCCGGCATGCTTACCTTCGGTGAGCCCACCAGCCCCGGCGTACCGGCGGATTTTGCCAAGCACACCCTGACCGCCGACTACAACAAGCTGGACTCGGTAAAAGCTCTGTTCGAAGCCTACCCCGGAGAGATCGGCGCGATCATCCTGGAGCCGGTCGCGGGTAACATGAACTGCATCCCGCCGGTACCCGGCTTCCTCGAAGGGTTGCGCGAGCTGTGCGACCAGCACGGCGCGCTATTGATCATCGACGAGGTGATGACCGGCTTCCGCGTCGCCCTGGATGGCGCCCACGGTCACTACGGCATCAAGCCGGATCTGGTCTGCCTGGGCAAGGTGATCGGCGGTGGCATGCCGGTGGGCGCCTTTGGTGGTCGCGCTGATGTGATGGCACACCTGGCCCCCAACGGCCCGGTCTACCAGGCGGGCACCCTGTCCGGTAACCCGGTTGCCATGGCGGCGGGCCTGGCCCAACTGGAAGTGTTGCAGCAACCGGGCCTGTACGAGGAGCTGGCCGCCAAGACCCGTAAACTGGCGGAAGGGATCCAGGCCCAGGCCAAAGCGGCCGGCGTTCCCATAGCGATCAACGTGGTCGGAGGCATGTTTGGCCTCTTCTTCAGTGACGAGGCGCAGATCACCACCTTCGAGCAGGTCTCCCGCTGCAACATGGAGCAGTTCAAGGCGTTCTTCCACGGCATGTTGGAGGAGGGGGTGAACCTGGCGCCCTCCGCCTTCGAAGCCGGCTTCCTCTCCATGGCCCACAGCGACGAAGATATCGAGGCGACCATCGCCGCTGCCGGCCGGGTACTGGCCAAGATCGCCGCAAACTGAACCTGTCGGTAACAAAAAAAGCCCGCCAACTTGGCGGGCTTTTTTATGGGATTAAGTACCCGATCCTGGGTTCTAAATAACTGTTCCGAATTGTGCTACACCCTACCGTTCGCGAGAGCAACCTGATGCAGTGGAGCACAAAGCTCTTAGGAACTCGGTTCTAGGCCCTAGTTCCTAAGAGCCGAAGCAAAGCCCAGGGAGCCCGAGCTTTCACGAAAGTGGAGCATATTTAGGAACAGCCATTTAGGTTCTAGGATCTAAGTTCTAGGATCTAGGAACTTAGACCCCATCCCCGCCTCACAACTTGACCAGCATCTTGCCGGTATTGGCACCGCTGAACAGGCCCAGGAAGGCGTCGAAGGCGGACTCCAGCCCTTCGTAGATCGTCTCCTCCCCCTTGATCTGTCCCTTGGCTACCGCCTGGCCCACCTCTTTGGCAAACTCACCGAAGTCCGCCATATGATCCGTGGCAATGAACCCCTTGATCTGGAGGCGACGACGGATGATCTCCGCCAGGTTACGGGGCCCCGGACGGGTACCATCGCTGTTGTACAGATCGATCATCCCGCAGATCACCAGCTGACCAAAGTCGCGCATATTGGCGATGGCCGCCTCCAGGTGATCGCCACCGACGTTGTCGAAATAGAAGCTGATCCCCTCCGGCGCCTGCTCGGCGAGGGCAGAACGGAGATTGTCGGCACGCTTGTAGTTGATCACCCCATCGACGCCCAGCTCCTCGGTCAGGTAGCGGGCTTTCTCGTCGCTGCCGACCGAGCCGATCACTTTGGCCCCCTTAAGCTTACCCAACTGGCACACCACAGAGCCCACGGCGCCAGCGGCACCGGAGACGAACAGGGTATCCCCCGCCTTGAGTTCGCCGACACGATTGAGCCCCGCCCAGGCGGTAAGGCCGGTTAGCCCCAGCACCCCCAGGTAGCTTTGCAGGGGCGCACCACTGGCGGGCAGCGGTGTGACACCGCTACCATCGCTGAGGGCCAGGTCACGCCAGCCGAGCATATGCAGCACCTTGTCACCCACGGCAAACTTCGGGTGGCGGGAAGCGATCACCTCCCCCACGGCACCGCCCTGCATCACCTCACCCAGCTCGAAGGGCGGAACGTAACTTTTCACCGGGGTCATACGGCCACGCATGTAAGGGTCCACCGACAGCCAGCGGTTCTGGATCAACAGTTGTCCCTCCGCCAGTTCCGGCAAGGGTTGGGACTCCAAAGCGACACAGGCCTTATCCGGCACTCCCTGGGGATAGTGCTTCAGCACCCAACCACGACTGACTTCACTCATTGTTCGACTCCTTTCACTGTAATGACAACGTCCACGTTACCACGCAATGCATTGGAATATGGGCACACCTGGTGAGCTTTGGCCACCAACGCCTCTGCCTCCGCCTGGGGCAGCGCCAGGGTAACCGTCAGTGCCACACCGAGGGCGAATCCGACCTCCTGTGACAGCAGGCTGACCTCTGCCGCCACCGGCGCAGAGTCGAGCTTTACTCTCATCTCCTTGGCGACGAACAGCACGGCATTGGAGAAGCAGGCCGCGTAACCGGCAGCAAACAGCTGCTCCGGATTGGTTCCCTCACCACTGCCACCCAATGCCTTGGGGTAGTTGAGCTGAAGATCCAGTTTGCCATCGTCACTGCGGGCCTGACCGTTACGGCCAGCCGACGCCTCGGCACGGGCGGTATATAACGCCATGGGGCACTCCCTCTTTTAGTTTGCGCACAAAGTAGATGGAAATACTCTACTGTGAACGAGGGCGTGAAGCAATTACTTTGTGCGCAAACTTATTTCCAGCGACAGGCCGAGCGGATATACTGACCCCATGAAAAGTGATGCTCCCTACCGGCCCAGCCTGGATAACCAACTCTGCTTCGCGCTCTACAGCGCCAGCAACGCGGTGATCCGCCTCTACCGGCCGCTGCTGGCCCCCTTTGGACTCACCTATCCGCAGTTCCTGGTGATGCTGGCACTGTGGCAGCAGGACAGCGTGCCACTCAAAGTTCTCTCCCAGCGCACCCGGCTGGACCCCGGCACCATCACCCCGATCGTCAAGCGCCTCGAGGAGAAGGGGTTGCTGGTCCGTCAACCGGACCCTGAGGATGAGCGTGCCAAACGGGTGGTGTTGACCGATTCCGGCGGCGCCTTGCAGGCCCCGCTGTTCGAGGCCCACCGCTGCCTTTATGACAGCTTCGATGTGGACAAGGCAGCCCTGGAGCAACTTCGGCAGCAGTGCCTGACCCTCCTGGACCAGGTCAATCAACAGTTGGCGAAGGGGCAAGCGTCATGACCGTGATCGGCCCGGTTTGAGTGCCAAGCCGCTATCAGGCAGACAATAAAAAAAACGCCAGCCGCGAGGGCTGGCGTTTTTTCTAGCAAAAAGGATTCAGAAGGCGTAGCGAACGCCGATCCCCAGATCCAGCTGGAACTTGGTGTCATCGAAGTCAAACGCGGGGGCCGCGAATACCATGGCATCCCAACCGCGGGCGAAAGGCACTTCCAGGCCCAGAGGGACGCGAACGCCGAAGCCGTGGTTCCACTCGGCGAAGCCGCCGGCACCCAGGGTCCAGTTCAGCGGGGTGCCTTCCATATCCGCCAGACGCTTGCGAACAAACAGATAGTCAACACTCAGGCCATCGTTACCGACAAAGGCGTTCACCTTATTGTTGAACTGGAGCATCACACCCAGTCCCTGATCCACGCCAAAACCCAGTTTTACGTTGGCTTCGGCAGCGGCGGTGCCCATCAGTGCCAGACCACACAGCGTACGTACGAATGACTTTTTCATCACAGATATCCCTACTTTCCGACGGTTACCAACCCTTTGGCCAGCCCGCCGCTATATTTTATTTTAGGGCGCAAACCCTACCTGAGCCGTTCATTCTGGGCAAGCAGGCTGTTGCCCAAACGCGTGTCAGCCCATCATGCTGGCAGCGCAATACCCCACGCTGACCCGGTTCCGGTATCTCCATTCAGGTGCGATAACCCGGACATGATCGTCAGATGCCCAGCGCTATAAGCGTGACCAGATAAAGGATTTCCATGTATATCGATATGGTTCTGTTCGGAACGCTGTTGCTGCTCTTCTCCGGCATCGCAAAAAGGATAGAGCAAAGTCGACTCTCCGGCCCCATCTTCTTCGTAGCCGCCGGCTTTCTGTTGGGCCCGGTAGGCCTGGGTTGGTTCGAGGGCGACATCGAGCGCTCTGTGCTTAAACTTCTGGCGGATCTCACCCTGGCGCTGATCCTCTTTTGCGATGCCGCCAACGCCGACCGAACGGTGCTGCGCCAGCACATGGCCATCCCGATTCGGATGCTGCTCCTGGGGCTACCCGGTGCCATACTCCTGGGATTTTCTTTTGCCCTGCTGACGTTTGACGCTCTAAGCATCTGGGAGGCGGCAATCCTCGCCACCATCCTTGGCGCCACCGATGCCGCGCTTGGTAAAGGTGTGTTCGCCAACCCCAGGGTGCCGGCCCCGGTTCGGGAGGGCCTGAACACCGAAAGCGGACTCAACGACGGTCTCTGCGTTCCCTTCCTGCTGCTGTTTATCGCCCTGGCCGGCCAACACAGTCAGGGTCACGAGGCCGCGATGGCGCTGCAACTCTTTGCCGAAGAGCTGGGGATTGGTGCCCTGGTGGGGGTTGGCGGAGCCGCACTGGCTGCGGGATTTTTGCGTCAATGTCACGGACAGGGGTGGCTTGCGGAACACTGGCTGAAGATCGCCGCCATCGCCTTGGCCCTGACCCTGTTTGCTGCCGCGCAGGCGTTACACGGTAGCGGCTATATCGCCGCTTTCTGCGGTGGGCTGACCTTCGGTTACCTGGCACGAAAACACGCCCGTCCCGCGACCGAGGGGGACGAGATGATCGGGGACAGTCTGGCAATGCTGACCTGGTTTGTTTTCGGCGCGGCCGTGGTGGGGCCAGAGCTGGATCTCACGCCGGAGGTGCTGCTTTACGCCGTCCTCAGCCTAACCCTGGTGCGGATCCTGCCCATTATCCTCAGCCTGGCGGGCAGTGGCCTGCCCATGCCCAGTAAACTTTTTCTCGGCTGGTTTGGCCCCCGGGGCCTGGCCAGCGTCGTCTTCACCATCATGGTGCTCAACAGCGATGTGCCCCAGGCCAGCCTGATCGCCAATGTGGTGGCCTGCACCGTCCTCCTGAGCCTGATCCTGCACGGCGTCAGCGCCAATCCCCTAGCCCACTGGCTGGCAGCACGGGTTGGGACAAGCTCAAAAAAAACAGAGGGGCCCTGAAGGCACCTCTGTGTCCGGAAAGCTCATCGCGACTATCTGTCAATTTCACCAGGCTGGCGGGTTTCGGACAAGACCGCTTGTTGCTCTGCAATGGGCTCGGCCCACTCGTACTGCTCCAGATCCAGCGCCTCGAAGACGTTGATGCGTGGGTAAACCCAGTACCCCCAAGGATCCAGAGTGTCGGGGTTGCCATCGTCAAACTGGTACATGATCCGTTCCAACAAGATCATCCGCCCCCTATCGCTGGTGTTCAGGTAGGTCCAATGACGACGTTCATTGGCATTTTGACCCGTGCTTTCCCACACTATCTCGGCGTCCGACAGGGCGTTCCAATGCCTTTGAATCCCTGACCGAAACAACTGCCACCCCTCGGCATCCTCTTCTGCCCAGTAACGACCCATAGTGCCGTCCTCCCAGAACCTGTAACCCACAAGCCAATCTAGGCTGGACAAAGCTCCGTCCCAGCAGCTGGCCAGGGCATGGCTCAACTGGGCACTAAGCATGAGCGGCCAGTCGAGAACGACTTTCTGTGCCAGAGGTTCAGCCGGTTCCGATTGCTGAACAATCCAGTGGATACCTTGGTAGTGGAGTGATCCATTACTGATGGTCACCGAAGCGCTGATGATACCATCCGCCATCTCGATGGGCGTGAGGGTGACCTGCCAACCATCCCCCGTCTCCAACGTCAGTCGATTCATCTCAAACTGCCAGCGCCCCGCGATCTCCCCATCGAGACGATAGTCGCCGCTCTCCAGCAAAGTCACCGACGCCGGAACCGGGACTGTAGTGGTATAATCCGCCTCTTCCGGCCGCTCGAAAGCCTGGGGCAGTACCAGAGCCCAGGTACCGGTTGGGGCCTCGCTCCAAACTGCGTTAATCCAGCTCCAATGCCGATGGCGGTGATATTTCACTCGCGCCAGTTCAAGACTGGGATTCTCCCCCTGCCAGTCCGAGAACACATCGTCAATATGGAGTGTCTCCACCAGGTGTGCATGCTCTGCCACGGGCGCATTGAGATCATTAGACAGGCGGTAAAACGTCCGGCCTGTCATCTGGGACTCCACGTACACATCCTTGATACAGTTCCAACCAGGACACAGGGTTTCAAACTGGTCCGCCGCCGCATCCCCCCAGCGGGCTCGGATAACGTCGGCATTTAGCGTTTCGTAGTTACCAGCGTCAAAAAGTGGCTGCTCATATGCCAGCCTCATCACGCCCCCATCCACCTCCCACTGAATCGCTTCCGCACGGAACAGACTGGGAGAGAACGTGGTTTCCGCGAACCATCCCCGGCCATCGGATTGCAGATCAAGCAGATAGCCTGTGTTGGGCACCCAACCTGGCTGTATCGCTTGGGTAAAGCGGTGCTCTCCCTCGGCAAAGGAAGCAAAATTAAAAAAGGAGGATTGTGCGCTGTGTTCACTCACCTGCCGGGCAGCCGCATCAAGAAAAGTCGCCCCGTAGCGATAGGCGATATCCAACTGCGAGTAATAGTGATCCAGCGCTTCGATGGCGGACATACCGGTCTGCGAAAAGACCGAAACGATGGTTTGCCCCTCGGGCACTGGAAAAGCCGGATCTGTGAGCATAAGACTCATCACTCCGGCCAACTGGACCTGGTGTTGCGGATCCACCGCCCGCTTGATGTCGTACAGGGTTTCAGCCTGGATCGGCATCGACACTTCCCGGGCCAGCACGGCCTCGACGGTCGTCATCAAGTCGGGACGCAGCCGGGAAAACTCAACCGGATCAACCACCCCATCTTCGTAAGCCATCTCCCTGAGAACTGCGTAACTGGTTAACAACGAGTGCAGCTCGATGTGGGATCGCTCCCCTTGTCCCTTCGCCGTCAGGCTCAGTACCCTTTCCTTGGGAATATCCACCAAGAGATCGAAACGGAACCCGCCCTCGGCATCACTCTGAACGGTGATGGGGTCAACCCCCTCGCCCAGGTCAAGTGTTACCTCAGCCTGGCTTAGCAGTGCTTGCGGGAGCTGGCCGACCAGGGCCAGCGGCTCAACGACCTGCTTGATCACCAGGGTGGCAGTGGCCGTGGACGCAAGGCCCGAATCATCGGTGACCGTGACCTCCAACCGCAATGTGCTGTCCTGTGTCACCTCCGGTGCAAAAAAACTGACACTGGCGGTTTGCACTCCCTCCAGTGGGATCGACTCCCCATCGGGCAGCCGCCATTGATACTGTTCCACAGTGCCATCACTGTCGGATGCCTCTGCGGTCAGAGTCACCCATGTCCCCTCGTTGACCTCCCGTGATTCGACCTGAACCACCGGTGGAAAGGGCTTATCTGTTTCCACAGCGTCGCCACCGCCACAGCCTGACAGCAGGGCCGTGAGCAGCACCAACCCCAAAATGTCTTTTACGTTCATAAAAATCCCTATCTTTTTCAACTCGCTACCATGCGACGCTTACAAGGTACCAAACACCGGCGCAACTATCAGCGTCCAGCATCCAATTTTCCTGCCATGACATGCTCTCCGGAGGCATTTCCATCGACGGCATGAGCCTCTCCCCAATAACATTCAAGCCCGCCTGATGGCGGGCTTGAATGTTATTGGCTGACATGAAACCAAACGGTCAGGAGCCTCCGCTCTACGGCTTCAGATGCCGGTCGAAAAAGTCCGCCATCATCCGGTGCCAGTGCACCCGGGTATCCTCCCCCCGCAGGCTGTGCTTCTTCCCGGGGTAGGTCATCAACTCGAAGGGCTTGCGTTCGTCCTGCAACTTGGCGATCAGCCGGGTGGTGTGGGTAAAGAGAACGTTGTCGTCCGCCATGCCGTGGTAGACCAGCAAGGGCTTCGACAGGCCATCGGTGTAGGGCAGTACCGAGGCACGGCCATAGGCCCCGGGATTCTGCTTCGGGTGGCCCAGGTAACGCTCGGTGTAGTGGGTATCGTAGAGCCCCCAGTCGGTCACCGGGGCCCCGCTGACCCCGGCGGCAAAGAGATCCCCACCACGCAGCATCGCCATCAGGGTGAGGTAGCCCCCGTAGCTGTGCCCAAAGACACCGATGCGATCCCCATCTACAAAGGGGAGGTCCGCCAGGAAGCGTGCACCGGTGCGCTGATCCGCCAGTTCCGGCCCGCCCATAGACTGGTAGATGGCCGATTCAAACGCTTTACCCCGGTAGTTGGAACCCCGATTGTCGATAGAGAACACCACGTAACCCTGCTGGGCCAGGTACTGGTTGAAGGGTTTGTCCCAGCCGCGGGAGACCAACTGCACCCCGGGCCCGCCATAAAGGTACACCAGCGCCGGATACCGGGCCTTGGGGTTAAAGTTGGCCGGCTTGTAGAGGCGGTAGTGCAGGGTATGACCTTCGGGGGCTTCAAGGGTACCGAACTCGGGCATAATCCATTGCGCCATGTAGGGGTGCAATGGATGACCCGGCACCACCTGATTCCTGTCCAGCCAGGCAAACCGCTTTCCCGCCCGGTTGTGGAGGGAGACCTGGGGCGGTGTGTCCGGGGCACTGAAGCGATCGATATAACCCGAGGCGTTTTTGGCGAAGGTGAACTCATGCATGCCTGAACGCTGGCTCAGCCGTTCGATCTCCCCTTCGCCATCCAGAGCCACCCGGTAGAGGTGGCGCTCCAGCACACTCTCCCGCCGGCCACTGAAATAGACCCAGCCCTCGGACTCATCCACTGCTTCCAGTTGATCGACAACCCACTCCCCCTGGGTCAGCGCTTTGCGACGCTGGCCATTCATGTCGAACAGGTAAAGATGCTTAAAGCCGCTGCGCTCGGAGGCCCAGATAAAACCACGGTCCTGCTCAAGAAAGTGCAGATCGTCATTCAGGTTGATCCAGCTGTCGCTGCGCTCCCGCACCAATGTACGGCTTTTGCCCGTGTCGAGGTCGACCAGTCGCAGTGCCAAGGTTTGCTGATCCCGCGACTGCCACTGATAAGTGAGATGGTCACCATCCAGCCACTTGACCCGGGGCAGGTAGCCATCAGGCAGGTCACCCAGATCCAGCCAGCGGGTGCGGCCGGAGTCCACGTCCAGAACCCCGAGCCGAAAACTGACGTTGGCGGTGCCGGCTTTGGGGTAGCGCTGGGTGACCATCTCGATCCGATCGGCGTAGATCTCCGATCGCACCACCTCCTCCACCGGCGCTTCATCAATCTGCAGGTAGGCGATACGCCGTTCATCCGGTGACCACCAGTATCCCGTCATCCGTCCCATCTCCTCCTGCGCCACGTATTCCGCCATGGCGTTTTTCACCGTACCACCGCCGTCCCGGGTCAGCGCCCGCTCGCGACCGGTCGCCAGGGAGATCAGGTAGAGGTTTTGCTCCCGAACAAAAGTGACGTAGTGGCCCTTGGGGGAGAGTTTGACATCGGTTTCAAACGCCTCACTTTGGGTAAGGTGACGGGCCTGCTGACCGGCGAGGTCATAGTAAAAAATATCCCCCGCCAGGGGGAACAGCAGCGCCTTGGCGTTATCCGCCCACTGGTACTCCATGATGCCGCTGCCGTGGATCCGCTGTCGCTCACGCCGCGCCTTCTCTTCCTCGGACAACCGCTCTTCGGCGCCATGGAGCTCATCCGCGTTCACCAACAGGCGGTGCGCATTGTCTCCCACATGAAACTCCCAGAGATCGTAGCGGTGCTGATCCTCTGCACGTCCCTTGAGATAGGTGACCCGGCTGCCGTCAGGGGCATACTTCAGCGCTCGGGGAGGCTGCCCCGATAGCTGGGGGTCCGCAAAGATCCGCTCGATGGTGAGCGTCTCGGCAGCGATAAAAAAAGGAAAAAAGAGGGCGACCCAGAACAGCAGGGCCGGGGCAGATCGTTCCATGTCAGGCCACCGGTTGGTTATCGTCAGGTTACAAGTGGGAGCCAGTCTACCAAGGGGGGAAGCGCCGATCAGCCCCTGCAGACCTATCCAGAACGCCTATGGCCGTTCAGAGGCGTGTTCCGGGCCCAACCTTGCCTCTGACCATAAAATTGCACCCATACAGACTCTTAAAAGCTAAATCGCCAAAAGCCCACTGGACGGACCACACACAAACCGGCCCCACAAGGAAAAAATCTTCATTTTTCCCCGGGCTTTCTGTTGGTGACACGAAAATATTGAAAAGAAGTTAACTGAATTGATTCATCTCATTTCCCTCTTTTCTTACGCTGGTCCCTGCTGTCGGTACCCGGCAGCCAAACAGGATGATGAGAGCCAAAATAATGATTAAAAAAATTGCCCTGGCCACCGCTTTCGCCGCCAGCCCTGCCCTGGTCCTGGCGGAACCGGTGAACGCCAACAACGAAAACTGGAAAGAGAAATACCCCAACCAGTACGCCTCATGGGCCAGCAGTGAAAATACCGACCAGGTGGTCGACATGCTGGAACAGAACCCCAACCTGGTGGTTCTCTGGGCCGGCTACGGTTTCATGAAGGATTACAATAAGGCCCGCGGCCACCAGTTTGCCCTGACCGACGTGATCCAGACCCTGCGCACCGGCTATCCGCAGGGCGACAAGGATGGTCCGATGCCGGCGGCCTGCTGGTCCTGTAAGACGCCGGACGTCGCTCGCCTGATCGAATCCGAAGGCGAAGAGGGCTTCATGCCGCATAAATGGGGCAGCTGGGGTCACGAGATGGATAACTCCATCGGCTGTGCCGACTGCCATGACAGCACCTCTCCGAAGCTGGCACTGTCGCGGCCCTATGCCGAGCGCGCCATGGAGGTGATCGATCAGCCGTTTGCTGAGCAAAGCCGCAAGATGAAGGGTTCGCAAACCTGTGGTCAGTGTCACGTCGAGTACTACTTTGACGCCACCAACAACAACACCGTGAAGTTCCCCTGGGACAACGGCCTGACCGCCGAAGACGCCGAAGCCTATTTTGACGCCATCGGTTTCGCCGACTGGACCCACGGGATCTCCAAGGCGCCGATGATCAAGGCACAACACCCAGAATACGAGACCTGGGCCATCAGCACGCACGCCGAGATGGACGTCACCTGCATCGACTGTCACATGCCGAAGACCACCAACGAAGAGGGCCGCAAGTTCTCCATGCACAACGTTGGCAACGCCATGGATAACTTCGAGCAGGTGTGTGCCTCCTGTCACGACAGCAAGGCGGATATGGAAGCCGACCTGAAGGACAACAAGGCGAAGATCGCACAAGCCCAAAGCGACGCGGAAGCGGTGATCATCCGGGCCCACTTCGAAGCCAAAGCTGCCTGGGATGCCGGTGCCACCGAAGAGCAGATGAAGACTGCGCTTCAGCACATCCGTCACGCTCAGTGGCGCTGGGATTACGCCATCGCTTCTCACGCCATCTACGTGCACAACCCGAGCGAAGCCCTGCGTCTGCTGGCCTCCGCCAAGGAGATCGGTGAGCAGGCCCAGGCCGAGCTGAAGACCGTACTGGACGCCCTTAATGTGAAGCAACCGGTCGCCCTGCCGGACATCTCCACCAAGGCCAAGGCCCATGAAGTGGTCGGCTTCGATCACAAAGCCGACAAGGCCAACAAAGCCCGCTTCCTTGAGGAGCGCGTCAAAGGCGAGTGGAAGACCAACCTGAAGTAAGCCCAGGCCCTTCCATAATCCCAATCAAAAGCCCGGCAGTTGCCGGGCTTTTCTGTGTGTAGGACGCCGACCTCGGCAAGATATCCCGTCCACTTGGTCGCTATTTACAGCCTCAACCTTCATCCCTATCCTCCCCATGGGAACAGAGATCGCGATACCGAGACAAGGATGGTCAATGAAAGGAAAAATTGTTCGATGGATGGACGACCGTGGCTTCGGCTTCATCACCACTGTGGGTCATAGCAAAGAGGTCTTCGTGCACATCTCTGAATTCAGGAGAGGGTATCGACGGCCAAAAGCCGGTGACTATGTCGAGTTCGAGCTGGTGCAGCAAGGCGGTAAAGTCTCCGCCAGAGGAGTGTCACTGGTCGGCGTCAAACCGTTGGAGTCCCGGCCTCCCCGCAACCACAAAAGGTCCAATCGCCGTGTGCCGGTGACCGCCATCGCTGCGGGCCTGCTTGCGCTGTGTGTCTACACCCTGATGCAGCAGCCCGATGCCCGGCCAACCACCCCCGCACCACTGGAAAAAATAGAAGCGATGCCCGATGAAACGCGCTCCTCCTCCCGAACCTACCAGGAGATGGGGTTTCGCTGCGAAGGTAAAACATATTGCAGCGAGATGCGATCCTGCGCAGAAGCCAAGTTCTATCTCGCCAACTGTCCCGGCACAAAGATGGACGGGGATGGGGATGGGATCCCCTGCGAGCGGCAGTGGTGTTAGTAATCCACTGCCCTTTTCTCACTGCGCAATGCGGTGAGAAAAGGGGGGGGAGCCCCCACTCCTATTGTGCGGCCTCAGGACTCGCCCGGCAGCAGGATCCATAACGCTTCGGCAGCTGCCAGGCAGCGGTCGTCATGATCAAACAGGGCGGCGCCTGCGCGCCGCTTGCGCCCCTCGCCCTCCAGTGGCCAGGCGCAGATACGGTAGCGCCCCTTCGCGGGGATCCGCGCTTCAAATCTTTGCACCGTGAAAGTCCCAAGTAGCGCCGTCGTCGGTGTCTGCCCAAGCATGGCGGCAAAGTAACTGGGGCAATCTAATGCCGCCCATACCTGCTCCGGCTTCAGGAAACCCAGAGGGTCCGCCAGGGCCTCAAAGGGCTCGAACGGGGCTGCCACCATCCGCTCTCCCTCAACCGCTCCGGCAAAGATCCGCAAGCCATCGTGCTCGGCCCGCTCCGGGCCGCAGACATAACAGCGCGGAAACGCGTGTTGGACAAAGCCGGGATAGCGCTCTCTCGCCTCCTCGGCCTGTTCTCCACTGCAGGGGCGGGGTAACTCCAGGGCCAGTGGCGCCAGAGCCAAACGGGCCACCTCAGTTTCGCCGTGCCAGACCCTGGCTTCCTCTTCCTCGTGGGTCATCGTCATCGCCTGCCCCAGTGGCGGTGGGCTGCAGAGGCGAACCCGGATCGCAGCCAGGGAGTCTGGTGCAAACGCCTGTGCAAATTGGCCGGCGCAATACCCGCCGTTGCCACTGCCATCCGGGCCATTAAATTTGGGGTCGATCACCAGTGTCATCTTCTCTCCTTGAGCGTTACCGCTGCCCTGTCCATCCATAGTGATGTGTGCCTGATCTGAGCGTCAGTGTGCGTGGCCGGGGACAGCGAGGCAAGCGAAAGCAGCGGCGACGATACCAATCGACTTGCAGGATCGTCAGCGGCCATGAAAGCCTTTATGATGCGCAACTAACGGGCCTTACTCGCGGACATGGTGCACTCATCAATGGCAAAAAAATTCTACGTGGTCTGGAAGGGGCGACAAACCGGGATCTTCACCGAATGGCCCAAAGCACAGGCCGCCGTCAGCGGCTTTGCCGGCGCCAAGTACAAAGCCTACCCCAGCCGGGCCGAAGCGATGGCGGCGCTGAAGATGGGGCACGAGCAGGCACTGGGCAATGCGGCCACCCCCCCACAGACCTCCGCCCCCCGCCACACCCCTGCCAAGAACAAAACGCCGGCGGCGATGCCTGAGCAGGAGGTGGTGATTTACTGTGACGGCGCCTGCGATCCCAACCCGGGCAAGGCCGGCAGCGGCGTTTCGGTGTACCAAAATGGTCAGGCCAGTGAACTCTGGTATGGACGCTACCAGCCCGACGGCACCAACAACACCGCGGAACTCAACGCTCTGCTGGAGGCGTTGAAACTGGCCCGCAGCCACCTGATAGCGGGACGCAGTGTCGCCGTTCGCTGCGACTCGGTCTACGCCATCAACTGCGTCAGCCAGTGGGCTGACGGCTGGAAGAAGCGCGGCTGGATCCGGGCGGGCGGTCCGATCCAAAACCTGGCCTTGATCCAGACCCTCCACGCCCTTTGGCAAGAGCTCAAATCGGAGGTGGACCTTCAGCACGTCAAGGCGCATGCGGGCATCGAGGGCAACGAACTGGCGGATCGTATGTCCGTCTATGCGGTGGCCCAGCAGGAAACCGGCTTTGTCCGCTACCCCGCCCCCTTTGACTTGGCCGAGATCCTGGCGATGCGGGCAGGCTAGCCCCCATCCGGCTTACCACAAGCCGACTCCACACTGGTAACTGAGCGCCACTGGGGTATGCTGGAACCATGAGGTCAATGGAGAACACCTTATGGGACAATCAGTTGGCGCTGCGCCCCCGACAGAGCAGGAGGTCGCCCTCTTCACTCGTCAGTTACGGCAGGATCTCGATACCCTCGGTGAACTGCTGCAGACACCCGGCTGGGGAGAGGGGCCCGCCACCCTGGGGGCGGAGCTTGAACTCTACCTGACGGACCCGAAGCAGCGTCCAAAATGCTGTAACCAGGCGATCCTCGCGGCCGCCGACGACCCTCACCTGACCCCGGAGCTCAACCGCTTCAATCTGGAGTACAACTGTCCCTACACTGCGTTCTCCGGCGCACCCTTTACCACCCTGGCCCGAACCATGCGCACCCAGTTGGAGAAACTGAGACAGTTGGGTCGGACGCAGGAGTGTGAAATCACCGCCATCGGCATTCTTCCCACCCTGAGGGCCGACGATTTTGGCCTGGCAGCGATGACCGATGAGCCCCGCTACCACCGAATGACCCAGGAGCTGTCTCAGCTGCGACGGGGACCCTTCCAGATCAACATCAATGGTACTGAACCCCTGCGGATGACCGCTGATGACCTCACTCTCGAGGGCGCCAACACCTCCTTCCAGGTGCACCTGCGAGTCAACCCCAACGAGTTCGCCAGCTGGTACAACGCCATCCAGCTCGCGACCCCTTTCGGCCTGGCGATGGCGGTGAATGCGCCCATCTTCCTGGGGCGGCGACTCTGGCAGGAGACCCGCATCCCCCTGTTCAAGCAATCCATCGACTGTCGCAACCTCTGCTCGACCGGCTGGAAGCCTCCCTCTCGAGTCTCCTTTGGCAAGGGTTACCTGCGCCACAGCGCACTCGAACTGTTCCAACAGGGATTCAGCCTATACCCCGCCATCCTGCCAGAGCCGATCACGCCCAGCGAGCGCCCGGGACATGGCCCCGAACTGGCGGCGATGCGGTTACACCAGGGCACCATCTGGAGCTGGAACCGACCGGTGTATGACAGTGCGGACGGGGGCCACCTGCGCATTGAGATCCGAAGCCTGCCTGCCGGGCCCAGCTGTGACGACATGCTGGCCAATGCGGCGCTGATCATCGGTCTGGCCCAGTCGCTGCGGCCGAGGTTGGAGCGCCTAATGGATGCCTTACCGTTCGAGATGGCGGAGTACAACTTCTATCGCGCCGCCCAGTTTGGACTGGATACCGTGGTGTTGTGGCCGGATGAGTTAGGCACTCTCAAACCTCAGTCGATCCGCCAGCTGTTGGATCAGGCCCTGATCCTGGCTCAGGACGGGCTCAACGAATTGGATATCGAACCTTCGGAGATCGCACGCTTGATCAGCCTGCTGAGCGAGCGGCTCAGCAGCGGCCAGACCGGAGCCCGTTGGCAGCTGGACACCCTGGCGGCATTGGAGCAGACACACAGTCGTGAAGAAGCCCTGCGCCAGATGTTCATTCGCTACCAGCGTCATGCGGCCAGTGAACGCCCGGTGGCCCAGTGGCCCAAGGTGCAGCCATGAGGATGGACCGGCTCCATACCGTCCCCCTGCCGGACAGGACTGCACTGGAACAGGGACTCTGGCACTGGCTCAAGGCGCAGCCGGGACCAGTATGGATGACGCAACCGGGGCAAGACCCTAATCGCCACCGTGTAGTGATCACCCTACTGCATGGCAATGAGCCCTCCGGCAGTCATGGAGTCTGGCACTGGCTGACCCGGGGCGAGATCCCGGCGGTGACCTGCCACTTCTGCTTAATCAATCTGCAGGCGGCACTGGCGGAACCGGGTTTCGCCCATCGTCACCTGCCGGGCCAGCCAGACCTGAACCGCTGTTTCGGGACACCGGCGGCATCCGAGAGTGAGCACCCGGCCTGGCAGCTTACCCACGCCCTTTGGCAGCGGATCAGCGCGCTCCAGCCGGAAGCGGTAGTGGACCTGCATAACACCTCCGGGAGTGGTCCCAGCTTCGCTGTCGCTACCGTCAATGACGAGCGTCATCGAGCTTTGGCCAGCCTCTTCACCGAGAGGATGCTGCTGACCGAGGTGATGCTCGGAGCACTGATGGAGCGCACCAATACCCGTTTTCCTATCGTGACCATCGAATGCGGTGGGGCGGTTGATCCTCAGGCAATCACGGTCGCCAGCGAAGGGATCACCCGGTTCTGCCTCGCGGAAGCGATCGACAGAGTGACCGAGGGGGATTGGCGCCTGGAGGTACTCGAGCGGCCGCTGCGGGTACAGCTCAGTCCCGGATGTGCGGTGGACTACGCCGAACGCCCCAGTGACTGGGCCGACCTGACCCTGCCGCCGGACATTGAACGTTTAAACTTCGGCTGGCTCGGCGCCGACGAGCCCCTAGGCTGGCTCGGCAGCCTGGGCCTGAAGGCGATCACCGTCAATGACGGCCACGGCCAACTGGATCCGGGCTCCCTGTTCTACCAAGATGGGGACCGACTCTGCCTGGCGCAGGGGTGCAAGCTGTTCATGATCACCACTCACCCCCAGATCGCGGTCAGCGACTGCCTCTTTTATGCCGTTCGTGCGGAGGAGTAAAAGGTTTACAGCGCAACGGCAGGCGCCTGCCGTTGCGGTTTATCGACTCGACGGTCGCTCAATAGCTGATCATAAATATGCTCCACTTTCGGGTAAGCCCACACGCCTCTGGGCCTGATCCGGCTCTTAGTAACTAGGGCCTAGGGCCTAGATCCTAGTTACTAAGAGCGTGGGGCTCGACTGCACCAGGTTGTCTTCGCGAAAGGTTGGGTGAAGCACAATTCAGAACCGTTATTTAGAACGGGCGGCCGAAAAAGAAGTAGACGCTGCCCTCACCGCTGTCCGCATGACCATAGCCCACGGCCAAAGGACCGAAGCGGGTGTAGGTGCTGGCAAACACACTGCCTGCATAGATGAGATCGGACAGCGAGGCATTGTCACGGTCATACCAGACGTTGCCCGCCTCCAATGAAAAGCCCACATAGAGCGGCCAGGTGATCCCCAACGGCGTCCCCTGCAGGTTGTAGCGGTAAACCCCACCCAGCAACACCTTGTTGCTGCCCACCAGGGCATCTTTGTTGTAGCCGGATAGGTTCAAAAAGCCCCCGATAGCGGTCACCTGGGAGAGGTGCAAGCCATCCTGATCCAGGCCCTGAAGCTCCGCTTTGCCAATCAGGTTATGCCGCCCCCACTGGTTCGCCCCGATCCACTCCAGATAGGAGCGCCACAGGCTGCCATTCTCGACCCCCTCCAGCCCGGAGGCCGGCAACAGCTTCGAGTAGCTGTCCGGCCCGGCGATCGCCAGAATGACCCTGCTGCCATGGGTCGGGAAGGTGGAGTTATTGAGGGTGTCATACCCCAGTTGCAGCTGAGGCCCCCCAGCGTGAAAGCGGGCATATTTGCCCTGGGTGCCCTCCGGCAACGGCGCGTAATCACCGTCGCTGTACTGATAGTTCAGCTCCAGCTGCCAGTTGCGCCCCAGATTAACCCCAATGCCACCCAAGACACTGTGTTCCACCAGCCGAATCCGTGCAAAGGCCTCGTCCAGGAGGAAATCCCAGCGCCGATCTTCAAACTGGTACTGCACCCGAGCGTAGTAGCGCCTCAGGGGATCCAGGGTGCGGTAAAGCTCGGTGCTGAAACGCTTATCCGTCCCTAGGGAGAGCTCATTACGCCACTCCAGCCGGCTTTTGAGCAGATCCTTGGCCGTGAACGCCACATCCACCCCAAGATCCAGGTCATCTTCGAAGTTATCCTCGAACCGAAGCCCCACATCGAAAAGGTTGGGCCCCCAACTCTTGCCCCGCGCCGTCACCACCAGTTCATCCCCATCGGGATGTTCCCTAAGCACCGCATCAACGCGCTCGAACTCGTTCAGGGCGTAGACCCGGGTCACCGCCTCTTCTATCTCCTCCTGGCTCAAGGGGTGGCCCAGCTTCAGCCCCAGTGCTGAACGCACCTCCCGATCCCGCAGCCAGGAGTCATTGTTTAACGTCAGGGCGACCACGGGGCGAGCGGCGTGGAGGAACTGCTGACGCCGACTCTTTACTCCCTCCCGGTACTTGCGGTATTCCGCTTCGCTCAGGGACAGCGGAGCAAGCTCATCCAGCTGAGAATACATTGCGGTTTCCCCCCGGATCACCATCTCCGGCATCTTATCGAAATCACTGACCCCCACGCCGTTGATGTCCGGGATCACCAGGAGGTCTCTCTCCGTCAGCAGGGCCACCTGCTGATCCCGGGAGATGTTGGTGAGGTAGCTGGAAAGCTGGCCCAACACGCTCACCACAGAGTCCAGCTCCTCCTCCTCCATCAAGGGGGCACCGATGTCCACCGCGATAACGATGTCAGCCCCCATCGCCTTGACCTGGTCCACCGGCAGGTTGTTCACCAAGCCACCATCCACCAGGAGTCGCCCATCCACCTCCACCGGCGCCAGCGCACCGGGCACGGTCATGCTGGCCTGCATGGCGATGGCCAGGTTACCGCTGGAGAACACCTTAGGTTCGCGACTGGCCAGATCCGTCGCCACCGTTCGCAGTGGAATAGGCAGTTGATCGAAGTCGGGCACTTCCGGCACGGGTCCCAGCGACCGGCGCACCAGGACGGACATGGTTTGCCCCTCGAGCAGCCCTTTGGGCAGGGTAAACTCCCCCTCGTTGAACCCCATCTTGGGGTCGATGGGAAAGTAATCACGTTGTGCTTTTTCGCGGAAATTGAGCTGCCGACGGGGGATCTCATCGGAAAAACCGGTATTGAAATCCAGCGCGTCCATCCGTGCCTGGATCTCATCGGCACTTAACCCCAGGGAGTAAAGACCCGCAACATAGGCCCCCATGGAGGTTCCGGCGATAACGTCCACCGGTACCCGCTGCTCCTCCAGCACCCGTAGAACACCGATATGGGCAGCCCCTTTGGCCCCTCCGCCGGAGAGGGCGACACCGATTTTCGGTCGCTCCTCGGCCATCGCCAGGCCCCAGCTAAGGGCCAAAACAGATACTACGAACATCCGGGCTATCGGTGTCATTTTCATTCCATATGAATTTGTTCTGCTTATATTTTTATTCACTTCACTGGAAATACCAACTCGGCTGGGGCGATAAAATCCACATCGGCCGAAACGGCAACCGGGACCTGGGTGCACTACACCTTATGAGAAGCAAAAAACCTTCCGGAGGAAAGATGAAAGAGCACAACAAGAGTTCGGTGATCCGGCTGCTGAATCAGATCATGGAGATGGAGCTCGCCGGTGTGGTGCACTACACCCACTACAGCCTCATGGTGTATGGCTATGGCCGCATCCCCATTGTCAGTTGGCTGAAGGGGAACGCACAGGAGAGCCTGGCCCATGCCCAGCGTGCCGGCGAGATGGTGACCATGCTGGGCGGCCACCCCTCACTGGGGATCGGCCCGCTGCTGGAGTCCAAGAAGCATGATATCGGCGACATCCTCCAGGAGAGCCTGGAGCATGAAAAAGCGGTGACGCAGCTCTACTACCAGCTGCTGGATGAGGTGAAAGATAAGTCAGTGGCGTTAGAGGAGTATGCCCGCGAGATGATCGTCACCGAAACCCTGCACGAGGACGAGGTGGACAAGATGCTGCGCAAACCCGGCGAGATAAAGCCCTTTGACCCCCATCACTGAGCATCAACCGTCACTCCTTCTGTTGCGGTATCAGCACCCGCCTCTTGCGGGTTTGACGTGGCTCCTGCGGCTCAACGGATGAAGGGGCAGGTTCCGCTTGGGCTGGCGTGATTGCAGCGTCGGCTCGAGCGTCCGACAACAGCGTCAGGTCCGTGTAGAGGTGGGCAACGGGGTTGCCACGACGCATCAGAACGTAACCTCTCAGCGGAGGCTCACTCCCCGCAGTGTGTCGGTACAGGACTTTCGGCCTCTCCCCTGCGGGCTGCTCAAAGGACCAGATAGCATCGCCGCGTTGTCTCATCGCCATAAACGCCTGCCACTCGACCTCCTCCCGCTCCACTTCCGGTTGCTTTGCCAATGCCTGCTCCAGCTTGGCCTGGGATACCGGCTGACGCAGATCATCCGGGGAGATGGTCAGCGGCATGGAGGATTCGGGTTGTCGACGGGCAGCAAGCGCATCCAGAACCAGCAGAGGCCACAGCACCAGCATTAGGGGCAACATCACCAGCCACTGAGCCCAGGGTGGGACGCCTCCCGGTTCTGGCCACCATTGAGGCCGTGCCTGCCGAACACGGGCCCGAAGCCCGATCGCAGTCATCACCAGCCCACCCAAGAGTAGGTACCCTATGACCATCGTCATCACAATCTCCTTTGTATTGTTCAGCCACCCTGCTCCATTACTGCTGCTGAGACAATGTCATGGCGTTTCAGCAAGTAAAGTTGTTGATGGGCCAACTGGCAAGCCAATCTTTCCTCTGCACCGCCGCGCACAAGTGCCCGACAGGACCCACCGGCCTGCGGCAGAAGCAACCCGTTGGCCGAGAGAGCATCTCCACCGACGAGCTCACTGCCCCTTAATGGAAACGCAAAAAAGCCGCCCGGAGGCGGCTTTTTTAGCGAAGAGACGGTTACATCTTGAGCTGTCGACGTTCCGATGTTCCCCACTGGACATGGTATTTTTCGCCGGCCGGCGCATCGGTACGCTCGAAGGTGTGGGCACCGAAGTAATCCCGCTGACCCTGCAACAGGTTGGCCGGCAGTGTCCCGAGGCGATAGCTGTCGTAGTAAGCCAGCGCCGAGCTGAAGCCGCCACAGGGGATCCCCATCACCGTGGCACGGGCAATGGCCGCACGCCAGTTGGTCTGGTTGCTGGCTATCTCACCGGCAAAGAACTCGTCCACCAGCAGGTTGGCCAGATCTTCATTTCGATGGTAGGCATCGGAGATCGATTGCAGGAACACCGCGCGGATGATGCAGCCGGCCCGCCAGATCTTGGCGATGGCCGCAAAATCCAGGGTCCAGCCATTGGCCTTGGCGGCGGTATGCATCAACTGGAAGCCCTGAGCATAGGCACAGATCTTGGAACAGTAGAGCGCATCGTGCAGTTGCTGAATCAGCTCGGAACGCTCGGCGTCACTCATGGGTACAACCTGAGGGGCGGCCAGCAGTTGGGACGCCGCGACACGCTCGCTCTTAAGGCCGGACATGGAGCGGGCAAAGACCGACTGGGCGATAGTGGGTACCGGGCTGCCCAGCTCAAGGCCACTCATGGCGGTCCACATGCCGGTGCCTTTCTGACCGGCCCGGTCCAGGATCACATCCACCAGGGGTTGGCCGGTGACCTCATCCATCTGCTCCAGCACCTCGGCGCTGATCTCCATCAGGTAGCTGTCCAGCACACCCTGGTTCCATTGGCGGAACACTGCCGCGATCGCCTGGGGTGACATCGCCATCCCCTCACGCATCACGTGGTAGGCTTCGCAGATCAGCTGCATGTCCGCGTACTCGATGCCGTTGTGCACCATCTTGACGTAGTGGCCGGCACCGTTGGGGCCGATATACTCGGCACAGGGCTCCCCCTCCTTGACCGGGTTACCCGGCTCCGCCCGCTCGATCGGCTTGCCGGTGTCCGGATCCACCTTGGCGGCGATTGCCTGCCACATGGGTTTGATCCGTTCCCAGGCACGGAGATCGCCGGAGGGCATCAGGGAGGGGCCGAAGCGGGCGCCCGCTTCGCCGCCGGAGACGGCGGTAGAGAAGAACATGAACAGGCCGGCGTACTGCTTCTCCCGCCGCACGGTATCGGTCCAGAGAGAGTTACCAGTATCCACCACGGTATCATCCGGCTCGATGCCCGCTTCGATCAGCGCCCGGCAGACACTGTCGACCGGTGCCCCGGCAGGAACGGAGAGCACCAGGGTTCGGGGGGCTTTCACGCTGGCCAGCAGCGCCTGGAAAGATTCACAACCCTGCACACGGGCTACGTTGTTATTTTCCAACTTATCCTGGGCCAGGGCGGCGTCAACTTTGTCCTGATCCAGATCGAACGCAGCCACCTGGTAACCGTTGTCTGCGAGGTTTAGGGCCAGACTCTTACCCATCACTCCCAAACCGACAAAGCCAATATCGCAAAGCGCCATGTGCCATCCCCTGAAAAAAAGTTACAGATGCGAAAAACGCGGCGGATTATAACCGTCCCATAGGCTGAGGGTAAGTGTGAAACGTCGTTAATTTCGGCGCGATCTGGAAAGGGTAGTTGATAGCTGGCGTTGATCCGCCCGGCCGGAAGCGCATAAGCGGAGGATGAGAAAAGCAGCAGTGCTGCCTCAACGCACGAACCGGTCCGAGGAATCGCTCGGTGACCAGCAAAGGGGATCGCCGATGCGGATAATCCCGCCCTGCCCAGAGAGCAGGACACCATTGCCACCGAAGTAGGCCCGGCCATCTCCCAGCAGATCCAGCTGTCTCAGGGTCCGCAACGGCTCCTTGGGCTGGGCACGTGTGCCACTGCGTTGATCCACGGTGACCACGGGGCATCGCTCGCAGGGCTTGCACAGGCCGATTTGGCACTGCCGATGCGTGAGCCTGGCATTGCCAAGCTCGGCGAAGGGGGACGGCACCCCGGCAATCACGATATTGGCCCGAAAGCGGGTCATGGGGACAGGGTCTTGCCCAGCCAACCGAAGCGCCGCGTTCAGGCGTTCCAGGGAGTTGCCTGCCGCCACCAGGAAGGGAAAGCCATCTGCAAACTGGGTATGGGAGGTTCCGAGTTCAGCACCATCCAGCGCTACCGCCCGTCGCTGATCCGGCCCAAAGCGCACCAACCTCAGGGGCGCTCCGCGGAACAAGCCAAGGCGGGCCGTCAGCCAGCGGGAGGCCGCTTCCCCCTCATCACCGGCACTGAGTTCACTCTCCCACACCTGCACCGGCGTCGATGGCAGTGGGCGCCTTCTCAGCGGGAGTCTCAGGCGCTCCTCGCCCTGGCTCAACACCAGCTCCCTGTCGGTCAGGGCCGTGGTCAGCGTGGCCATGGCGGGCAGTTGCCGCTGGGTCACGAACCGGCCTCGGGCATCGACCACCATCCAGTGACGATCCCAGGGCAGGCCGGTATCCGACACTTCCGCCTCGGTCAGGCGGATCCCCTGCAGGGACTTCACCGGGTAGGTGTAAAGATCAGTGATGGTCATGGTGGGCTCCGCAAAGGTAAAAGGAGGATGGAAGGGTGGGGATACTCCGCTATCGCCACAGCCTGGGACTGAATCAACCTGACGCCCCCCGCTCTGCCTCTTAACATCAGCGGTCCTCGAAAAGGTTCTGCAACTCTTGCGACAGCCAGGCCAGCGCCGGCCCGGGCTCGCGGTGTTTTAGCATGATCCGCTCCACCGGTGCCCGCCAGGGACGGTGATCAAACTCCACCGGTAGGACTACCAGCCGACCCTGGCGGATCTCCCGGCGAGCCAGGTGCTCCGGCAGGTAGGCCCAACCCAGTCCCTGCAATACCAGCGTACGCATCAAATAGAAGGTGTTGGTCCACCAGATCTGCGCCGACATCGGTGGGAAATGGGACAGACCCGCGCCGTCGAATCCCCGCACCAGCAACTGACGGTGCCGCTGGCAGGCATCCAGGTCCACCGACTCAAGTGCCGCCAGGGGATGCTCCTCCGCCGCCACCACCAGGAAGGGAACACTGCCGAGATAGCACAGGGAGAGTTCCTGCGGCATCTCCAGATCGGCAAACATCAGGCCGATGTCCGCCGCGCCCTGCTGGATCCAACCGCGCATATCGGGGCTGGGTACCGTCTGAAGCTCCAACTCGGTGGCGGGAAACTGCTCCGCGAACGCCGCCAGGATCCGCTCCATTCCCGGCATCATCAGGGCCTCGTCGATGGCCAGGACCAGCTGCTCTTCGTGGCCCGACGCCAACGCCTGGGCCGCTTGCTGCAACCCCGCCGCCATCCCCAGAGTCGCCTGGGCGTAGGGCAGCAGGCGACGTCCCGCATCGGTCAGCACAGGGCTGCGACCACGCCGATCAAACAGTTGGCAATCCAAGTCGATCTCAAGATTGGCGATCCCCTGGCTTACCGCAGACTGGGCCTTACCCAGTTTGCGGGCAGCAGCGGAAAAGGAGCCCAACTCGGCACTGAACACCAGCATCTTGAGCTGCTCGGCATTAAACATATCAGTAATCCTGATAGTAGCTAACTAGCTCCCATCATAATCATCAATAGAATGGTTCGCCATACCCGGATTCGCCCCAACAAGGACACCCTCATGAGCCCGCTAGAGCGCATTCTTCACGCCATTCTGTTTGAGATCGGCTTTCTCAGCCTTGCCGTTCCCATCAGCATCCTGATCACCGGCCACCCCATCGACACCCTATCGGTGGCCCTGATCGGCGTCTCGCTGCTCACCGTGCTGTGGAACTACGTGTTCAACCTGGGGTTTGACTGGCTTTATGGCGCCCAGCGCCTAGCCCGGGGGCTGAGGTTGAGGATCTGGCACGGGGTCAGCTTCGAGCTGGGATTGCTACTGATCACCACCCCCTTCCTGATGTGGCAGCTGCAACTGCCTTTCTGGCCGGCGCTGCTGCTGGATATCGGCTTCGCCCTGTTCTGCATGGTCTATTCGGTGCTCTACAACTGGGGCTACGACCTGGCCCGGGATCACTTCCTGAACCCACCCCAGCCCCATTCGCACTGACCGCTCAAAAGTCGGCTATCAGCTGAATCGGCGCACCTGCGACAGCGGCAGCAAGCGCAGCAGGTATTGCATCCAGGCCCAGGGCCAACTGGGAACATAGACGTTGCTGCCCTCCTGCTCGATCGCCCTGACCATGGCTCGACAGCCGGTCTCGGTATCGACAATAAAGGGCACCTTTTTGACCTTCTCATTGAGCTCGGTGCGGATGAACCCCGGGTGCACTGTGGTCACCCGGATCGGCGTATCAAGCACGTCTGCCCGGATCCCTTCACTCAGGGTGGTCAGTGCCGCCTTGGTCGCAGCGTACACCGTCATGGCGCGGCGAAAACCGCGCACCGCACTGACCGAAGAGATGGTGACCAGGTGACCAGCGTTTTGCTGCCGGAATATCCCCATCGCCGCTTCGCACTGGGCCAGGGCGGCAATGAAGTTGGTCATGGCGGTTTCCCGGTTGGCCTCAAAATGGCCGGTACCGATGGAGGCCCCCTTGCCCATGCCGGCGTTCACGATCACCCGGTCCAGGGTCCCCCCCAGATCCTCACGGAAAGCCTCGAACACCTCGAACACCTGCTGGTGATCATTCACATCCAACGCCCGCACGAACACCCGACACTGCGGGTACTCGCGCTGGATCTCAGCCTTCAGCTGCTCCAGCCGTTCGGTGCGTCGGGCGCACAGTGCCAAGTCCCGTCCCCGGGCGGCAAACTCCAGTGCCATCCCCCGACCCAGTCCGGAGCTGGCCCCGGTGATCAATATGTTTTTTCGCACTCGTCACTCCTTTTCTGTTGCGGATCCTCACCCACCCTCTGGTGGACAGGGCCTAAGGCCGGGCAGTCGCCAGGGTCCTCGGGTTGTTCAGGTCGCGTTTCTCAGTCGGGCGGTCTGGCTGGCCAGCATCGTGAGATAGCGGGAGAGGGGGAGCCAGCGCCTCAGGCGCAGTGCCTTGCGGGTCGCCGGGTGGGGCACAATCAGGAACTCTTGCTGCTCGAACTGGTGAGCGATCTGCGCCGCCACTTCGTCCGCCGTCATGGGGGCCCGCTCAAACAACCGGGCCAGTATCGGTGCCATGGCGGGATCCGAGCTGCGCAAACGATCCCCCAGGGCAGTTTTGAAGAAGGCGGGACAGGCCACGCTTACCGAGACCCCCGCATCCCACAGCTCCAGCTTGAGAGACTCTGAGAAGGAGACCAGGGCAGCCTTGGCCGCACAGTAACTTCCCATCCTCGGCATCGGCTGCAAGCCGGCAGAGGAGGCGATATTGAGGATGGCGCCACCGCTCTTACGCAAAAGGGGGGCCATTACCTGGCACCCCTGCACCGCACCGAGCAGGTCCACCTCCATCACCGTGCGCCACTGCTCCAGGGATTCCGTGGCGAATCCGCCGGCGGTGGCGATCCCGGCGTTGTTCACCAGCCAGTCCAGCCCGCCCCAGTGGGTATCGAGCCAGTGGGCCTGGGCATGCCAGGTGTAGCGGTCGGTGATGTCGCCGGCCATGGCGATCGCCCTGCCACCCTCACTGTTGATCTCCTCCGCCACCGTCGCTACCGCAGCACCGTCCAGGTCCGTCAGCAACAGGCGGTGTTCCTTCCAGTGCCGGGCCAGGGCCCGGCCGAGGCCGGAACCCGCCCCGGTGATCATGATCCTTGTGGTCATCCGTGAAACTCCCTTGTCGGCCGCCCGCATCGGCGCCCCTCCTTTTCGGCTCACCCGGCCAAGACCGGAAAGCCCCCGTGGTGCCAACATAGGGCAAAGGGAAGCGCATTAAAACGAAAAAAACTCACCACCGACTCCGCAATAAAAGGAACCTGTGCCGGCGATGATGGGGTCGCCCGCACTAAGCCGCGAGCTGCCCCCTAACGGCCCGCGAAATGGCAGGAAATCCAGCAGAACAGGGTCGAAAAGGGAAAATCGACTCCACACTCAGGGCAGGAGCCGGAGAACGAACATCTGGTAACCAAACTGGTCCAGGTGGTGCTCATAGAGGTCCACCTCGGTGGTGATATCCGCCAGCGCCGCCGAACCGGGGAGGGTGTCACGCAACGCCTCGATGCGCGCCTTCAGGGGCCGAGAGTAGTTCTCCCAGGCCCTTTGGCTTAGGGTGAAATGTGACAGCACCTCGTAGTCCGCCGACGCCATCTGCCGGACACGAGTGGCCACGGACTGCATATCCGGGTACTCCCGTTGCCAGAACGCCTCGGTGTCGGCAGTCGGCGTATCGGTGAGCCACACCAGGTCGCTGAGCACCAGCACGCCCCCGGGTTTGAGCAACCTCCGCCACTGCTCCAGAGCGTTCTCAATGCCCATGATGTAGGCCGCCCCTTCGGACCAGAGCAGGTCAAAACTGGCGTCGGCAAAGGGCAGTTCTGTCATGCTGGCACACACGGTGGTTACCCTGTCAGCCAGACCCTGCTGTGCCGCCCGCAGAGCCAGCGCTTCCAGCGCCGTGCCCTCATTGTCCACCGCGGTGATCCGCGCCCTGCTCTCCCGTGCCAGCAGCAGCGTCGCCAGGCCTTTGCCACAACCGATATCCAGCGCCGCAGAGGGGCGGCCAGGAACCGCAGCCAATGCCCTCAGGCTGTCGGCGTCACTGCCGGGCCCCCAGCGTTCCAGGGGTTGAAAGACCGTCATAAAATCGGCCATGTAGCTGTCATGTTCGTTCATATCTTTTGATAACCATTTGAGGTGCAGGGAGGCTTTCTTATCGAAGCCCTGCTGTTGCAACCTGGACAAGTGCGCATCCGGGGCCAGTATGTCGAGGGTTTTATGCCAATCTCGCAAAGAGCCCTGCCCCAGCATGGCCTGCAGCAGCCTTTGGGCCGCCTGTTTACGGGCGCTCTCCCGCTCGAGCTGGGGGCGAAATCCCTGATCCGCAACCGCATGGTGCCCCCCAAGAAAAACTGAGTCCAGGTTCAACACCATCAAAAAACCCGCCAGATGGCGGGTTTTTTCAGTGGGAAAGGACTTACTGTTCCAGCGCGATGCCGCGGCGGATCAGCAGAGCCTCGGTGGTCGGCTCGGCCCCTTTGAACCCCTTGTAGGTTTCCATCAGGTCCTGGCTGTTGCCCACGGCAAGGATCCCCTTGCGGAAGGCATCGCCGCGCTCACGGGTCAGGCCACCGGTCTCACGAATATGAGCAAAGGCATCCGCTGCCAGGATCTCGCTCCACATGTAGGCGTAGTAGCCAGCAGAGTAGCCGGTTGGGCTGGAAAAGATGTGGGCAAAGTAGCTGGACTTGTAACGGGGCGGGGTGTGATCCAACGCCACGCCGTTTCGCTCCAGGGCCGCCTGCTCAAACGCTGCCACGTCGTCGATCTGTGCGTCCACGCCGATGCTGTGCCACTCCATGTCCAGCAGGGCGGAGGAGAGATACTCCAGGGTATCGAAGCCCTTATTGAACTTGGCCGCCGCCAGCACCTTATCCAGCAACTCCTGCGGGATGGGTGCGTTGGTTTCATGATGCTTGGCGTAGTTTGCAATCACATCAGGATGGAAGGCCCAGTCCTCCTGGAAGGTGGAGGGAAACTCGACGAAGTCCCGGGACACCGCGGTGCCGGCCAGACTCGGGTAGGTCACGTCGGAGAATAACCCGTGCACCGCGTGGCCCATCTCGTGGAACATGGTGGTGGCCTCATCAAAGGAGACCAGCTGGGGCTGCCCATCCGCAGCCTTGTTGATGTTCATCACGTTGATGATCACCGGCTTCTGCTCCAGCAGCTTGGACTGGCCCACAAAGACATTCATCCAGGCACCACCGCGCTTGCCATCACGGGCGAAGTAGTCAGCGTAGAAGAGTCCCATGGGCGTCCCGTCGTGATCAAAGATCTCGTAGGCGGTAACGTCCGGGTGGTACACCGGCAGGTCAGGGCGGGGCTTAAAGGTGATGCCGAACAGACGCTCCATGGTGTAGAAGACGCCGTCCTCCAGCACCCGATTAAACTCCAGATACTGGCTCACTTCGGCCTGGTCCAGGTTGTAGGTCTGCTGACGCACCTTCTCACCGTAGTAGAACCAATCCCAAGGCTGCAGTTCAAAGTCGGTCCCTTCCGCGGCCATCACCGCGCGGATCGCATCCGCTTCTACGGTGGTATTGGCAACCACTTTCGGCGCCATGCTGCCCAGCAGTTCCAGTACCCGCTCCGGCGTTTTGGCCATCTGACTCTGCAGCTTGTATTCGGCCCAGTTGTTGAAGCCGAACAGCGCCGCCTTCTCGGCCCGCAGCTTGGCAATCTTCAGCAGCACCTGACGGTTATCAAACTCTCCCTCGGTGGCACGGTAGGCGGATGCCTTCCACACCTGCTCCCGCAGAGCGCGATCTTTGAGGCTGCTGAGTACCGACTGGCGGGTGGTATTGGTCAGCACCAAAAGGTACTCCCCTTCGTATCCCGCCGCTTTGGCTGCCGCAGCGGCCCCCTGGATCTCCCCTTCGCTCAATCCGGCCAGGCGTGCCCGATCCTTCACCCGCACCGCACTGGCTTCGGAGGCGGATAGCAGGTTTTCACTGAAGGTATTGGTGGTCTCCGCCAGCGCTTTATTAAGAGCCCGAACCTTGAGCTTCTGCTCCGGGTTCAACTTGGCGCCGGAGAGCACGAACTGTTGGTGGGTCACTTCCAAAAGGCGCAGCGACTCGCTGTCCAGCCCCAACTCATCTCGGCGCTGGTAGAGACCATCGACACGATCAAATAGCTTGGCGTTGAGATAGATGTTGTCCTGATGCTCGGACATCTTGGGGCTTAACTCTGCCTGCAACTGACGACGAACGTCGTTGTTGGTGGAGCTGGTGAGGTTGTAGAACACGCTGGCAACCCGGCCAAGCAGCGCCCCGCTGGTTTCCAGTGCGACCAGAGTATTTTCGAACGTTGCCGGCTCAGGGTTGTTAGCGATCTGGTCGATCTCCGCCAGTTGCTGAGCCATGCCGACCTCGAATGCCGGCTTGAAGTGCCGATCTTCGATGCGCGAGAAATCCGGGGTGTGGTAATCGAGCGGGCTGATCTGAGCAAAGGGGTTGCTGGCGGGAAGGGTAATGGCAGCCTCGGTTGCCGCTTCGGTATTGGCATCGGTGCCAGTAGGCACGCCGCTGCAGCCACTCAGGGCCAGGGCGATACCTGCGGCGAGGACAGAGTTACGAAACATGGAGACACTCCTTGTGTAGATGGCCGGCGGCAAAGAAAGTACCGGCTCACAGTGGGATTCAAGTTCCTCAAGGGTTTGAACCGCAGGTTACACAAGTGACACTCGACACTGTTTAAGCAATCGTAACAAACTGTTAATTGGCATTAACAAGGAGCTTATGATCGGGGCCAATCTCTTTGGATCAGCACCTTGTCGCACCCGGGCTCCCACGATCGATAGAGGGGGAGCTGCAATCACCCCAAGCTCAAGCTTACCTGCGGCAACGCTCAGACCCTGTCGATTTACTGCACCCGCACCTTACCACCGATGATCTTGAATGCCGGCATGCCACGGATCAACGTCTCCCGGGCAAACTGGCCGCCACAACCGGGGCAAACGCCGGGTACCTCGGTATGATCCACGCTTATCCGCGCCTTGAAACATTTCACCAGGGCTCCTTTGCCGCCCTTGCGATAACGATAGAGGGGCGCACGGCAGCGGGCACAGCTGATCGCCACCGAGCTGCTCGGCCCCTTGGGATTGGGTTTGGCCATAGATCTGCTCCGCTCCTCTGTTGATAGGACGCCCGGACAGGATCGTCGATGAGAGTCCAAGCCCTGGATTCCAGGAAACAGCTGGGCACCGGAAACTCGACTCGATGCCCTTTCCTCTATGCCGTATGCCGCGGCGTCAGGGTCGGGAGGCCCTCACCGCCTTGGCAAGATAGCGATCCAGGGCGTTGGCAAACGCCTGACGTTCGGTCTGCGACAGGGGTGGAGGCCCCCCGGTCTGCACGCCGCTGCTGCGCAGGGTATCCATGAAGTCCCGAATGTTCAGCCGGGCCCGAATGTTGTGCTCGGTATAGAGTTCGCCTCGGGGATTGAGCGCCACGGCTCCCTTTGCCACCACCTCCGCCGCCAGCGGAATGTCCGCGGTGACCACCAGGTCCCCCGCCTGGCAGCGCTGGACAATCTCGTTATCCGCCACATCAAAGCCGGCACTGACCCTGAGGGTTTTGATGTAGGGTGACGGGGGCACCGTCAGGCCCTGATTGGCCACCAGCAGCAGTGGCAGCTGGGCGCGATCCGCCGCCCGATAGAGGATCTCCTTGATCACCTTTGGGCATGCGTCGGCATCGACGTAGAGGGTGGGACTGTGACTCATTTCAGGTTCCTGGCGCTTGGCATTGTCTGCCGGGGTGGCCCTAATGCGGACCAACATGAAGTCGCGAGGCACTCGATCCTCCCGCGACGGCGTTCACCATACCGGTTTTCCTTCCGCTTTTCCGCTGTACGGCGAACCCCGCAGCGCTCGAAAATGTGCAGCCCACTGATTTTCAATGGCATTGTCCAAATTTTCTGGCCAAACTCATTGCAGTCACAGAGTAGAACGGAAACGACAAGATGGAACCGATAGAACAGAACGTCGAGCAGAGCATCGCCATGATTAGCCAGCTGGGGCAGAAGGCGCTGGAGATGCTCTTGAGCTATGGCCCGAAACTGGTGCTGGCGTTTATCATCCTCATCGCCGGCCTCTGGTTTATCCGCGGCCTGAGCAAGGTGGTGGACAAATCCATGGACAAGGCCAAGGTGGATGTCACCCTGCAACGTTTTCTGCTCAGCATCATCTCCGTGGGATCCAAGCTGATCCTGGTGGTGATCTTTGCATCCATGATCGGGGTGGAAACCGCCTCTCTGGTGGCGATGTTGGGCGCCGCGGGTCTGGCCATCGGCCTGGCGCTGCAGGGCAGCCTGTCCAACTTCGCCGGCGGCGTACTTATCCTGCTGTTCAAACCTTTCAAGTATCACGATGTCATTGAAGCCCAGGGCTTTGTCGGCCGGGTCCATGAAATCCAGATCTTCAATACCATCCTTCGTACCCTGGATAACCAAAAGGTGGTGATCCCCAACGGCCTGCTCTCCAACGGCTGCATCAAAAACCTGTTCAGCGAACCGACCCGTCGGGTCGATCTCACCTTCGGGATCAGCTACGGCGACGATATCGCCATCGCCAAGGGGGTGCTGGCCAAGGTGCTGGCCGAGGAGCCCCGGGTCCTCGCCGATCCCAAGCCAGACATCTTCGTCAGCGCCCACGCCGACAGCTCCGTCAACCTACTGGTTCGCCCCTGGGTCAAGTCTGAGGATTACTGGGATGTGCATTTTGCCCTGATCGAACAGGTGAAGCTGGCCTTCGATCACAACAACATCACCATCCCCTTCCCGCAGCGCGATGTGCACCACCACGGGCTGCCGGAGCGCTTCAACGGCGGCTAACGTCAAGCTCAAACAACAAGCCCGCCGATTGGCGGGCTTGTTACTTCATAGCCTATAGGGTCACTCGGCCCCGGCCTCCTGGGGATAGAGCTGCTCAAGCAGAGCCTGGGCCTGTTGCTGCAACTGATGGGTATCGGACGCCGTCAGGTTCAGGTGCCCCTGCTTACGACCCTCGCGCAGGGCCTTGTTATACCAATGAACCTTGGCATTCGGGCAAAGCTCCGGCCGGGGTGGGTGAACCCCAAGCAGGTTCACCATGGCGCTGGGACTGTGGGCCTGGGTCGACCCCAGGGGCAGTCCCGTTATCGCCCTCAGGTGATTCTCAAACTGGCAGGTGGCGCTGCCGCTCTGGGTCCAGTGGCCACTGTTATGCACCCGGGGTGCCAGCTCGTTGATCACCAGCTCACCGGCCACCTCGAACAGCTCCAGGGTCAGGACACCTACGTACTCCATCGCCTCCAGCAGCCGGGTTGCCATCTGCTCCGCACGCTCTTGCATCCCTTCCGGTAGCGCCGACGCCGGGGCCAGGGAGCAGCGCAGAATCCCCTGGTGGTGCTGATTCTCCGTCAGTGGATAAAACGCCATCTCTCCACCGGATGAGCGCACGGCGATCAGGGAGAGCTCGCGCTCGAAGGCAATGCCGCCCTCCGCCAGGTAAGCCTGTTCACCGTTCAGGGGCGGCGCAGGTGCCTCTTCATCGCTCAAACGCCACTGGTTCTTGCCGTCGTATCCCTGTTCGCAACTCTTAACGAACAGCGGCCACCCCAACTGCGTGCCCAGGGTAGCCCAGTGGGTCTGAGCATCCACCGACTGCCAGGGCGCCGTGGGCAGTCCCAAGCCGTTGATATAGGACTTCTCCCGTTGACGGTGCTGACAGATCGCCACCGACTCCGGCGACGGGTAGACCGGGGCCAAACGGTTCAGCCCCTGCAGCAGCCCTAGGGGCAACTGCTCGCGCTCCGGCGTGAAGCGATCTGGCTCGCCCAGGCGACGGTAGAGGGCGACTGCCTCCTCGCCATACCAAACCACCACTTCACCGAGCCCCTCCACCGGCGCCGGATCCTCACCAGGCAGGGCAACAAAACAGAACTGCAGCCCCCGCGGGATCCCCGCCAGCGCCAGCATCCTGGCCAGCTGGCCGCAGCCGATGATGGCGACCTTCATCGCACCACCTCCTCGGCCACCGACTCGGTCTGACTGACACGCCAATCGATCAACCGCTCGGTCAGGGCCGGATCCCCCAGGGCCAGCATCTGTGCCGCCATCAGGCCGGCATTGAAGCTGTTACCGATCCCCTGGCAGGCCACCGCCACGCCCCGCGGCATCTGAACCATCGACATCAGGCTGTCCATCCCCTTGAGATCCCGGCTGCTGACCGGCACCGCAATCACCGGCAAGTGGGTCATGGCGGCCACCATCCCCGCCAGGTGGGCGGAGCCGCCCGCACCGGCAATGATCACCTTGATGCCGCGGTTATGGGCCTGCTGGCAGAACTCGTAGAGGCGGTCAGGGGTCCGGTGGGCAGACACCACCTTGGTTTCATATTCCACTCCCAATGCCTCCAGGGGTTTGAGCGCCCCCTCCATGGTCGGCCAGTCGGACTGAGATCCCATGATGATGCTGACTTGGCAATGCGACATAACTACTCCTTACGCAATCGGGAAAAAGGTCATAATGAGCGCGCTGTAGAGGGGGATCCCCACCAGCACGTTGAAGGGAAAGGTGATCCCCAGCGACGCGGTGATCGCCGGGCCAAGGTCTGCCTTGGGCAGTGCCACCGAGAACGCCGCGGGTACAGCAATGTAGGACGCGCTGCCCCCCAGCACCGCCAGCAGCGTTGCCCCGCCGGCGCTTAGCCCCAGCAGCAGGGCCAAGGCCGCACCAAGAGCCGCACCAATCAGCGGCATCGCCACCCCGAAGCTGGCCAGGAAAGAGGCGTCTTTGCCCAACTCGCCCCAGCGCTGGGCCGCCTTCTGTCCCATCGCCAGCAGGAACAGCGCCAGCACACCATGGAACAGGTCACCAAACAGCGGCATGATGCGCCCGGTCTGATCACTCATCAGCCAGCCGATCAATAACCCTCCGAGCAGCAATACCATCCCCTGGTTGAGCAAAACCTCGCGCACCAGTTGACCATGGCCCTGACCCTTTTTGCGCTGACGGGCCAGCCAAAGTCCCACGGCAATCGCTGGGGCTTCAAGCACCGCCACGAAAAGTGGGAAGTAGGGTTCGTAGGGGATCTGACGGCTCTCGAGAAAGGCCACGCCAACGGCATAGGTTGCCACGCTGACAGAGCCATAGTGCGCGGCAATGGTGGCGGCGTTGATTCTCGGCAGCTGACCCACAAAGCTGAGCAGGGGAAAGGCCAACAGGGGCAGGACGATACCCAAAGCCAGTACCGCGGCGCTCTGCAGTAAGAGGGTGGGGGTAAGGTGCTCCGACAGGGCGATGCCGCCCTTGAGACCGATGGCCAGCAGCAACAGTATGGTCAGGGTTTGGTAAAGCCCATCGGGCAGGGAGAGCGGCGCCCGTAGGCACTGGGCCACCGCACCGAGCAGGAAAAAGGCAACGACGATATCCAGGCCCATCACTTACCTCTTCTGGACCACGGTCGAGGGGGACTGGTTCAGTGACTGCATCCAGGACAGGCCGCTGGCACAGAGCAACAGGGCGCCGGTAGCGGTCAGCCCCCAGCCGACGAAGCCCGACAGGGCAAATGCAGTACCGGTGCCAAGCACCAGCAGTGCGACGGTGAACTCAAAGATGATGCGGGGGGATTTCATCTTGGTTTCCTCTTTTTGATAGACGACGGAAGTGTGCATCCAGATTGCGATAGAGTTAAATTGATGTTTCAATATTTTTATATAGACAAACATCTATATATCTATCTATCGACAAACAGTAGAGGAGTCGCGATGGGGATCAGACCCACCCTGCGTCAACTGGAGATCCTGATGGCCCTTCAGGAGAGCGGCTCGGTCAGTGGTGCCGCCGAGCAGCTGCACCTGACCCAGCCCACTGTCTCGATGCAGCTGAAGAAACTCGCCGATCAAGTGGGCTTACCGCTGTTCCACCAGATCGGCCGGCGCCTGCAACTGACCGACGCCGGAGAGCGGACCCTGCACACTGCGCGGGAAGTAATTGAAAGCCTCGAGCGGCTGCAGATGGACATGGCCGATCTTCAAGGCTTAAAGCAGGGCACCCTGCGCTTGGGAGTGGTCACCACGGCCAAGTACTTCATTCCCCACCTGCTCGGGGATTTTTGTGAGCGTTACCCCCAGATCGAGATCGACTTTAAAGTGGGCAACCGTCAGCAGGTGATCGATCGACTGAGCGAGGGCCGGGATGATCTCTACGTGTTTAGCCACCCTCCCCTGGATGCGCCCCTGACGCTGCACCCCTTCCTCGATAACCCGCTGGTGGCGATCGCATCGGCGGAACACCCCTGGGCCAAGCGACAACACATCCCGCTGGAGGAGTTCGCCACCGCCCCCTTCCTGATCCGCGAACCCGGCTCCGGCACCCGTTACGCCATGGAGCGCTTCCTCCGTCAGCGGGGGATCAAACTGAACGTCCGGATGACGGTCGAAAGTAACGAGGCGATCCGCCACTCGGTGATGTCCGGCCTCGGGGTCTCCATCCTCTCCCGCCATACCCTGGCCTTCGGCGGTGACGCGGGGCTGGCAATACTGGCGGTGGAGGGACTGCCCATCTTCTCGCAATGGACCATGGCCCACCACAAGGGCAAACCCCTCTCACCGGTAGCCAGGACCTTCCTAGACTGGGTCGAGCAACGTCCCCCCTCGGTGGAGATCTCCAAGGCCGCCCCTGGAGCGTCTTAATCCGCCAGTGTCACCCGTCTCCCGTCCAGATCACCCTCAAGATCTCTGCCACCGCGAGGCAGGTCAGCGGCCTTGAGGGTGATAGCGGCTCTGACCAACGGCACAAGACACCGCCGACTGCGACTCCGACCCAGCGACTCGAGAGGATGGAAACACAACTCACCGAGCTTGATCGGATAAACGGAAGCTCTAATCCATCTTGCACTGACGCAGATTTAGGCGTTTTTTTCAGAAAATATCTCTCTTAAAACGCAAACAGCCCGCCAAAGAGGCGGGCTGCTGAAAGGGAGAGCGATGGCGTTACTCGCCGTAGCTGGCATCCCAGTCGCCGTAGTTGGCATCGCCCGCCAGCACGGTGAACGTCGGCTCACTGCCCAAACCCTGGACCACTACCGCTTTGATCTTGGCGATCACCTCATCCTGGTCTTCCTGGCCGGTAAAGAAGTTTACCGCCACGTGGTAACGGTTGTTGAAGTAGGCGATGAACAGATCCCAGCCATGCTCGTTTTGCAGCTCGGTGAGGGCATCATCCAGGGCGTCGAACTGCTCGATGGGGGCTTCGAAGCGCAGCTCCACACAGGTCTCGGCGAAGGGGCCGATGGCAAACTTCTTCAGGTGACGAGCCTTGTGGTGACGCTTGGGCTCGATAGTGAAAACGTTGGGCACGGTGATAATGGACATAATGGCTTCCTGAAAACGGGTCGAATGACCGGTGAATTGGCTGGAGAGTATGCCAGCCTCCGGTTCGGTGCAAGTTTCGCCGTCAGATCCTCCGTTTGGGAGACGATCCGGGCGCCGTAACCGGGATCCTAATCGTAGCCATTCTCACTCCTTACCCACCGTCATCACAGCCCCGTCGATTGCACCTTTTCTCCATCCCTGAGCCACGTATAATCCCGCCCTAACCCCCTACGTTGCCAACTGTTATCGATGTCAGTGTCAATGGGCCACCCGGTGCTCGTCACCTATCTCTGGGGCCCTATCCGCTCGCATCCATCACAAGGAGAATCCATGTCAGCCCAGGAGCTCAAACGGGGCGTCCAACGCGTCACCGCCATCGGCTTTGTCCTTAATGCCATCCTGGCCCTGGTGAAGATCCTCGCCGGCACCCTCGGCCACAGCCGTGCCGTGGTGGCAGATGGGATCCACAGTCTGTCGGATCTGATTAGTGATATCGCGGTGCTGGTTGGCGTTAACATCTGGTCCGCGCCAGCGGATGATGATCACCCCTATGGCCATCATCGCTTTGAAACCGCAGTTACCCTCTTTATCGGCCTGATGATGATCCTCGCCGGGGTCGGTATCGCCTGGGATGCTGTGGAGGCCTGGCGCAACCAGGCCGTCCGGGATACCGGCCTCATCGCCCTGGCGGCGGCGCTGGCCTCCATCATCATCAAGGAGGCTCTGTTTCGCTGGACCCTAAAGGAGGGGCGGCGACTCAACTCCAAAGCGGTGATCGCCAACGCCTGGCATCACCGCAGCGATGCCTTCAGCTCACTGCCCGCGGCCATCGCCGTGATCGGCGCCATGCTGATGCCCCAGTTGATCTGGATCGACCTGGTGGGCGCGGTGATCATCGCCCTGTTCATCTTCCACGCCGGCCTGAAGATCTGCCTGCCGGCGCTGAACGAGTTTCTCGAGCGCGGCGCCGATCCCGAGGTGACACGGGAGATCAAACGCCTGGCCCACAGCATCAAGGGGGTTCAGGATATCCACCGCCTGCGCACCCGCTACCACGGGGGCCTGCTGGTGGATATGCACCTGACCGTCAACGGCCACCTGAGCGTTCGCCAGGGCCATGATATCGCCGAGGCGGTGGAATCCTGCTTGCTTGCCGAGGGGCCGGATATCCGCGAAGTGTTAATCCATATCGACCCCTGCGAGGCCTCCGCCATGGAAACCGCCTGACCCCCAACGGGGTCGCGCCCTTTTTTTGTACCGCCGTCAACGTAAAAAAGCGAGCCCCAAAGGGGGCTCGCTTTTTGTCTTTATCTGGGTCTCAACACGCCGTTGGTCAGGCCATGCCCATCTGGCGTTGGCCTGACTGACGAACCAGTTCTGATTAGCCTATCCGGGGATAAACACGCAGGGTTTAGCCAGCACAGGCGTCATCCATGGGACGAGTCCGTCGAAGCGCCAAAACCTTCTGAACGAAAAAAATCCCCCGGCCCTGCTGGGACGGGGGACTCTCATCGGCTCAAACCATCAATCCTGGTAGGCGTCCATGGGGACACAGGCACAGAAGAGGTTACGGTCGCCGTACACATCATCGATGCGATTCACCGTCGGCCAGAACTTGTTGTCCCGCAGCTCCGCCACCGGGAACGCCGCCTGCTCACGGCCGTAAGGGCGGCTGTCGAAAGCGGGATCCACGATGTCATCCAGGGTGTGGGGGGCATTGCACAGCGGGTTGTTATCCGCTGGCCACTCGCCCCGCCCAACCATGGCGATCTCCTCACGGATATTGATCATGGCGTGGATAAAGCGATCCAACTCCCCTTTGGCCTCGGACTCCGTCGGCTCGATCATCAGGGTGCCGGCCACCGGGAAGCTCATGGTGGGAGCGTGGAAGCCGTAGTCCATCAGGCGCTTGGCCACGTCCATCTCGGTGACCCCGGTCTCCTCCTTAATGGGACGCAGATCGATGATGCACTCGTGGGCGATGCGATCGTTACGGCCGGTGTAGAGGATCGGATAGTGCTTGCCCAGCTCGGTGGCCAGGTAGTTGGCATTGAGCATCGCCACCTGGGTGGACTCGGTGAGGCCACGGGCCCCCAGCATCACGATGTACATCCAGCTGATGGGCAGGATGGAGGCGCTGCCGTACTGGGCCGCAGAGACGGCACCGTTATTCTGATGCTCGTCACCGGTCTTGACCACCGCATGACCCGCCATGAAGGGTGCCAGGTGCGCCTTGACGCCGATGGGGCCCATGCCTGGGCCGCCACCACCGTGGGGGATGGCGAAGGTCTTGTGCAGGTTGAGGTGCGAGACATCGGAGCCGATCAGGCCCGGCGAAGTGATCCCTACCTGGGCATTCATGTTGGCGCCATCCATGTAGACCTGGCCGCCATGCTCATGAATGAGATCGCAGATGGTGCCGATCTGCTCCTCGTACACCCCGTGGGTGGAGGGATAGGTCACCATGATGCAGGAGAGCCGTTCGCTGTGCTCTTCGGCCTTGGCGCGCAGGTCGTCCATGTCCACGGTGCCGTCACGGTTGGATGCCACCACCACCACCTTGAGGCTGGCCAGCATGGCGGAAGCCGGGTTGGTGCCGTGGGCGGAAGAAGGGATCAGGCAGATGTCACGATGGCCCTGACCGATGCTCTCCTGGTACTTCTTGATCGCCACCAGGCCGGCGTACTCGCCCTGGGCACCGGAGTTGGGCTGCATGCAGAGGGCATCGTAGCCGGTGATCTCCAGCAGGTAGTCAGACAGGGTCTTCACCAGGGCCCGATAGCCCTTGGCCTGCTCCTGGGGGCAGAAGGGGTGCAGGTTGGCAAACTCCGGCCAGCTTACCGGGATCATCTCCGCCGCGGCATTAAGCTTCATGGTGCAGGAGCCCAGGGAGATCATGGAGTGATCCAGCGCCAGGTCCTTACCCTGCAGCTTGCGCAGGTAGCGCATCATCTCGGTTTCCGAATGATGGCGGTTGAACACCTCATGGGTCAGGATAGGGGTGCTGCGCACCAGCTTGGGATCCAGGATGGTATCCACCATCTCATCCACCGCATCCACGGTAAGGCCATGCCCCTCGCCGAGCAGCACGTTCCACAGCAGGGCCACGTCCTCCGGACGGGTGGTCTCGTCCAGGCTGACACCCAGGGTCTCCGCCAGATCGGTGCGCAGGTTGATGCCGGCAGCATCGGCCCGGGCCAGGATGGCGTCTCGATCCGACACCTGCAGGGTGAGGGTATCGAACCAGCTGGAGTTCACCGTTGCCACCCCACGCTGCATCAGGCCGGCGGCCAGGATGGAGGTGAGTCGATGGGTGCGCTCGGCGATACGCTTGAGTCCCTCAGGGCCGTGGTAAACGGCAAAGAAGGAGGCCATGTTGGCCAGCAGCACCTGGGCGGTACAGATGTTGGAGTTGGCTTTCTCACGGCGAATATGCTGTTCACGGGTCTGCATCGCCATCCGCAGTGCCGGCTTGCCCCGGGTGTCCTTGGAGACGCCGATGATACGGCCGGGCATGGAGCGCTTGAAGGCGTCGCGGGTCGCGAAGAAGGCGGCGTGGGGGCCACCGTAGCCCATGGGTACGCCGAAGCGCTGGGCGGAACCAAACACCACGTCCGCCCCCCACTGGGCCGGAGCTTGCAGCTTCACCAGGGCCAACAGGTCGGAGGCCACGCAGACCAGGGCCTTTTTGGCGTGGATCGCCTCGGCGAGGGTCTGGTAATCCTCGACGGAGCCCAACTGGTTCGGGTACTGCAGCAGGGCGCCGAAAATGTCGTGATCGGCTGCTTCTTTGGCGGGGCCCACCAGCACCTCGAGACCCAACTGCTCGGCGCGGGTCTTCACCACATCCAGGGTCTGGGGGAAGACGTCATCGGCCACGTAGAACAGCTCGGACTTCTTGTTCTTGGACATCCGCTTCGCCAGCGCCATCGCTTCAGCGGCGGCGGTCGCTTCATCCAGCAGGGAGGCGGAGGCCAAGTCCAGACCGGTGAGGTCCATGGTCATCTGCTGGAAGTTGAGGATCGCCTCCAGGCGGCCCTGGGCGATCTCCGGCTGGTAGGGGGTGTAGGCGGTGTACCAGCCGGGGTTCTCCAGCACGTTACGCAGGATCACATGGGGCACATGGGTGGGGTAGTACCCCATGCCGATGTAGCTCTTGCGCACCTCGTTCTGGTCAGCCAGGGCGCGCAGTTTGGCCAGGGCGTCCACCTCGGACATCGGGGCCGCCAGCCCCAGGGGCTCGGCACTGCGGATCGCTTCGGGCACGATCTGGTTGATCAGGTCTTCCAGGCTGTCGGCGCCAATGGCGTGCAACATCGCTTTGCGCTCGGCCTCGTCCGGACCGATGTGGCGAGACAAAAATTCATCTTGGTTTAGCAGGGCATGCAACGTGTTCATCACATCTCACTCTTACAGGCACAACGGCGGCGGTACCCGCCACTGATAAAAGCACAAAGCCCCATGAAAAATGGGGCTTTGCCAGGGCAGCAAACTTACTCGTCTTCGATGCTCGCGAGGTAGGCGTCGGCATCCAGCAGGTTATCCAGCTCCGATTCGTCGCTGATCTTCACCTTGAAGAACCAGCCATCGTCGAAGGGGTTGCTGTTAACCAGCTCCGGGGAGTCTTCCAGCTCCTCGTTGACGGCCACCACCTCACCGGTCAGCGGGGCGTAGACATCGGACGCTGCCTTGACGGACTCCGCCACGGCGCAGTCGTCACCGGCGTTCACGGTGTCACCCACCTCGGGCAGCTCAACAAACACCATGTCACCCAGCAGCTCCTGGGCGTGGGCGGAGATCCCGATGGTGTAAACGCCGTCGCCTTCAGGGCGAACCCACTCGTGGGTCGAGGCGAATTTCAGTTCGGATGGAATGTTGCTCATAACTTGCTACCCCTTAATTAGAAGGCTTTCTGGCCGTTGCGGACGAAACAGGGCTTCACGACCTGTACCGCCACGCGCTTCTTACGTAATTCCACTTCTGCTTGTTCACCGATCCCTTTAGGTACCCGCGCCATGGCAATGGCATGACCCAGGGTCGGTGAGAAGGTGCCGGAGGTGATCACCCCCTGCTGCTCGTTGCCCTCGGCATCGGTAAAGAACACCGACAGGCCGGCACGCAGCACCCCTTTATCAGTCATCACCAGGCCCACCAGCTTATCGGTGCCCTCGGCCTTGATCTGCGCCAAGGCCTCGCGGCCGATGAAATCGCGATCGCTCGGCTCCCAGGCGATGGTCCAGCCCATGTTGGCCGCCAGCGGATTAACGGACTCATCCATGTCCTGGCCATAAAGATTCATGCCCGCTTCCAGGCGCAGGGTGTCCCGGGCGCCGAGGCCAGCCGGCTTTACGCCCGCCTCCAGCAGGGCTTGCCACAGGGCCGGTGCCTGCTCCTGCGGCACCACGATTTCGTAGCCGGCTTCGCCGGTGTAGCCGGTGGTGGCGATAAAGAGATCCCCCGCCTGCACACCAAAGAAGGGCTTCATCCCCTCGACAGCGGTATTTTGCTCGGCGGTGAAGACCTGCGCGGCCTTGGTCTTGGCGTTGGGGCCCTGGACCGCGATCATCGCCAGCTCCGGGCGCTCGGTCAGGGTTACGTCGAAGCCGGCGGCCTGACGCCCCATCCATTCGAGGTCTTTCACCCGGGTCGCAGAGTTGACCACCAGGCGGTAGGCAGTATCGGAAAGGTAGTAGGTAATGAGGTCGTCGATCACCCCACCCTGTTCGTTGAGCATCCCACCGTAGAGGGCCTTGCCCGGCAGGGTCAGCTTAGCCACGTCGTTGGCCAGCAAGCGGCGCAGGAAGGGTTGGGCTTGCGCGCCCTCCACATCCACCACGGTCATGTGAGAGACATCGAACATGCCTGCGTCCTGGCGCACCTGGTGGTGTTCCTCCACCTGTGAGCCGTAGTGCAGGGGCATCTCCCAGCCGTGAAAATCAACCAGTTTGGCACCGGCTTCCTGATGTTTTTCAAACAGAACTGTCTTGCTTGCCATATCAAATCCCTAGAGAGGTCAAAGCAGCAACGATCACAACCCGCCAGCGAGTTGGGACGCGGCTCACATCGTGCAATTGCGCCGCATTATACCGGTCACACTCTCCATGTATACCACCGAGATCACAGCCCGGAGGCTTCCCTGTCTACCAGATTTGCCACGACGGCGCCGATGGAAGCTGATGGAAGGGAAAATTGGGGGCGTACCGGTCGCGGGGAGCAGCGTCTTAGGTGTGCATCTCCGTATGCCAAAAGGGGAACTCAAGAACTGGGAAATGGGAACTAGGGAGGGATATAAGAGGGTGCGTCGAGCACGGGTCGAGCAATAGGGCTTAGGGATTGAGGGAGAAAAGCCGGGCCGTTGAAGCGGCCCGGATGACAAAGGCGCCGCTTAGCGAGCGTCGAGGCCCAGGGCCTTTTTAAGCAGCTGGTTTTTCACTGGCCCCGCCCGGTCGACCAAGTTAAGACCCAGGTCCCGCAACCCCTTCTTCAGCGGGTGCGAGCCGGCAAAGAGCCAACGCAGCCCCTCCATCGCCGCCAGCATCTCCTGAGCGGCTGCCTTGCGGGCGCGGCCATAGCGCTGCAACAGCCGCTCATCGCCGATATCCCAATCGCTGCCGCGCACCGCCGAGAGCGTCTCCACCAGCTTGAGGCCGTCCCCCAGTCCCAGGTTCACCCCCTGCCCCGCCAGCGGATGGATGGTGTGAGCCGCATCCCCCAGCAGCGCCAGGCGCGGCCGGACAAAGTCCTGAGCGTAACGCATGGTCAAGGGGAACATCGCTCGCTCCGAAACCAGTGAGAGGGCACCGAGCCGCGCGTCACTGGCCACCGTCAGCGCCTGCCCAAAGGCGTCCGGAGCCATTTGAGCCCGTTCAGCCGCCTGATCCGGCGCTTGTGACCAGACGATGGAGCAGCGGTGGGGATCCGCCAGCGGCAGCAGCGCCAAGGGGCCATCCGGCAGGAACACCTGGCGGGCAATACGCTGGTGCGGTTGCTGACATTCGATGGTTGCCACCAGGGCATGATGGCCATAGTCACGGAAAGTGAGGGGGATCTGCGCCTGCTGACGCAGCCAGGAATTGGCTCCGTCCGCGGCCAGCAGCAGTCGGGCGGTGATCATATCGCCGCTGTCCAGGGTCAGCCAGGCTTCCCGCTCCCCCTGGGCCCAACGCTCCGGGGTGCCGATAAAGCGACGGATCCGCTCCTGCCCAAGACTCTGCTGCCAGAGGGCGTAGGCCAGGGCGTCATTTTCGACGATATGGCCCAGATCCGGCTCCTGCAGCGAGTCGGCATCGAAGCCAATCTTGCCGATGCTGTCCTTGTCCCACACCGCCATGGCGTCGTAGGGGGAGAGTCGGGCCGGATCCAGCCGGGCCCAGACCCCGAGTGACTCAAGCCAGCGCTGACTGGCACGGTTGATGGCGCTGACCCGCAGGCGGGGATCCCCGCTCACCGGTTGCGGCTCGGCCCGCTCGATCACCGCCACCTGGTAGCCGGCTTCGGCCAGTCCCAGGGCGGTGGCCATGCCGACCATACCACCGCCAACAACGGCGATATCAAAAGAGTGGGTTTGGATCATCTCTGTTCTTCCTGCCCGCAAGACCCGGTGACTCCGGGCCCGGCTGCCGGGCGATTAAGGTGTTAATTAGGAACTGGGAAGGGCAACCCCCTCAGTCGCGCCAGCCCATCGCCTGATGGGCCAGCGCGTGCTTCAGGCCAGGCAACAGGTTCATCGCCAGCAGGCCGCTGTTGCGACCCAGGGCCATCATCCGTGACGCGTTGGAGAAGAGGCGCACCAGAGCGTCGGTGCCGTTCATCGTCCGACCTCGGTCCGCTTCGCGCGCTTGCTCATAGGCCTGAAGCAGGACGAAGGCGCCGGGATCGGCCCCCTCCTGCAGCGCCTGCGACAGCAGGGCCGCCAGGGTATCCACATCCCGCAGGCCCAGATTGAAGCCCTGTCCGGCAATGGGATGCAGAGTCTGCGCCGCGTTCCCCACCAGCACGCAGCGATGGTGACGCACCGACTCGGCCTGGCACAGCGCCAGCGGGTAGTGCGCGCGCTGCCCCACCCGCTCAATGTGCCCCAAGCGGTAGCCAAAGGCCTGCTGAAGTTCGGTGGCAAACGCCGCCTCATCGAGCTGGAGCCGACGCTCTGCCTCTGCGGGTGATTGCACCCACACCAGTGAATATCGCCCCTCGCACATCGGCAGGAGCGCCAAAGGCCCCTCCGGGGTGAAGCGTTCGAAGGCCACCGTGCCGTGTTGTTCGGTCTGAATGTTGGCGATCACCGCCGTCTGGTCATAATCCTGCCGCGACATCGGTATACCCACTGCCCGGCGGACAGCGGATTGGGTTCCGTCGGCCCCCACCACCAGTGCCGCCTTAATGACGACACCGGAGTCCAGGGTCAGCGCCACGTGGTCGGACTGCTGATCTTGGGTGGCGACCCGGTCCGGACAGAAGCAGTGCACCGAACTCTGCGCCAGCCGCTGCCACAGCACCGGCCCGACCCGCTCCAGCTCCACCACCTGCCCAAGGGCATCCACCTGGTACTCGGACGCATCGAGGGTGAGGCCACCAAAGTGGCCCCGGTCCGAGACCTGGATCGATTCGATGGGAGCGGCGTGGGCCGCCAGTGCCGGCCAGAGCCCCAGTTGGGCCAGTCGCCGAACCGAGCCTTGCGCCAGGGCAATAGCGCGGCTGTCGAAGCCGGGGTGATCCCCGTTACCGGGAGGCTGTGACTCGATCAGGGCGATGCGCCAGCGGCCGCCATCCGGGCGACGCTGGGCCGACAGCGCCAGCGCCAGGGTGGCACCGGCCATGGCACCACCGACGATGGCGATATCGAAACGCTGACTCATGCCGCCTCGCGATCCCCGGCCATTAGGGCCTCGATATCCGCGATCTCCTTGGGCACCCCGTCGGTCAGCACCCGGTGCCCCTCAGCGGTGATCACCACGTTGTCCTCGATACGGATCCCGATCCCCCGCCACTTGGCATCAACGTCGGCATCCGGTGCGATGTAGAGGCCCGGCTCGATGGTCAGCACCATACCCGGGGCCAGGGGACGACGGCGATCGGCATGGTGGTAATCCCCCACATCGTGCACATCCAGCCCCAGCCAGTGGCCCAGGCCATGCATAAAGAAAGGTTTGTAGGCCTGCTCGGCGATCAGGGCGTCCACCTCACCCTCGAGGATCCCAAGGCGTACCAGTCCGGAGACCAGGATCTGCAGCACCTTGTCATTGGCGTCCTTGATGGAAACCCCCGGGGCCAGCATGGCGATGGCGCTCTTCTCCGCCTCCAGCACCAGCTCGTACAGCGCCTTCTGCTCAGGGCTGAATCGGCCGCTGACCGGGAAGGTGCGGGTGATGTCGGCGGCGTAGCCCTCCAGTTCACAACCGGCGTCGATCAGCACCAGGTCACCGGCTTTGAGCGGGTCACGGTTCTCGGTGTAGTGAAGGATGCAGGCGTTGTCGCCGCCACCGACGATGGTGCCGTAGGCCATATCCACCGCTCCGGCCATGGCGCATTCGTGGGCGATCTCCGCCTCCAGCTGGTATTCAAACGCACCGGGGCGGGCCGCGCGCATCGCCCGGCAGTGGGCTCGGGCACTGATCTCACCGGCGCGGGCCATGATAGCCAACTCCGCATCGCTCTTGTGCAGACGCATCTCGTGCAGGGGCAGACGCAGATCCTGCATGCTCACCGGCGCATTCAGCCCCTGGCGCAGACCGTTACGCAGCTGCTGCAGCAGTTTGGACACCAGGCTGTCTTCACGCTCGCTCTGGCCCGGACGGTAAGCGAGCACCTGGGCACCGCTGACCAGCCGGGGCAGTACCTCATCCAGCGCCGACAGCGGGTAGGCCTCCTCCACGCGCAGGGCTTTCGGGGCGGCCTCGGCCCCCAGACGGCGACCGTGCCAGGTCTCCATCAGGGGATCTTTGGGACGAACGAAGATCGCCGTCTCCGGCACCTGTCCCGGACGCAGTATCAGTACCGCGTCGGGCTCATTGAAGCCAGTCAGGTAGAAAAAATCACTGTCCTGGCGGAAACGGTACTCGGTGTCGTTGGAGCGGGTGCACTCCGCCCCGGCGTAGATCAGGGCGACCGCCCCCTCAGGCAATTGATCCATAAGGCGACGACGGTGTTGGGCGTAAATATCCATGATGCTACTCCTTGTTTTTCTGTTCTCGTTCTTAGTGCAGCGTCTTAGGTGCGCTGTCTTCGTCCTGCAGACCCCGGAACTCGCGCAAACACTCCCAGGCGGCGATGCGGGCATGCTGGATCAGGGCGTCGAAACCCTCCTCATGCTCCTCGCTCTCCTCCACCTCCAATTCAACCAGGGTGAACTCGGTCAAATCCTGGATCAACTCCTGCACATCCGCCGAGGCCTTGTCCAGCGCCGGCTGGATATAGGCCAGACCGGTGAGGAAGCTCTGGGTCCAGTTGATGAACGCCTCCAGGCGATCCGCCAGCGGATCATCCTCATCCGCCAGCAGCGGCATGAAGGTCAGCTCAGGATCGACCAGGGAGTTGATGACGTCTTTATAGACTTCGCGGACAGTGGCGGTCAGCGACTCCGACATCGGCTGACCATCGTTGGTGAGCTCCAGGAAGGGCTTGAGCCAGGCATTGTTCTCCATCGACACGCCACCACAGACCAGGCCGGTCAGGACACCATGGACCTCTGCCGGCAGGACGGCGATTTCCTCTTTGTCCAGAGCAGTTTGTAGCTTGTTGAGCAGTAAGGGCGTGTTGCTTTTCATGGCAAGAAGTTCCGAGGTTAAGAGTCGCAGCCATGCTATCATGGCGCCGCGGTACGCTCCAGAAAGCGACCCCTGCCCTCCCGGGCGTTAAACAGACTTCACACGGTGCCAAGATGAGCAAAGACACTATCGACATTCATGTGCTGGGAAAAAGCTTTACCGTGGCCTGCCCACCCGACCAGAATCACCAGTTGCAGCTGGTGGCCGCGGACCTGAACCGGCGCATGGAGCAGCTGAAGCGGCGAACCGGACTGGGCAACCTGGAGCAGCTCGCGGTGATGGCCGCCCTCAACCTCACCCATGAATTACTTCAGGTGGAACAGGGGCAGCGTCGGGAACAGGAGCAAATGCAGCAGAGAATCAATCTGTTGCAAACCACCATTGAACAGGCTTTGGCCGAACGGCTGGATTCGGGGCCGAAATCAGTTGAACCGGTATCTGAGGCTCCCTACACTGGGTCACAGGGTTAGGACAAAGCGAACGCTTTTTTCTACACTCTGTTTCGCTCTCTGGAGTGTTCGCCAGCGGTGTATGTCCCTGGCCGATGCTTAAAACCCCAGGGGGCCTAAACTGTGCGGCTGTGCACGCTCGGCCTGTCCGAGAAGCCGAAAGCATGGATTGGGTTCCCGCCTTGAACTTACGGTTCAAGGGCTTCAGTCCGCAGCGGCACCTTCGGAGAGCAACCTTCCCCCTTTTCCCTTCCCCTCCATCGCCGATAGAGAGACTGTTCTTTACTGATTCCTGGTTCCGAAAACCCAGCAGCCCGGGACATAGCAATCCACTGCGAATCAAACCGCTTTAACCCAACTGACGCTACAGAACCTTGACAGCTCAATTTTCTGGGTAATGGGAATACTGTTGTTTGCCCCTCGAAAAGCAAGCCTACCCAGCAAGATGCGAAAAGCACATGGAACGACGAGTTCCGATCTGAGCTCTTCTTTAGTTCTTGGTTTTAACAAAACTTCATCAGCCTGAGGTTAGTGTCATCTCTGTTTGAGGTCCTTCAAACAGAGCATTTGAACTACGAGATAGGTGATCTGAATAAGAATAGGCTGCTACCATGGGCTAGACACAAGGCGGCCCACAAGGCGGCCATAGACTCCTCTAAACACAAAGGGTATTCGCCGACTGTCTACAACATGGTAATGTCTAAGATTGAAATCTATCAACTCAGGAGAGCATATGAGAAATCTAGCATGGATGCTGTTTGTATTGGCAGGGATTGCAAATGCCAGTCCATTGTATAACTTTAAGCCGGTAATTAATTCGATGCCGAGCCCGAAATTCAATAATATATACTTTCAATATGAACCTGGACTGGTTCCGGTATTAGAATTGACAGAGAGTGGTTGGAAAGTTATTCATGTCACAGAGGTTCCAAGCAATGCTCGCATCATAAAGCATGTTGCTGTTCTGGATGATGGAATTCTTGCGTTATACGAACCTTCATCAGGTAGCTATGAAAAATTAGTCAGGATCCCTTATGACCAAGATGGTTATCCTGACATAAAGAATCTTGTTACTTACTCCTTACCCAACCATACCTCTTTGGATAATGTCTGGAGCAACTCAAAAGGAGATCGGATCGCCGTTAAAGCCTCCGAAGGTCAAGTAACAATTTATGATTTTTTACAGGATAGTTGGATACAGGTTCATACTTTCCCAGATGAATTAAAGGTTTACACAAAACTATGGTTTAGCGATGACAATGATATCATTGTCCCTGCTGGAGGTAAAATTCTTCACTATGTTGCCGACTCAAATGGCTATTATAATAATGCCATTGAAATCACCCTGCCGATAGGTTCTAGCTTTAAGGCATACAGCGCGGCTTATGATGAATTGACAGTTGCCCATGCCGGAGAGATATGGTCTATTTCCATCAAAGGTGGACCCAATGCTGAAGCCGTTAGATTAGTAAACTGCGCTGACTGCTATTATCGAAATGTCGCCTATGACTTGTCAGGTGAATATCTCGCAGCATTAAGCCTCAATGGCCAGCAAGTCAGCCTTTTTAGTCGCGACGGAACGAACTCAAAGTTACAGCAAAAGTGTTTTTTTGACTTGACTGAACATACAGGAATTGAAAACAGGGGATTAAGTTATTCAGCACTTATTGCGAATCCTAATGATGGATCTGAATTTTGGTTTGATAATCTAAAACTATCTTTAGACTGCTCTGAGGCTAAATGGGTTAATTCACGCAAGATTGGGACCCCAGACCTTTTTGAAGCCGAATATCTTGATGGAAGACATGCGATTACAAAATCGGACTACGGTGCTCAAATAATTGAAGTTTTGGAACCCGCAGATGTCAATTTGAAAGCTACCATCCTTCCAGAATGGCAAGGTAACCCAACAAAACTTAAGGAAGTAAAGCCACATCCTGATGGCTACCTTGTTGCATCAACGAAATTTCCATCGGCAGGTTCAGGTTATTCTTCCAATATGGATATTTATATTCATTTGGTGTCATCTGATGGAAGTCAAGTGATTGATCAAAATCATATCGATATTGGAGATTTTTCACACTTTCAAGGATTGCATGTTATTTCAGGTGGCACACTCACTGTTATCAACGTTGATGGAAAAATAATTTATTGTGGCATTAACGATCTTGTCATAGACTCTTGCATCACTTTAGCAATTCCTTATGGGGCTAAAGTCATTGCCAGTGATGAAGGTGGAATTTTATTTAAATATAGTGGTATGGTCGAGTACTGGAGTTGGTCGGGAGAAGAATTTGAAATTGCCCATACTTGGGAAATACCAAATGCGGGCTCCTCGCTTGATGCTATAACTGCCCCAAATAATAATGGCTTCATTGTCTGGGAAGAGCGGAGCCTTAAACATTACATCTTGAATGTTGATAGTGGTGAAATAAAGGTTAATGATACAAAAGAATCAATAACAAAGACACCGCACTGGGTGGGGGAGGATAAGCTTATTGCCATGCCAAGTCGCATGTTTAATTTGGATTATACCGACAAATACACACTATGGCATTCAATCTCCTGCTGTAACAAAATTTATTTTGACGATGTTGCCATAACATTTGGCAATCGTGTGATGAGGGCTATTGAAAGCCCACTTCCTAAAGTGAGAATCAAAACATTACCTGAGAAAATGACTGCCACACAGTTTGATGCGTTTTCCTTCGAACCTGAAAAGTACCTAGTAAATTATGGCAATGCCAAACTGGAATTTTACATTAATAATAACTCAGATCCTTTGGTTATGGACTGGGAAAAACCTGATGCTTTTAAACCATCAAAGTCTGATGTAATGTCGAGTGATGGAGGCCGTTCGTCCTTTAGGCTCACTGAAGGTAACTGGCAGATCCACCTTCCTATTGATGTACAGCTTACTAATGTAAACGAAGCACCAATTGCATCACCTGTTGCCAGACAGGTGATGCATATTGGAGAAGCTTACGGCGGTTATCTTCAGCATGTTTTTTCTGATCCTGATGGGGACAGAATGACGTTCTCAGTCACAGGCTTGCCACCAGGAATGATACATGATGCTGGCTATATCACGGGGCAACCAAGCAAGTTAGGCATATACACCGTAATCGCAACGGCAACCGATCCTGCCGGTTTAACCTCCTCTACAAAATTTGTTATTGAGGTAATAGAAGAAGACAGCGGTGGCTCCCTTGACTGGTTATGGCTCTCTGCCCTTGGGTTACTCAGCCTTAGACTACGAAATCGACGCGGCCTTCAGAGGAGCTCATAGCCTGAACCTTAAACAATCAGGAGTTCCAACACTGCATCCAAACTGTCGCCCTGCCTGGCTTTTGATTGCTGGGCTCGGTGACAGTACTCACCTATTAAATCTGCTATCAGTCGTGGACCTCTCTTCTAACAATTCGGGACCGCAACAATGAAAACCATCGGCCTCCTGGGTGGCATGAGTTGGGAAAGCACCCTTGGCTACTACAGGGCAATCAATGAAGGTGTCAGGAAGGCCCTAGGCGGGTTGCACTCGGCGCAGATCGCCATCTACAGCATCGACTTTGACCCTATCGAACGGCTGCAACAGGACGACGACTGGGAACAAGCCGCAGAGAGGTTAGCGGAAGCGGCAATGAAGGTTGAGGCCGCCGGCGCCGATTTCCTGCTCATCTGCACCAATACCATGCACAAGGTGGCGCCCGCCATTGAAGCCGCCATTGGGATCCCACTGCTTCATATCGCCGATGCCACGGCAGAGGTCCTGGTGGATGAGGGGATTAAGACCGTCGGCCTGCTCGGCACCGCCTTCACCATGGAGCAAGATTTCTATAAAGGGCGGCTGACTCACCAGCACGGGCTTCGAGTCGTGGTGCCCGATGAAGCCGACAGGGCCACCGTCCACAAGGTGATCTATCAAGAACTCTGCCTGGGCAAAACAGAGGCCTCGTCAAAGGCAGAGTATCTGCGCATCATTGATGCCTTGGCAGCCCAAGGCGCCGAAGCCGTTATCCTCGGCTGTACGGAGATCGGCATCCTGGTGAGTCAGGCCGATACTGACGTCAGGTTGTTGGATACCACGGCCATACACGCCGCGAAGGCGGTGGAGTACGCAATATAACGGGCGGTTCATATCGTCCCCCGGGCGGGCTCATTTCGCGTCGCCCGCGCTTCGCAAAGACTAACCGGCCACTTTGCGCCCACTGATGCTGTAGACCAGCGCCACCTCGTTGCCCTTGTGGCTCAGGGTAAAACGCCCCGGCGCCTGCTTCACCATGCCATCGAAACAGTTGTAGGGACTGAAGGGATACTCGTTGACACGCTCAACCTGGATCCCGGCACTAATCAGGGCGTTGATGACACTCGACATCGGATGCGCCCAGGTGGCCAGCGGCGCCACCGCATCCACGCCATTTTATGTGTAACTGGCCTCCTCCTCCACATCGGGCACCTGCCGAGTAAAATAGGCGTACCCGGCCGAGAGATCGTAGATGGGGTGAAACTCCAGGCCGCCAACAGCGAGATTGGGCGCGATCACCTCGGCCCAGCGGCTCAAGTCAGGCAGCCAGCAGATGGCACCGTAAGAGGTGAACACCATCTCGTAGGGCATGGGCTGTGCCCGCTCGAAACTGTAAAGGTCTGAGCAGACGAACTCGGCATCCAGTCCCGCTTTAACCTCCAATTCACGGGCTTTTCCGGGCTCTGAAGGCTAGAAAGCCAAGCGAAGTGCTGCCCCCCACGGACTCTGGAGCCCTAAGGCCGGGTCAACCTCAGTGGTCGATCCCGACCCTTAGGATCCGGCCTGTTTTACTTGATCGCTTTGAGCAGGGCGTCGGCCACGGCGGCGGATGAAGCGGGATTTTGCCCGGTGATGAGCAAGCCATCCACAACCACCAACGGGTGCCAGTCCTCGCCCTTCTCGTAGGCGCCGCCGGACTGTTTCAGCTCATCTTCCAGCAGGTAGGGGACGACGTCGGTCAGGGCGACGGCGGCCTCTTCCGAGTTACTGAATCCTGTCACTCGCTTGCCTTTCACCAGGGGGGCACCGTTCTCATCCTTGGCCTTCAGCAGCACTGCGGGCGCATGGCACACCGCCGCCACCGGTTTGCCCGCACCGATGAACCCCTCGATCAGGCGGATGGAGTCCTCATTGCCGTGCAGGTCCCACAAGGGACCATGACCACCGGGATAGAAGACGGCATCAAAGTCCGCCACGTTCATCTCTGCCAACTTCTCCGTGTTCGCCAGCCTCTCCTGCGCAGCGCTGTCGTTTTCAAAGCGACGGGTGTCATCGGTTTGGAAATCCGGCGCACTGCTTTTCGGATCCAGCGGTGGCTGGCCGCCCTGGGGGGACGCCAGGGTCACGGACACGCCGGCGTCAACCAGACGGTAATAGGGACTGGCAAACTCCTCCAACCAGAAGCCCGTTTTCTCGCCGGTGTCACCCAGTTGGTCATGTGAGGTTAAAACGATCAATACCTTCATAAATCGGTTCCTTTTACGATTTCGTTTATTCACTGTGAAGTCCATCGCCGTGTGCCCTCGGGGCTCAGCATTGGGCCACTGTAGCAGTGCGCGCATCAAAGTTCAGTCCACTCAGGCGAGTCACCTTCAGATCTACCGGCTGGGTGTCTGCGAATAGGCGACCATGGCGAACAGGAGAAGAGCTGAGATCGCGCGGCTGCTATCGCCCGAGGGATAAAAAAGAGGGCGCCCATCGGCGCCCTCCTCTTTTTTGTTTCAACCTGTCCACGGGATCAGATCTTGCCGTGGATCTTCGGCTCCGGCGTTGGTGCCCGGCTGGAGAGAATGTCGAAGTCGCACCCCTCGTGGGCCTGATTCACGTTCTGGGAGAACAGCAGTCCCCAGCCGCGCTGGTAGTGGGGCGCCCGTGGCGTCCAATCCGCCTTGCGGGCCTCCAGCTCCCCGTCGCTGACACACAGGTGGATGGTGCGGTTGGGCACATCCAGTTCGATCTCGTCCCCCTCCCGCACCAGGGCCAGGGGGCCGCCGATCCAGGACTCCGGACTGACGTGCAGCACACAGGTGCCGAAGCTGGTGCCGCTCATGCGGGCGTCGCTGATCCGCACCATATCCCGCACGCCTTTCTCCGCCAGCACCTTGGGGATCGGGATCATACCGTTCTCCGCCATCCCGGGCCCCCCCTGGGGGCCGACGTTGCGCAGCACCAAAACGCTGTTTTCATCCACTTCGAGATCCGGCGAGTGGATACGGGCAGCCAGGTCATCGGCATCTTCGAAGATCACCACCCGGCCACGATGCTGCATTAGGTGCGCACTGGCTGCACTGGGCTTTATCACGCAGCCGTTGGGGGCCAGGTTGCCCTTGAGTACCGCCAGTGCCTCGGTGGCCACCGGGTTATCCAGGGAGCGGATGACGTCCTTGTCGACGACCCTGGCGCCCTGGATATTCTCACCCAGGGTGGTACCAGCCACGGTCATGCAGTCCAGGTGCAGGTGATCCGAAAGCTGGGTCATCAGCGCCGGCAGACCGCCAGCATCGGAGAACTCATGCATGATGTAGGTGCCGGAGGGCTGAACATTGGCCAGCACCGGGATCTGTCGGCCGATGGCATCGAAATCCTCCAGGCTGAAGGCACTCCCGGCGCGGCGAGCCAGGGCGATGAGGTGGATGGCGGCATTGGTGGAGCCGCCCAGGGCCACGCTGATCCGGGCCGCATTGATGATCGCCTGGTCGGTGAGGATATCGCTGGGCTTCACATCGTCCCACACCATCTGCACCACCCGGCGGCCAGCCGCGGCGGCCAACTGGTGGCCCCGGGAGTCCATCGCCGGAACCGAGGAGGCGCCGGGCAGTGACATCCCCATCGCCTCCGCCAGCGCCGTCATGGTGGAGGCGGTGCCCATCACGTTGCAGGTACCCGGAGAGCTCCAGATCTTCTGCTCCAGGGTCTGCCACTCATCCAGAGAGAGGTTGCCCGCCACCAGCTCCGGCGCCCAACGAAAGGCGCCGGTGCCGCTGCCGAAACGCTCGCCGCGGAAGGTCGCCCCCATGGTGAACCCGGCGGGACAGTAGATGGTGGGCAGATCCATGCTGATCGCCCCCATCAGCAGGGCCGGGGTGGTCTTGTCGCAGCCGCCGAGCAGGATCACCCCATCGATGGGGTGGCAGCGCAGCAGCTCTTCGGTTTCCATTGCCAGGAAGTTGCGGTAGAGCATGGAGGAGGGTTTGACGTAGCCCTCCCCCAGGGACATCGCCGGCAGCTCCACCGGGAAGCCCCCCGCCTGCCAGACGCCACGCTTGACCGACTCCGCCCGCTCCCGGAGGTGGGCATGGCAGGGGTTCATGTCGCTCCAGGTGTTGATGATGCCGATCATCGGACGGCCCTCGAACTCTTCCCGGCTGTAACCCGCCTGCAGCGCGTGGGCCGTGTGTTCCGTAGACTTGGGCCCGGAACCGAACCAGCGGCGACTGCGCAGGTCGTCGGCACTCTTCTTCGTCATCTCAACACCTATCTCGCTTATTTCCATCACGTTGGCAGGCAATATAGCGATAAATGAGGCGGTCAGACTGCCAGCAATCTTGCACTATCGGCGCTTTTCTGTGACAGGGCCCCTGACCCATCAGGGAGCAGGTCACCGACAGGCAGTGTGTTGCTTCGCGCCTCTGCCACCGGCGACCTCTCTTCGGCCTCGCCAACGGCACTCTTGCCTTTCCGCTGCCGGGGATTCACTCTTAACGCTTACGTTGTGCCGTCAAGGATCCGCTATGACCCCGAGCCGAGATGAGTTGCGCCAGCAGTTGCGCACCGCCCGCCGACAACTCAGTCACGACCAGCAGAAACACGCCGCCATCGCCCTGGCCAGCCACCTTCCGGATCACAGCCTGCTGCAGCACGCCAGCCAGGTGGCACTCTATATGGCCGCCGACGGGGAGATCGATCCCCACATCCTGGCGGAGGTGCTCTTCGCCCGCGGTAAGCAGATCGCCCTTCCTGTCATGCACCCGTTCAACGATCATCAGCTGCTGTTCCAGCGCTACGAGCCGGGCCAGCCTCTGCTCCCCAACCGATACGGCATTCCCGAACCACAGTTGGCCAAGCCGGAGCTGATCCCCCTGCAGGAGCTCGATGTGGTGCTGATGCCTTTGGTGGGTTTTGATGACAATGGCAATCGTCTGGGCATGGGCGGCGGCTTCTACGACCGAACCCTCGGCGGGGTCGAGGCGGATCTGCGCCCCACCCTGATAGGCCTGGCACACAGCTGCCAGCGGGTGGAGAAGCTGTATGCGGCCCACTGGGATGTGCCCCTGAACGGCATCGCCACCGAGCAGGGGCTGCACTGGGTGGAGCGCTAGGCAAACGACCTTCACGGAGTTCGTCTGAATCGCCGTTACCCCCAAAAATCGGGGCGCAAAGTACTCAGGGGCACAGTGGGATAGGTGCTTAGCTGTCCACACCTCGACCCCATACCCCGCCCGTGGCTTTCCTGTGCCCGGGAACAAGTTCCCTCCCTCACCACCGCTACGCCGTTCCCGACGCGCCCACTCTGATCGCGGCCAACGTACCCGCACAGGCGACGTCGCTCTCTGCCCGAAGTGACCCGTAACGAGCCAATCGGGTGGAGAAAGCCCGCCCCTGGTCACACCGTCGAAGCATCAAACCACCTTTATTACAAAAGATTATTTGCCACAGATAGGAGGCTGTTACCGATGTTTGCGAGCGCCAATCGGATGCCCCAATCCCAGGTCGGTAAACCCCTGGCGGCGGCTCCGGCACTGGCGTGGCCCCGCTATCACAATCCACCGATGACACCAGCGCAGATCGCCCACGAAACGATGGGCGCACTGACATCTCTCCCATCGGCAGGCACCGAGGTGGTGTGGTTCAGTAAAGGTAAATAACAGGAAGAGATGACGGCCCGCGTCATCGTAAAAAACCTCGGAGCATGATGCTCCCACCCAAAAATGGCGGCCTATCCTGTAAATACCTCCCTGACATCCGGAGCCGAACATGAAGAAACTCCTACACCTTCTTACTGGTTCACTTCTGGCACTCCTTATCGCTTCGCCTGCGGTGGCTGACGAGGTAGCAGCCAAGCCCAAAACCATCATCACCAATGTGAACGTCTTTGATGGCGTCAATGAAGCACTGATCAAAAACGCCAATGTCGTGATCACTGGAAACCTGATTTCCGCCGTCTCCACAGAAGCGGTGATCCTTGATGGCGCCACGGTGATTGATGGTGGCGGACGAACCCTGATCCCCGGATTAACCGATGTCCATTGGCACATGACCATGGCAGAGGTGCCGCAGATTACCATCCTGACCGGCGACGCCTATGAGATCGCGGCCAGGGCGGTGCCAACGGCTGAGCGCACCCTGATGCGGGGTTTCACCACCGTACGAGACATTGGTGGCAACAGCTTCGCCATCAAGAAATTGATCGATACCGGGGTGATCGTGGGCCCGCGTATGCTGGTGGCCGGGCCGCCCCTGAGCCAGACGGGGGGCCACTATGACTATCGGCTACCCCACGACATCCCGGCCGAGAGCTCACTGGATTACTGGGGCAGAACCGGCTTCTTCGTCGTCGCCGATGGCGTGCCTGAAGTGCGCAAACGCGCCCGCGAGGTGTTCCGTATGGGCGCCAGCCAGATCAAGATCGCAGCCGGTGGAGGCGTCGCCTCAGTCTTCGACCCACTCGATGTGCGCCAGTACTCTCTCGAGGAGATGAAAGCGATCGTTGATGTGGCCGAAAGTTACAACAGCTATGTCGCCGCCCACGTCTTTACCGACGAGGCGGTTCAGATGGCCGTAGAAGCGGGCATCAAGAGCATTGAACATGGCATGCTGCTCAGCAGCGACACCCTGAAATTGATGAAAAAGAACGGCGTTTGGTTAAGTACCCAGCCACTGGTGGACGATGAAGATCGCATGGTTTTTCCCAACCCGGAATCCACCAATAAGTGGTTGAAAGCCACAGCGGGAACGGAGAACGTCTACCAGCTTGCCAAGAAGATTGGCGTCAAAATCGCGTTCGGCACCGATGCCCTGATGGACCCGGCGATGGCCGACAAACAGGGTAAGTTGCTCAGTAAGCTGTCGCGCTGGTTTACCCCCTACGAAGCCCTGAAGATGGCCACCTCGGACAATGCGGAGATGATGGAGATGGCCGGGCCACGCCACCCCTACCGCGAGGGCCCGCTGGGAGAGATCACCGTGGGCGCCTACGCGGATTTGATTCTGGTCGATGGCAATCCGCTGGAAGATTTGAACCTGGTTGCGGACCCGGAAAACAACTTCGATCTGATCATGAAGGATGGGAAAATCTACAAAAACACGTTGTAACCAGCGGCTCCCCTTCTGCCATGAAGGGGAGCCGTTTCGATTTGGGTGTCTGGAGTGGTGTACCAATGGCGCCCAGGCTGACCAAATAAACTGACAGCTCAATACCAGAGACGAGGGAATGACAATGCTGATGAGAGTGTGCGCCTTAATACTGAGCCTGAGTGTCTCGGCCGTGTTTGCCCAAGACGCCCCGAGCAAGACCCTGTTTACCAATGTGCATGTGTTCGACGGTGTCCATGAGAAACGGATCGAGAACGCTAACGTTTTGATTGAAAACAACCTGATCGCCGCGGTCTCCTCCGAGCCTATCGACGCCGAGGGGGCCACCGTCATCGATGGCGGTGGCCGAACCATGATCCCGGGGTTGACGGATATGCACTGGCATATGGCGTTGGCGGAGCTCCCCATGACCTCAATCCTGTACGGGGACGCGTACGAAGTTGGGATCCGGATGACGCTCGCAGCACCCAAGACCCTGATGCGAGGTTTCACCACGGTTCGTGACATGGGTGGAAACGCCTTCAGCCTGAAGAAGCTGATCGACGCTGGTGTGGTCGTTGGACCGCGCATCCTCCCTGCGGGCCCGATGATCAGCCAGACCGGGGGCCATTTCGACTACCGACTGCCCAACCAGGTGCCGGAGCGGGCGGGCGTCATCGATTACTGGGGACGCGTCGGGATGAACGCCGTCGCCGATGGCGTTCCCGCGGTTCGACAGCGAGCTCGTGAGGCCTTCATGATGGGTGCTACCCAGGTCAAGATTGCCGGCGGCGGGGGCGTCGCATCCACCTATGATCCTATCGATGCCCGCCAATACTCCCTCGAAGAGATGAAAGCGATCGTCGATGTGGCCGAGAGCTACAACAGCTACGTCGGCGCCCATATCTTTACCGACGATGCGGTGCAGATGGCGGTGAAAGCGGGCGTAAAAAGTATCGAGCATGGCATGCTGATCAGCCGTGACACCCTCAAGATGATGAAGAAGAACGATGTTTGGCTGAGCATTCAGCCGATCCTGAACGACGAGGATGCCGAAGAGTTCCCCAATCCGGAGTCCAACCGCAAGTTTGTTGAGGTGACCAAGGGAACGGAAACCGTCTATGCGTCGGCCAAACAACTGGGGGTGAAGATCGCCTTCGGAACCGACCTGTTTATGAGTGCCGAAGCCGCCGCCAAGCAAGGCAAGATGCTGGCCAAGCTCAGCCGCTGGTTTACCCCCTACGAAGCCCTGAAGATGGCGACCTCGGACAATGCGGCATTGATGGAGCTATCAGGCCCGAGACACCCCTACCGTGAGGGGCCTTTGGGGGTGTTGAAAGCGGGCGCCTATGCCGACTTGATCCTGGTTGATGGCAATCCGCTGGAGGATTTAAACCTGGTTGCGGATCCCGAGAACAACTTCGACCTGATCATGAAGGACGGCAAGATCTACAAAAATACGCTCTAGTGCATGCTGCGGTTGCGGTTGCGGTTGCGGTTGCGGTTGCGGTTGCCACCATCGAAGCACAGCCGCCATGGCACTGAGGTGAAAGCTTGGAGGGCAAGGGTTTATGTACCCTTGCCCTCCATTTTTCATTTTTGGCCCGATGATGAGCACTGAGAACGGCGCTGACGCTGTGTTGTGATACGTCGATGACCGTAACCCGCCAGCGAGTCCGCTCGATACCTTGCGTTTAATGGCATTCAGGAAAACCGGTTAAACGCTGTTCTCGAGCCACTAAAAGGTTGTTACCTTGGGGGTCAGTTGAACGGAAATAACTGAAAAAAGGAAAGTGATACAGGATGAGCAAAATGAAATGGCAACGATTGGCCCCTAAACTCCTTGCCCCTGCGCTGTGGCTTGGACTGGCCTCTGCCACCGCCGCACAGGATTACGACCTGGTGATACTCAATGGCCGGGTGATGGACCCGGAAACCCAGTTCGATGCGCAACGCAACGTGGGGATCAAGGACGGTCGTATCGAGGTGATCACCGAAGAGGCAATCACCGGAGCCGATACCATCGACGCCGAGGGCCTGGTGGTAGCGCCCGGGTTCATCGACACCCACTGGCATGGGCTCGACGCCCTGGGCTTTAAGCTGGCCCTGAGGGACGGGGTCACAACGGCCATGGACCTGGAGCTGGGCGCGCTGAACGTGGACAAGTGGTATCAGGCCCGCGAAGGCAACCAGATGTTTAACTACGGCACCACGGCCAGCCACCACGCGGTGAGGCTGCTTGTACACGATGCCAAGGAGATGGCGGAGCAGACCGTTGTGGATCTCTCCGGCCCGCTGGATGTCCTCAACATGGCCCCGCTGATCGATGAAGCGGTCAAGGATGGGGTGCCCGGCCACTCCGTCACCCGAAGCTCTCGGGAAGAGGTGAACAGGATCACCGCCAGGCTCGACGAGGAGCTGCGCCAGGGTGCGCTGGGGGTCGGCTCAACCGTGGGCTACATGCGTACCGGCGTGACGACCTATGAACTGTTCCTGGTGCAGAAAGCCGCGGCAAACTACGGCCGCTTGAGCGCCTTCCACGCCCGTTTCTATCCCAGCGCCGTCACACCGGTTGAGCACCCTACGGGGTTTGATGAGGTGTTCTCCAACGCCTTTGCACTGCAGGCCCCGCTGCTCTACCAGCACAATGTGGATTATGGCTGGTACGAGATCGAGCAGAAGCTGGCTGCCGCCCGGGCTGCCGGGCTGAACATGTGGTCGGAGATGTACCCCTATATGGCCCTGGCTACATTCGCCTCGGCGGAATTCCTCCAACCGGAGCTCTACGAGGAGGGCGGAAACAAATACGGCAGCAGCCCGGATGAGGGTGGCATCTACGATCCCCAGCTCGATCGCTTCTACACCAAAGAGGAGTTTGTCGATGTCGCCAAGAATCAGCCGAGCCGCCTGGTGGTTGGATTCTTTGCCTACCGCAAACCCTGGATCATTGAATGGATCAAAACCCCGGGGATGACCGTCGCCTCCGATGGTAACTACAGCTTCAAGGGGCCACAGTCGCTCGATACCCCCTTCGAAGAGTACGAGGGGCATCCGCGCATCGCGGGCACCCGGGGCACCGTGCTTCGCATGGCCCGGGAGAACGACATCCCACTGATGGATGTCCTCGCCAACATGACCTACTACCCGGCCAAGCATCTCGGTGATGCGGGTGTGGCGTCGATGCAGGTCCGTGGCCGCCTCCAGGAGGGGATGGTTGCCGACGTGACCCTGTTTGACCCGGCCAAGGTGACAGACAACGCCACCTTCAAGGCCAAAGAGCAGGGCCTGCCGACCACCGGGATCCCCTACGTCGTGGTCAATGGCAAGGTTGCGTTACGCGACTCCGAGATCCAGGGGGTCTACGCCGGCCAGCCGATCCGTTACCCCGTCGAGGAGAAGGGACGCTTCACCCCCGTGAGCGAAAAGGAGTGGTTCAAGCAGTTCCCACCTGAGTTCCAGTAGCGACCAGCAACGTCCTCCACGGGCGCTTCAGTGCCGCCGCCACTTCGCGGCCGGCGGCACGCTTCCCCATCAAGCCTGGGCTGAAGCCCGCCGGACTGGCAGAGCCTCCACAGAGCAACCCACCGCCGGTCAACCCTTCTTCCAACTTCACCTGGCCCACCCTGAAACCCGCCATATCAAGGCCACTGTCTTGGTAAGCGGACTTTTTATAAGCCCGCAAAGTACCGGGAAAGAATTGCGCCGATGGCCGTATTTAATTAGGGTTTGGGGGCGGTGCTCCGGCGCCGGAAAGAAAAACACCGCAAGGGGTTAGGGAGCCACCCTCGGTGAGGCCGTCCAAGGTTCAACCGGATTGGGATCATCGTCCAGCGTCAAAGACCGGGGCCTCCTTCCTGCCTGTGACGTTTTGACCAAATGGAAAGTGAGAAAATGGATGTCAGTAAACCCCCGGGGCGCAACAAGCCCGCTTCCCTCTTTGGTTTTATCTCCAACTCCCCCTCCTGTCGTTACGGTGCGCCTGCCCGCCATGACACCCACGTCGCCGATGGCAGGCTGACCCACGCCCCTGCTTCGCCGGTCTGGAGTCGTATTGCCCGCGGACAACAATCCGCTTGCTTGCGTCGACGCCAACAAATTTCAGTCGACCCCGGCGGCGCGCTTTCACACCCAACTCATACTGCCCGATGTCGTTTTATCGCTGTCCTGCGAACCAAACAGGGGGAAGAGGAATGAACACGGAAACCTTGTTGGTGCGCAGCGCCATTCTCGGGGGCTTTGATGAACTGGTGCGGGAACTGGGCGGTGATCCCAAGCCCATGTATCGTAGCGTGGGCCTGACACCGGCCCTGATCGCGAACCCGGACCATATGGTGCCCTGCGCCACCGTCGCCGCCTTACTGAACATTGCGTCCCAGGAGCTGGAGAGCAGGGATTTCGGCCTGAGGCTGGGGGCACGGCGAAAAGTGTTTCAGCTGGGGTTGTTATGGCCGCTGGTTTCACACTGCCAAACCTTGGAGCAGGCGTTGCAGACCGCCACCCGACACCTGCGCCTGCACAACCGAGGGGTTCTGTGGCAACTGGATGTTGAAGGGGCCCACGCCGTGCTGACCCGCTCCGACCGATTGCCCAGCGATGTGCCGATCTTCCAGTGGGCGGTCTACAGTACCTGCGCTATGTTAGCGGGCATTAAAGCGCTGTGTGGTAAAAGTTGGCGCCCCTCCGCTGTTGGCTTCATTCACCCCGCTCCCGCCGACAGCCAGGCCTACGACCGCTTCTTTGGGGTCAAGGTGGAGTTCAACTGCGAATTCAATCGGATCTACTTCCCCGCTGCCGACCTGGCGGGCGATCTTGCCCAGCGTGATGGCAGCCTGTTTGGCCAGCTGAACAGGCAGATTCTGGCGATGGAGGATGAATATGAACGCCAGGAGGACTTCCGTTCAAGAGTTAAGCTATTGATTGAGCAGAGAATACACCGGGCTGACTGCAACAAGGCGGGACTTGCCGAGGTACTGTCGATGCACCCCAAAGCGTTACAAAGAGAGCTGAGCCGCCAAGGGGCGACCTTCCGAGAGTTGAAAGCCGAGGTTAGGCTGGATATGGCGGAGCGTTACCTGCAGGATTCAGAGCTTCCGTTGACCACGGTCGCCGACATACTGGGCTTTAGCGAGCTGAGCAGCTTTTCCCACGCATTCAAAACCCGCCACCGGCTTTCCCCCGCCGAATGGCGAAAAAGGGCAAAAGCGCAGATGGCGGGCACTTTGTTATCAGCGCCGGCGAGCGGTGGCTGCGTCACCGCAGGCCAGGATTAACACGCTCAGCCGGGCTGATGGGCACTTAGGGTCGAGGCCGGCAATTAGCTGGCCAGGCCCTTCTTCTCCAGGCAGTAGAGGGCTTCCATCAGGTAGAAGTCGCCCCAGATGGTTTCGTTTCTTTCCGCAACCTTCTTACGGCCATTCATACAGCCGTTCAACAGCATGCCCACAGGGCGCTCATCATTACCATCGATGGGCGTCAGGTGCTTGCACAGGTTGTCCAGCATCGGGTCGAGGCGATCGGTAAACGGCTTCACCTCCTCCGGCTGGGGATCCAGCACCGCAAGGCGCGCCAGTGCGGAGCAGACGATGGCCGAGGAAGAGGTATCCAGAGGCGCGTCCGGGTTCGGATCATTGAAGTCCCACTTCGGTACCTCTGCACCGACTCTGTCCCACCAGTAGTCAAACAGCTTTTTAGCCACTTTCAGGTAGTGGGTGTTGCGGGTGTGCTCATAGGCCCAGAAGCTGCCCGCGATTGCCCAGGCTTGACCACGGGTCCAGCAGGAGTCATCGGCGTACCCCAGCAGGGTGGGCAGTTCAGCAATCAGGTTGCCGGTTTCCCAGTCGAACATGATGTTTTCGATGGTGGAACCATCTTCACGGATGAAGTGCTCCTCCAACACCTTGTGCATACGCTCGGCACCCACTAGGAAGGTTTCGTCGCCGGTCTCTTTCCAGGCCCACCAATCCAGGATCAGGGGCGGGTGAACGTTATCGACGCAGATGGTGTTACGGGATAGGGCGCCCTTGGCCACATCGTCCGCGAACTCAACGGCACCCAACACCTGGCACTGGCTGCCTACCGGCATTGCGCCATTGCCCTTGTTAGCGCTGGAGCGCAGCGCCCAGGCGGCTGCCAGGGCCAGGGTACGCATGTTCTTGTCACCGGTGGCCTTGTACAGACGCGCTGCGGAGTAGGCAAAACGGTGGCCGCGGAACATGTCATCCAGCTCCAGCTTGTAGCGGATGGTTTCGGTGCGACGGAACGCTTCTTCAATCAGTTCAGGGCGGTCCAGCAACTCGCCGGTCATGCGCAGCATGTCAATCCAGTGCCCATCAACCCAATCCCCGGTGGGAACGGTATTCCACTTACCTGTTTCAGGATCCGCATTGTGCGCCCATGCGTCACCAATTTGTTCTCGGGTGCTCAGTACGCGCTGGCACAGCAGTTCCAGTGCTTTAGCTCTATCGGCCATGATTCGTCCTCCAGTTGACTGTTTCGACGTCGCATTATCACGCCAAAATTTGAGCCAGCGCTTGTTCCGAGGGGACATCTGTGAAGATTTGTTTAAGACCCTGTGTCAGGCTTGTCTGCTCATATCAAGCACGCTCGAATAAAGCGTTGGAATAATGCGCCTTCGTTCGACCGAACCGACGCTGAGAAGGACCTCGCCAAAGGCCAGTTCCAATCGCAGTCGGAGGGCGGTCCCGCGACCCACCAAGGTTGCATTCAGATAAGAAAAGGACAGACAGATGCAAGAGAAGGCGAAGTTTTTTGAAGATTTTGAGATCGGTGAAACCCGCACCACCGGTGCCCGAACCATCACAGAAACGGACATCGTGATGCACGCAATGCATTCCGGCGACTGGATGCCGCACCATACCGACGCCGAGTGGTGCAAAACACAACCCTTCAAAAAACCGATCGCTCATGGCAATGCGACCTTCAGCATCACGACCGGCCTCTGTCTGCAGGGCGAGCCGCTTAACCCCCACGGCATGTCCTACGGCTACGATAAAATACGCTTTCCAAACCCGGTTTTTGCGCAGGACACTATCAAGGTCAAGGTGACCATCATCGAGAAGAAGGATCACCCCAAACTCCCCACCCATGGGCTGATCACCGAAGAGAAGGTCACCACCAACCAGAACGACGAAGTCGTCTGTGTTGCCCACCACGTGCTGTTCGTGAAGAAGCGTAACGCCGAATAACCGCACCCCGGGGGGGAAATTCAAGGTACTCAGGTTTTCCAAGGCCCGGGCAGACAGTGCCGTAGCACGACGAGGAAGGACAACTTAACGTCTGCCATTAAGATGAGATGAACCTGTCCCCTCATAACAAGCGTGCCCGATGGCCGCGTGGAAATAATAGTGAATAGCTCAACCGAGCAGATTGGAGAGAGAAGAAAATGAAAGGAATTCTGGACGGCATTAGAGTCATTGAGGTCGCCTCCATGGCGGCGGCTCCGTCTGCAACTGTTATCCTCGCCGACCATGGGGCGGAGGTGATTAAGATCGAACCACTGACCGGCGATCTCTGGCGTTATGGGCACAAGGTGCACGGCATGCCGCCGAGTGACATCCCCTATACGACCTATATCCAGAACCGCACCAAGAAATCGGTTGCCCTGAACCTCAAGAAGCCCGAGGCCCAGGAAGCGCTGAACAAACTGGTGGCCACCGCGGACGTCTTCCTGACCAACTCACCGCGCAAGGTACAGGAGATGCTCAAGCACACCTACGAAGACATCAAGGCGATCAATCCGAAGATCGTCTTCGCCTGGATCAACGGATTCGGGCAGGTGGGCCCGGATAAGGATGCCCCCGGCTTCGACATGGGTGCCTTCTACGCCCGCAGCGGCATGATGGAGGAGATGCGTCCTAAGGGAGGGGATCCCATCCTGATGCCCGTGGGTGGCGGCGACATGGGGACGGCAACCTGCCTGTTCAGTGCCGTGATGGCCGGACTCTTCCACCGTGAACGCAGCGGTCAAGGCTCCATGGTCTCAACTTCCCTGATGCAGAACGGTGTCTGGGCCAACTCAAGCCTGATGCAGGCCGCCCTGGCCGGTGCTCCGCCGATGCAAAAGTTCCGTCGCACCGAGTGGCCCAATCCGGTCACCGGCGCTCTCTACAAGACCCGGGATGATCGTTACATCATCATCCTTGAGCTCAACCCCAGCAATATTGGTAACCTCTTCGACGCCCTGGGCCTCTCCCATCTCATGGAGGATGAGCGCTTTGCGACACCTCAGATGCGCGCCAAGAATAACCAGGCGCTGTTCGACGAGATGCAGCGGGCGATCGGTGAACATGATGTGACCGCCATCAAGGCGCGTCTGAGCAGCTTCGGCGTGAACTTCAGCGTCGCGCAAACCACCCATGAGTGTGTTGCTGACGAACAGATGGTCGCCAATGGCTGCTTCCCGGAGGTCGAAGGCACCGAGGGTTTGCGGACGATCGACAGCCCGATCCAGATCCAGGCTGAAGGGATCAGCAAGGTGAAACCGAAAAATCCGCCCGCCGTCGGCGAACATACCCTCTCGGAGCTGACAGCCCTGGGCTACAGCGAAGCCGATATCCAGGCGCTGGCCGAAGCCCAGGTTCTGGGTTTACCGCGCTAATCATCCGCACGCATTGATTTAAGGATACGTCGATATGAGTGAGTTCAAGTACGTACAAACGGAGCGCAGGGACAACGTCGGCATCGTGACCCTCGCCCGTCCCGAGGCGTTGAACGCGGTCAACGAGCAGGTGGCCCGGGAGCTTAGCGACGCGCTGATGGCCTTGGATGCCGACGACAGCATCGGCTGCATGATCTTGGCTGGTGGGGACAAGGCGTTCTGTGCCGGCGCGGACCTGAAGTGGATCGCGTCACAGGATTTCGAAAGCGCCTACCGGACCGACCTGGCCTCCTACATGGACAAGATAGCCCAGCTGCGCAAGCCGGTTATCGCTGCGGTAAGAGGCTTTGCTTTCGGTGCCGGCACCGAGATCTCGCTGATGTGCGACATCGTCATCGCCGATACCACCGCCAAGTTCGGGCTGCCCGAGGTTGGCCTGGGCGTCATTCCCGGTGCCGGGGGCCCGGCTCGTTTGACCCGAGCCATTGGGAAAGCCAAAGCGATGTATTACATCCTGACCGGCGACTCCATCAGCGCCGAGAAAGCCGAGCAACTCGGGATGATCACCTCGGTCGTCGAGGATAACCAGCACCTGGAGGTGGCGGTCCAGATCGCTAAGTCCATTGCCAACAAGCCTCGATTGTCGGTGCTGGCGGGCAAGGAGTCCGTGAACCAGCAGGCGGAAACCCCGCTGATCCCGGGACTGAAACTTGAACGCCGCCTCTTCCACGGACTGTTTGGCACCCCCGACCAACGTGAGGGCATGGCCGCCTTCGCCGAGAAGCGCAAACCCAACTTCAAGAAATACGATTAGGGATTCCTCCCTACCAAGGACCTATCAGAACATGGAGTCACTCATGCCGACCAAAGCCCTCTCAGGGAAAAAGGCGTACCAGTGCGGCCTGCTACTTGCCGGCGCACTATTTACCACGGCAACCGTGGCGCAGGATCGCACCCCGCTCGAGGAGTTCGTCAACGGATTCCCCATGGAGCTGGAGAAGAAGACGCGGGAAACCAGCTACGGTGAACTGTTCAGGGGTGGGGATATCTCCGCCTATTTCAGCTCCCGCGTGGCCGAGTTCATGAATACCGCAGTGCTGCCATCACGACAGCCCGTCATGCCACTTGGCCAGCGTCCCATGCCGGAAGTGGGCAAGGTGGAGGCGGAAACCGTGAACCACGGAAAGATGAGCCTCGACCGGTTCATGGCGCACGCCGACTCTTACATGCAGGGTTACCTTGTTATTCACAAGGGCGACATTGTTTACGAAAAATATCCCCGCATGCGTGCCGAAGATGCCCACCTCTGGATGTCCTGCGCGAAACCGACCGCCAGTCTGGTGATCGACCAGCTGATCAGTGAAGGCAGAATCGATGAAGACCTGCCTATCACCAAGTACATTACCGATTGGAAAGGGACCGACTGGGACCGCGTTTCCACCCGTGACGTGCTCGACATGGTCAGCGGTATGGACCTGAACGACACCGCGGAGTCCCGTTTCGACCCCGACAATATCGCGACCCGTGTGTACCAGGCTGAGTTCGCGTTCCCCCATCCGAAAACCGGCGAAGTCGAACTGCTGACCGACGTCCTCAAGAGTACCAAGGCAAGCGGCAAGCCCGGTGAAGCCTTTGAATACTCCTCTGCGCTGACCCAGGTACTGGTGGTGCTGGCCGAGGCGGTAGAGGGCGAGCGCTGGCACCAACTCTTCGATCGACGTGTCTGGTCCAAAATCGGTGCCGAAGGCCCCCTGCAACTGCACCTGACACCGGACGGCATCGCGGCCGCTCACGGCCTGGTCTCCAGCAACCTCAGGGATATGGCACGCTTTGGCATGTTGTACACCCCAAGCTGGAACAAGATCGCGGTTGAGCAGGTGGTTTCCGATGAGATCCTCAAGCGTACCCAGGAAGGGATCCGCGCCCGTGAGGTCTTTATGAACGGCGCAGGTACCCGCTTCACCCAATACCTCAACACGGACGACGCCGTAGGCCACAGCCGTCAATGGGATCTGGTCTGGGGCGATGGTGACTTCTGGAAAGGCGGCCTGATGGGTCAGGGGCTTTACGTCTCCCCCGCTCGGGATCTTGTCATCGTCTACTTCAGCCTCAACAACGATGACTACTCCTCCCACCGTTTTGTCCGCCCCATCGCAACCTCTGGCCTGTTCGATAAATAGAGCGCCGGCTTCTCAAGCGACGCAGTCACAGCTCCCCGCCATCGGCGGGGAGCTGTCAATGGAATAGACGAAAAAGGAAGCATCATGACTAAGGTCATCGTTGAAAAAGCCGGTGGCATCGTCCACGTCAGGATCAACCGTCCGGAAGTGATGAACGCCTGCGACGGTGAGACCTACAACGCCATCTCGGACGCGTGGGACGAGCTCGAAAACGACCCCAGCTTGCGGGTTGGGATCCTCAGCGGTGCGGGGCGTGCATTCTGCACCGGCACTGACATCAAGTGGGTCATGTCTCCCGACGCCGAAGGGTTCGTGGATCGCTTGTACCCCCGCCTTCTGACCATGACCAAACCCATCATTGCGGCCATCCAGGGCCACTGCAATGGCGGCGGCCTGGAGCAGGCATTGGGGGCCGATATCCGGGTTTCTACCGATGACGCGCAGTTCGGCCTGGGTGAGGCCCGGCTTGGCTGGATACCGGGCGGGCACGGAACCCAGCGGTTACCCCGTGTCATCCCGGTGGGCATCGCACTTGAGATGCTCTTTACCGGCAGCCGGATCGACGCCCGGGAAGCCCATCGCGTCGGGTTGGTCAACCATGTGGTTCCGGCGGACCAACTGCTGACCAAGTGCGAGCAGATCGCCGCCCAGATCGTCAAGAGTGCACCGCTGGCGGTACAGAAAATGAAGGCTGCTGTCATGCAGGGTCTCGATATGCCGCTGCCCGACGCCGTCAAACTGGAGAACGAGTATTTCCATTGGCTCATGCAGACCGAAGACGCCAAAGAGGGGGCCCGTGCCTTCGCCGAGAAGCGCGCGCCAAACTGGAAGGCTAAGTAGCCCGGGCGGCCACGCTTCGGGAGTGCCAAAACCCTCTGACATGGCCGCATGGCACAGCCATGTGAAATGCCAAGAGCCCGGAACGCGGCAAGTCAATCTTGCCCGGGCCACCATCCAACATACAAAAGGGAACAGGAATGATTCATATCGTCACCACCGTTGAGTTACTGCCAGGATGCCGGGAGAAGTTCCTGAATGCATTTAACGAAACCGTGCCCCAGGTCAAAGCCGAGCAGGGTTGCCTGGCCTACGCACCTATGGTGGACATCCCGTCGGGCCTACCCACCCAGGGAGCGCTGCGTCCCGACACCGTCACTGTGGTGGAAACCTGGGAGAGCATGGAGGCCCTTCATGCCCATGTAACAGCCCCGCACATGGCCAGTTTCCGCGAAGCAGCCAAAGCGTATGTCCGAAGCCTCAGCCACCAGGTTTTGCAGCCCGCCTAAGTCTCACCGCCTCTCCCGCTAACAGGGCTAAAGTTATCCGCCCCGACAGTTCAGGACACCCGGCACCCTCCGCCTCCGGACAGCCAAAACAAAACGGGCCGATGCGTTAACGCATCGGCCCGTTGTCGTCGATCGCTGTGACTTACAGCACCATGCTGGCCAGGGCGACGATCAGGAAGGCGATGCCCCCCAGCAGCGTTTCCATCACGGTCCAGGTCTTCAGGGTGGTCTTCTCATCCATCTGCAGGAAGCGGCTCACCAGCCAGAAACCGGAATCGTTGAAGTGGGAAAGTACGGTGGCGCCACCGGCGATGGCAATAACGATGAAGCAGAGGTCCAGCTGGCTCAAGCCGGTCATCGCCGCCACGGTCGGGGAGAGCAGGGCCGCCGTGGTGGTCAGGGCCACGGTCGCGGAGCCCTGGGCCACGCGCAGCAGGGTGGAGATGATGAAGGCCGCCAGGATGATCGGCATGCCGGTATCGGACAGTACGGACGCCAGGGCATCGCCGATGCCGCTAGCACGCAGGACACCACCGAACATGCCGCCGGCACCGGTTACTAGGATCACGGCGCAGATCGGCGCCAGGGCATCACCGCAGAGCTTCTCCAGGCGATCTTTGCCATGGGTGCGGGAGAAGTAGACCAGGCACACCAGCAAGGTGATCAACAGGGCCACCGGCGTCTTACCCAGCATGCGGGCCATCTCAACCCAGGTGGCGCCGCCATCGAGCATCCCCATCACAGTCAGGGTGTTGAGACCAGTATCCAGGAAGATCAGCAGGACCGGCAGCAGCAGGATCCCCAGCACCACGGCAAAGCTAGGTTTGTCTGCATCCGCCAGCGGGGTACGGTCGCCCATCTGGAAGGCGTTGGTGACCGGCAGTTGGAATCGCTTGCCCGCCCAGAGGCCGAACAGGTAGGCACCGAAATACCAGGTGGGGATCGCCACCAGCAAACCCACCACCAGCAGCAGCCCGATGTTGGCACCCAGCAGTTCGGCGGCGGCCACCGGACCCGGGTGCGGCGGTACGAAGCCGTGCATCACGGCGAAGGCACCGGCACTGGGCAGGGCGTACTTCAGCACGGAACCGCCAAAGCGGCTGGCCACGGTGAAGATGATCGGCAGCATCACCATCAGGCCGGCATCGAAGAAGATCGGGAAGCCGAACATCAGGGAGGCGATACCCAGCGCCATGGGGGCACGCTCTTTGCCAAACCGGTTAATCAGAGTATCCGCCAGCACCTGGGCACCGCCACTGACTTCGAGGATCACCCCGATCATGGCACCCAGGCCGACCAGCAGGGCAACGCCCGCCAGGGTCCCGCCGAGGCCGCCGAGCATGGTGGGGACCACCTGGTCATAGGCGACGCCGGTGGCCAGCGCAGTCAGCACACTCACCAGCGTCAGGGATACGAAGGCATGGATACGGAAACGCATAATGAACACCAGAAGCAGAACAATCGCTCCGGCGGCAATAGAGAGCAGGTAACCTACGTTCTCCGGGGTGGCGGACTCAGTCATAAAACACCTTATCTAGACACATAGAGGGTGGGTAACGCCTATCGCACCCACTCTGTTGCGGCGGGATGATACGGGTAACATCCTTTGCTGACCAGAGAGGTTGTGATAGAAAGTGACAGCACCGCCACAAAAGTGTGACCAGGATTCAAGTTTTCCCGCTTTGTTGAGCCCATAGGGTTTTCAGGACGAAAAACCCTGTGAAATGGCGTGAGTTTGAACCGCCCGTGACGTTAAACCTGTCGGCGGTAGCATCGCCGCCGTGAACCCGCAGAGGCGTGATTCAAATCACAGAAACCTCGACCAGGCCATTATGCAGAATATAAGAATAACTATTCGACCACGGGGTCTGTGATGAGCACCCAATCCAACCCTTCGCCCACTGCGGCGCCCGCCTCTCGCTGGCAGATGCCCGATACCCTCATCCTGATCTTTATGGTCGGGATCCTGGCCGCGGTGCTCACTTACCTGGTGCCCGCCGGCAGTTTCCAGAGCCAGGAGGTCAGCTACCTTGCCGACGGAGTCGAAAAGACCCGCACGGTGATCGATCCCGCCTCTTTCGCCTACGCCACCGATGAGAGTGGCGCCCTCCAGTACAACCGCATCGTCCTGTTCGAGGGCGGCGGTGGAGTGGGCCTGCTCAACTTCCCGTTCGAAGGGCTGGTGTCCGGCTCCAAGTGGGGCAGCGCCATCGGCGTGATCATGTTCATGCTGGTGATCGGCGGCGCCTTCGGTGTGGTGATGCGGACCGGCACCATCGACAACGGGATCCTGCGTCTTATCGACAAAACCCGGGGTAACGAGGCGCTGTTCATCCCGGTGATGTTCACCCTCTTCTCTCTCGGTGGCGCCGTATTCGGGATGGGTGAGGAAGCGGTGGCCTTCGCCATCATCATCCTGCCGCTGATGATCCGGCTCGGCTACGACGGCATCACTACCGTGATGGTGACCTACGTGGCCACCCAGGTAGGCTTCGCCGCCTCCTGGATGAACCCCTTCTCCGTAGCCATCGCCCAGGGCGTGGCAGGGGTGCCGGTGCTCTCCGGCGCCGGCGTGCGTATCCCCCTGTGGATCGGCTTCACCCTGGTGGGGATCGCCTTCACCATGCACTACGCCCGCAAGGTCAAGCTGGACCCCACCCGCTCCCACAGTTACCACAGCGATCAGGCGATGCGGGACCAACCGATGACAACCCTGGCAAACAGCCGCTGGAATCTGGGCGATAGCCTGGTGATGTTAACCGTGGTGGCGACCCTGGTCTGGGTGATCTGGGGAGTCGTGGCAAACGCCTGGTACATCCCGGAGATCGCCTCCCAATTCTTCACCATGGGTCTGGTGGCGGGGATCATCGGCGTCCTGTTCCGCCTCAACCAGATGACCATGAACGACGTCGCCGACGCCTTCAAAGAGGGGGCCGGGATCATGCTGCCAGCCGCCCTGCTGGTGGGGTGTGCCAAAGGGATCTTGCTGCTGCTGGGCGGCGGAGAGCCCGGGGAAGCGACCGTCCTCAACTCCCTGCTTAACAGTTCCGCCAATGCCATCGGTGAGATGCCCGAGGTCCTCTCCGCCTGGCTGATGCTGGTGTTCCAGTCGGTATTCAACTTTTTTGTCACCTCCGGCTCCGGCCAGGCGGCCCTCACCATGCCGCTGATGGCACCGCTGTCGGACCTCGTGGGCGTCAGCCGCCAGGTATCGGTACTGGCGTTCCAGCTTGGTGACGGCTTCACCAACGTGATCGTCCCCACCTCCGCCTCCCTGATGGCCACCTTGGGTGTCTGCCGGGTGGACTGGGGCGACTGGGCCCGCTTCGTCTGGCGTTTCGTCCTGCTGCTGATGGCGCTCTCCTCGGTAGCGGTAATCCTGGCGGAGCTGCTGGACTTCCAGTAAGCCCCTTGGTCTTAGCAACAAAACGGGAAATACTATAAAGCAGGCTCACCGCCGTGATGGGGTGAGCCTGCTTTACGTCTGCAAAGAGGAACACATGGCCAAGCGGATCATCTGCATCGATACCGAACTCAGCTGCTGGGACGACCCGGAGTTTCAGCGCCAGCAAACCCAGGAGATCTTCCAGTTTGGCCTGGCGGAGATCGACGCCGAAAAGCTGACCGTCACCCGCACCGGCAGCTACTACGTTCGCAACCAGCGCCACGAGGTGAGTAAGTTCTGTTATCAGCTCACCGGGATCAGCCAGGCCACCCTGGACAAGCGAGGCTTGCCGCTGGAGCAGGTGACCCGGCTGCTGCGGGAGAAGTGGGGGGTCGGCCAGCGCTGGAACGCCCTGGTCACCTGGGGCGACGAACGGGCCTGGATGGAGCCGGATTTTGTTGCCAAGGGGGTGCCCTACCCCTTTCATAACGGCCTGATGAACCTCGCCGACTACTACCGATTCAGTTTCTGCCGCAGCAAGCGCGACCGTGCCGCCCAGCACTCGGTGGCCCAGGCCTACGGCGTCACTCCGGCCGAGCCACAGCACAACGCCGAAGCGGACGCCACCACCCTGGCACGGCTGGTGATCGCCATGATCCAGGCGGGCCACCTCTATCCCGCCCTGCGACCCAACCCAATCCATCCGAACTCTGACCCCGAATGAGGCCCTCTATGTCCTTTGAACAGGCACCGCTGATCGAGCGGCTCGAGCTCGACGCCCTCCCCGCCGGTCGCCATCCCTGCCGCTTCGCCCCGTTGCCGATGGCCAGCGGCCAGAGCTGGCAGATCCCGCTATTGATCCTCAAGGGCGGTCAGCCCGGTCCCCGACTCTGGGTGGTCGCCGGTACCCATGGCGATGAGCTTAACGGTATCGTCGCCGCCCAGCAGCTTGGCCGTGAGATCGACGCCGATGCCCTGTCCGGCTCACTGGTGATCCTGCCGGGGCTCAACCTGCCGGGGATCCAGGGCCACACCCGGGATTTCCTGCCGGCGGATCCGGACAGTTCCCCCGCCAACCTCAACCGCCTCTTTCCCGGCCGGGCCGATGGCAACAGCGCCGAACGCTACGTGGATGCCATCTGGCGTCACCTGCTTCAAGGCAACGCCGATCGGGTGCTGGATCTGCATACCCAGACCCGGGGCGCCGCCTACCCCCTCTACCTGTTCGCCGACTGTCGCATTAAGGAGGCGATCGCAATGGCGCGCACTTTCGGCGCCGATGCATTGCTGAACGACCCCGGTGATAAAGGGGTACTGGAGACCGAACTCAACCGTGCCGGGATCCCAACCATCACCGTCGAGGTGGGCAGCGGCAAGCGGCTGCAACCGGCGCTGATCCAGCGCACGGTCGAGGGGCTCCAGCGGGTGATGGTGTCCCTGAAGATGCTCTCTCCCCGGCCATTGCCGGCTCCGCAGACCCCGGTGGAGGGCAACAGCACCACCACCATCCGTGCCGAGTGCGGGGGGATGGCCCTACCCCAGGTGGCGCTGGGCCAACAGGTGCAGGCAGGGGCATTGCTGGCGATCCAGTACGACGCCTTTGGTGCCGAGTGCCGTCGCTATCATGCGCCCAAGGAAGGCTACGTCCTCAGTCTCAACGAGGATCCGCTGCGGGAACCTGGCAGTCTGCTGGTACGGCTGCTGCACTGAACCACAGCGGCCTCTGCCGTTTTATGGGCACCGGAACCTTGCCCACAGGGATCCCCAGGCAGTAGATTGGGGTTAAATGAATTGATGGTAATCAAAGATGTACGATGACAACCCCCGCCTGGCAACGCGGATCACTCGCCTGGTTGAGGCGCTCTCTACCGGCGTTTACGAGCGCGACCGCGCCTTCAAACTCTGTCTGCTGGCGGCCCTCACCGGTGAAAGCGTGTTCCTGCTTGGCCCGCCGGGCATCGGCAAATCCCTGGTAGCAAGGCGGATCATGCACGCCTTCGAGGAGAGCAGCGCCTTTGAATACCTGATGAACCGCTTCTCCACCCCGGAGGAGTTGTTCGGGCCCCTGTCGATCCAGGCCCTCAAGGATGAGGGGCGCTACGTGCGCCTGACCGAGGGCTACCTGCCGGAAGCCACCGTGGTGTTCCTGGATGAGATCTGGAAGGCGGGCCCGGCGATCCTCAACACCCTGCTCACCGTGGTCAATGAGAAGGTATACCGCAACGGCAACCAGACCCTCAAGGTGCCGATGCGTCTACTGATCACCGCCTCCAACGAGCTGCCGGAGGGGGACTCCAGCCTGGAGCCGCTCTACGATCGCATGCTGCTGCGGGTCTACGCCGACCGGGTCTCCCAGAAGCAGCACTTCAAGGTGATGGTGTCGGACCATGCCGACATGTATGCCGATCCGGTGCCCGATGGGTTGAAGATCACCGAATCGGAGTACGCCCAGTGGCAGCAGGGGGTACACCAGGTCTCCCTGCCGGAAAGCTGCTTCGAGAAGATCTACCAGCTCAAGCTGCTGGTCGAGGAGCGCCAGGAGGAGCACCCTGAGCTGGATCTCTACATCTCGGATCGACGCTGGAAAAAATCGGTGGCGCTGTTGAAGGCCAGCGCCTACTACAACGGCCGCATGGCGGTCTCCCCTACGGACATCCTTATCCTGCGCAACTGCCTGTGGCGGGACCTACCCACCCGTGAGCTGGTGCAGGCGGCAATGAGCCAGTATGCCAGGGAGCTGGCCTTCGAGCAGGGCGAGATGCGCCAGCAGTTACTGTTCCTACACGCCGAGCTGGACCGGCTCTCAGCCCAAAGGGCGGATGCACTGGTGCCCCGCACCGTCCGTACCGCTGCCCTTCGGGGGGAGCGCTACGAGCTGGATCTCAACGAAGCCACTCTGGTCAACCGGGCTGGGGTGGGCGAGATGGTGATCCTGCTGCCACTTACCGGCCAGCCCCCCCTGCACGCCGAGTTGGAGGAGCCCACCACTCAGGTGCGGATCTCGGCCACCGAGCTGCAGAAACGGATCGCCCAAGGGGGCGGCACGCTCCCGGGCTTCATCAATGATCACGACAACCGCAGCTACCCGCTGCGAGTCGCTCTGGACGCTCAGCAGCGGCTGGTCCTCAAGGACAACGCCAACCGGGAGCTGCTGGTCGGCGCCTTGGGGCCCTGGCCGGTAAGCCGTCTGACCCGCCAGGAGTGGCAGGAGAGCCTGGCGGGGCTAACCGTCCAGGTCCAACAACTGGAGCGACGACTGCTGGAACAGCGGGCACAGTTCAATCGCACCGTGCCCCACAACTTCCTCGACACCGACCTGACCGATATGGTGACGGAGAGCCTGGACCAGCTGGCGGAGCAGATGCTGACTCTGCGCCAGTCGATGGCAGATGCGGAGCGGCTGTGGCAGACCATCCAGAGCGCCTATGACGCCCAGTGAACGCACCCTGGGTGCGAAGCAGGTCGGTCTGCTGCGACGCCTGATCCAGCAGCGTCGACACCAAACCCGTGAACAGCTGGAGCAGCGCCAGCTACACCACCATACCGGCCTGGCCAGAGCGCTGGATGACGAGCTGGAACGCTGGGGCCAGCAGTTGGAGGCGGTGCTCAAGGGATTGCCCCTGCCCACCAAGGCCCGTACCGAGATCGGCCTACTGGAGACCGCCCGCAACCAGAGCGTCGAGCAGTTCCTGGAGGAGCTGGACGGGACGCGGCTGGTGCTGCTGGGCCACTCCCCCATGGCTGAAGAGCTCCCCCGCTTCGCCGAAGAGCTGCGCAGCCTGCCGCTGCATCAGCGGGAAGCTGCTAAGGCAGCGATGCTGGACCAGTGGCAGAGCAGCGTCGAGCAGCGCTACCTGGCTGACCAGCTGGCCCTGCTGGACAAGCAGCGGGAGCAGTTACTGGAAGACCTTTACCAGAGGTTGGAGGGCGCACAGGCACTGGGTGAGCTGATCCCGGTCCAGGCCACCGGTGAGGCGGGCCGACTCTGGGACATGGCGGATGTGGCGCTCTCAAACCGCCAGCGTCGGGATCTCAACCAGCTGGCCAACTGGCTCAGCCGCCAGGCGCAGATCCAGACCCTGGCCGAGCAACTGGGCAAGATGGCCCATGCCTCGGCCAGTGGGCGGGTACGCCGAGTCAAGGAGGCCAGCCCCAAACGGGAGGTGCGACCCAGTCCCCTGCCGGAGGAGGTGGTAGGCGTACAGCAGGGTAAAGATCTCGGCCGCTTGCTGGCGGTGGCGATGTCCCTGCTCTCCAGTGAGGAGTTGGAGCTGCTGTTCTACAAGCAGCTGATCGACGCCCAACTGCTGGTCTACCAGATGCGTGGCAAACAGCCGGTGGCGGGCAGGGTCAAGAACGTCTTTCGCGCCCGGCCCAGTGAGGCGCTGGAGAAAGGGGGGCCCTTCATCCTCTGCATCGATACCTCTGCATCCATGAGCGGCTACCCGGAGCGCTGTGCCAAGGCACTCGCCCTGGCCCTGGCGCGGGTGGCGGTTCAGGATGGGCGCGACTGCCGGATCCTGATCTTCTCCACCTCGGTAATCACCTTCGACCTGACCGGTAGCCACGGCCTGAGCCAACTCAGGGACTTCCTCGGCTACCAGTTCCATGGCGGCACGGATCCCGGCCCCTGCATCGACGAGGCCTGTGAGAGCCTGGACCAGGAGCTGTTTGCCAATGCCGACGTACTGATGGTGTCCGACTTCATCGCCCCCCGTTTTCAACCGGAGCGGCTGGCCAAGGTCGACGCCGCCCGAAACCGGGGCACCCGTTTTCATGCGGTGCCCCTCTCCCGCCATGGTAATCCCGCCCTACTGGCCCAGTTCGACCAGCAGTGGCCGCTGGAGACCGGCATGGCTCAGCGGTTTGGGCGCTAAGAGGAAACGGGAAAGGGATCCCCGCCATCTCGTTCGAAAATACCGATAGCCACAATCGCCAGCACAAAATCGCTGTATTTCGTGACCCAAGGCGGGGATAATTCCGCCCGAAAACCCATTCATAGGACAGGCCCACTTCGGGTTAGAGGAGTACCGATGTCTTGCCACCGTATTGATGAACTGATTGAACTGCTGGAACCTGTCTGGCAAAAGAACCAGGAACTGAACCTGGCCCAGATGCTGGTGAAGCTGGCTGGCGAGGCGGGGTTTGAGGGTGAACTGGCGGATCTCACCGACGATGTGCTGATCTACCACCTCAAGATGCAGCAGACCGGCGAGGGTAAGATGATCCCCGGTATCGCCAAGGATTACGTCGAGGACTACGACTGGAAAACCGCCATCCTCAAGGCCCGTGGTTTCGACGAGGACGAGATCAAGTAATAGGGGAAATAGGGGGCAGTAGCCTCTAAGAGCGGTTCCAAGAACCTAGAACCTAGAACCTAGAACCTAGAACCTAGAACCTAGAACCTAGAACCTAGAACCTAGAACCTAGCAACTAGGAACCAGGAACCAGGAACCAGGAACCAGGAACCAGGAACCAGGAACCAGGAACCAGAAACCAGAACCTAAGCACTGGAAAAACCCACTCTGGAGCCAGTGCCTAAGGGCATCGGCTACTGCCGCGCGGTGGCACCGTTCAGGTTCCAGAGCACCGACTGCCCCTCCCCCATCACCGTACTGGGCATCTGGCCATTCCACTGCTGCGCCTTGACGTAATCCACCAGCAGCTGGCTCTGCTGCAGAGCCTCAGCCTTCTTGCGCATCGATTCTGCCTCCGCCTGCCCCGTCATCCGTATCGCCTCGGCCTGGGCCTGGGCTTCGGTGATGATGGCGTAGGCCGCCCCGTCCGCCCGTGCCTTCTCCGCATCCCGCTGGGCTTCTGCGGTGTTCACCTCCCGCTGTGCCTCCAGCTTCTGCCGCTCCAGCTTGTGCATCTCTGCCGCCGCCAGGTTCTTCTCGGTCTGCTTGGTTTCGATGCTCTGCAGGTATTTCGCCGGCAACACCAAATTCTCGATCTGGACGCTGTCCAACTTCACCGGGAATTCGCTCATGGTGGCCAGCAGTTCCGCCTCGATGTCGGCAATCACCTGGCCCCGGGTCTGGATGATCTGTTCCGCCTTGTACTTGGCCAGTGCCTCCTTGGCGGCGCTGCGCAGACGCGGATCCAGGATCCGGGATTCAAACTGATCCAACCCACCGTAATTCTTGTAGAGCTCAAACGCCTCGGAACGGATCACCGTCCAGTTCACGGAAACCTCCGCATCCACCGGCATCTGCTCATGAGTGGCGGCCTTGAGACGCTCCAGATTTTTCCGGGTACGGATCTCCAACTCCTCCACCGAGTCGGCAAAGGGCAGCTTAAAGTGCAGACCCGGGTTCACCTGCACCTGCGCTTCACCAAAGCGCTTAACGATCCCAACATGGCCCTCATCGATGGTGTAGAAGGTGGCCGCCAACGGGATCAGAAGCAGCGGCAGGGGCAGCAGGCGCCAGAGCCAGACACGGCTTTGGGCCGCTTGCGGCAACTCAGCCAGGGAGGATTTCAGAGATTTAGTCATATCCAGTTCCTTTGGATGTTGATAGTTAAGAGTTTTTATTCAATCGCAAGTGAGTCATGCTAGGTAACAGGCGTCAATTCGACGGGTATCGCGGGAATCGACTGGCACGGTGCGAAAGCTCGACGCCATGGTGCCCTGCAACCCGCACCAAGACAACTTCCGAGTTGATTCCCAGTGCGGATTTAACTTTTGGACAAATCGAGCATGGAGAGCTTCGAATGATCAGCCAATATCTTCGCCTTACCCTCTTTGTTTGCACGGTATTGCTGGGCGTGCAGGTTCCTGGGCTGGTGGATCTCTACCAGCAACGCCTCTCCGCCCACCTGCTGGAGGCCCGTCAGGCCCTGCAGGGGTTCCAGCTCACCGCCGACCGTCACTTTGAGGGGGAGCTCCCGGCCCTGATCCGCCACTACCGGGAGAGCAGCGATCCGGTCTTTCGTCGTGATGGTGACACCATCGCCGAGATGGTGTTGCGGGTGCAGCAGTTAACGATGGAGAAGGCCTCCATGGCCAAGGGCCCTCTGGCCAGCGCCTGGCACCTGGTGTCCGGCGCCGATCCCGACCTGAGGGCAGCCACGCTGAACAACTACAGCTACCGGGTGATCCTCTCCCCACTGGCGATCGCCTGGGGTCTGGGCATCGCGTTGCTGCTGAGCCTTATCGTCGAGGGCGGTGGCCGAACCTGCCTCTGGTGCGCCCGTTCGCTGCGACGAAGCGGCCCGAAAGCGACCTGATCCTTGCTGTCGATCAAGGGCTCTTCCGGCCTCTCCGCTACAGTAATCTCAACGGCGTGTTTTCGCCCGTCGACAACATGAACCTCTTCCGCACCGAACGGTGCCACAAGGAGCACAGCATGGGTCATCTCACTTTCCTCTCCTGCCTTCGCGGCGTGATTGCCCTCAACGCAATCCTGTTCGGGGGACTGCTGAGCCTTCCGGCCACTGCCGCCCAGAGCGAAACACCGTCACCACAATCTGCCTACCTGAGCGAGGCCCGGGCCGGCGTTGAGACCGTCACGACGGAACAACTGCGAGCCGCCCTGACATCGTCGACACCACCACTGCTGCTGGATGTGCGCACCTTTACCGAACGTGAGCAGGGCAAAACCATCACCGAAAACGAGATCCATATTCCCCGGGGGTTCCTCGAGTTCAAGGCATGGGCCCAGCTACCGCAGGATAGGGAGATTGTGGTCTATTGCGCCACCGGAGGCCGCAGTGCCCTGGCGGTGCAGACCCTGAAGGCGATGGGCTGGACAGAGGTTAAGAGCCTGGAAGGGGGGATCACCGAGTTCTACCAGAGCCAGGGAGAGGATTGCGGCTGCATCGAACTGCCTTTCCAAGAGTAACTTCCCTCGGCCGGGCTAAGGGATCCTCACCACCAGCGGCGGGACGTCGTCCGCGTGCCTTGGTACACTGGCGCCTTTGCATCAACAGTTCCAGGGAGTGAACGCCATGCAAGGCACCCTTTCCAAGATGGCCGTAACCCTCGGCAGTGAGACCACCCCGGCCCAATATGCCCTGCGCATCGGTGATCAACTGATGCCGCTGAACGAGCGGATCGGCCAGCCGCTGACCCTACACTACAGCGGCAAGATCTATTGCGACGCCTGTGGCCGCAAAACCAGCAAGAGTTACTCCCAGGGACACTGCTTTCCCTGCATGAAGAAGCTGGCCCGCTGCGACATGTGCATCATGAAACCGGAAACCTGCCACTTCGCCGCGGGTACCTGCCGGGAGCCCGAGTGGGGCGAGCGCAACTGCATGATCCCGCATTACGTCTACCTGGCCAACACCTCCGGCCTGAAGGTGGGGATCACCCGCCACAGCCAGGTACCCACCCGCTGGCTGGACCAGGGCGCAACCCAGGCGCTGCCGATACTGCGGGTCGCCACCCGCCAGCTTTCCGGCCTGGTGGAGGTGGCGCTGGCACAACTGGTGGCGGATAAAACCAACTGGCGGGCGATGCTGAAGGGATCCGGCGAGCCACTGGTTCTCAAGGCGGAAGCGGCGCGACTGCTGCCGCTGATTGAGCAAACCCTAAAGGATCTCGGCCAGAGCCACGGCGTCGATGCCATCGAGCACCTGGATGAAGCCGTGGTCACCATCAACTACCCGGTGGACCAGTACCCCGGCAAGATCGCCTCCCACAACTTCGACAAACAGCCGGAGGTCAGCGGCGTCCTGCAGGGGATCAAGGGCCAGTACCTGATCTTCGATACCGGGGTGATCAATATCCGTAAATTTACCGGCTACGAGATCGAGGCATCCTGATCCCCCCGCCATGCGAAGACCCTGTCTTCGCATGGCTCTTCGCCGCCTCGCGCCTATCTGGAAAAGCGCATCTCACTGCTCAACCGTCGCGAGCTCACCCTATTCGACGCACCTTTCCCGCACTGGGCAAAAAAACACCAGCGCCTCATCATGTCTCCTGCTTTCCATCATCTATGCTTGGTGGGTCAAATCTGTTCATTTTGAATCGATTACCGACTCCCTACGCCATGATTTGGAGGAAACGCCATGCGCGCGCTGCTGCTTTTCTCTCTGGTGAGCCTGACGCTGCTTGGCTGCGCCAGCCACCCGGAAGAAACCAACGAACTGAGTAAAAAACACACGATGGAGCAGCGGGTCGATCTTGCCCAGCTTCGCAACGTTCGATTACACCCCGATGGCGTCGTACCGGAAGAACCCTATCGATTCTGGGAGGATGAACAGCCGACTTTCCTGCTGGGCGATGAACCTGGTGAACCCCGCCTGCGTCCGCAGGGCGAGCGGCTGACCGTCCTGGCCCTCTCGGGCGGTGGCGCTAACGGCGCTTACGGAGCCGGCGTGCTCAATGGTTTAAGCCACAACAATCAGCTCCCCACCTTCGATGTGGTGACCGGGATCAGCGCCGGGGCCTTGATTGCCCCCTTCGCCTTCCTTGGCGATGAGCGGCTGGATGAGCTGCACGAGGTGATGGTGGAGATCGACGATAAGACAATTCTGGGCAGAAAGAACTTCCTCCGCACCCTGTTTAAAGATGCCTTCACCTCCGGCAAGCAGATCCTGGCACTGGTCACGGAAACCTACCCCGAGGAGTTCATCGACGAGCTGGCCGAACAGCACCGCCTCGGGCGCCGCCTCTTTATCGGCACCACCCATATCGAAGCGGGCAGGCTGATCATCTGGAACATCGGCGCCATCGCCAACAGTGACCTGCCCAACCGCATTGAGCTGATTCACCAGATCCTCGCTGGCAGTGCGGCAATCCCCGGTGTCTTCCCGCCCCAGTTTATTCCGGTCTACCAGGATGGTCAGATACGGGAGGAGATGCATGTGGATGGGGGTGTCACTGCCCAGGTATTTTTTGACCCGTCCGGTTTCGGTTACGGACAGATCAGCGATTCTCTGGGGCTCTCTGAACGTCCCAAAGTCTACGTGGTACGCAACGGTTTCATCACCGTGCCCTACCAAAAGATCAAAGATTCCGGCGTGGAACTGCTCAAACGCACCGTGAGCAATATGATGGTGCAGCAAACGCAGGGCGACCTTTACCGGATCGGCTACTTCTCCGAGATCCTGGATTTTGAAATGGCCTATACCGCCATTGATGAGGATTTCTATATCGGCGAACACAAAAAGATGTTTGAGCCAGCGGCCCTGGAGCGGCTCTACCAATATGGCTACGACAAGGCTGTAAAGGGCAAAGTCTGGCAGACTCCGCCTCAGTGATCGCCCCGTTTCAATTTCAACGGCCTAAGCCGCCTGCCTGGTTTCCCTGTCGGAGCCAGGTTCCCTGGGCGTAAGTGTCATAAGCAGCAGCGCCGTCCCGGGCCTATTGGCAAGCTCAACAGCACCCGGGATCGGGCTCTGTTGAACGCCCCGGGGGCCGGGCTGAGAGAGGGTAAAGTCAGGGCGAGAGTTCAGACGGCCCCATTGATTACGGTGACGCAGCGTTCGACCACCGCATCAATGGGCACCTCGATACCGATGCGGTTCACATCCGGTTCCCCCTCCCCCGCCAGTTCCAATGTCTGGAACTGATTCTCCAGCAATGCCAGGGGCATGAAGTGCCCTTGGCGGGCCCGCATCCGATCCGCAATCAACTCAAAATCCCCATGGAGATGGAGGAAACGCACCTTGTCGTTTCCCTCCCGCAAGGTATCCCGGTAACACTTCTTGAGGGCGGAGCAGACCACCACCGCCACTTCGTTCTTACGCTCTACCGAAAACGCCACATCCCGGATCCGCTCCAGCCAGGGGGCACGGTCCTCGTCATTGAGCGGCTCCCCGGAGGCCATCTTGAGGATATTGGCCCTGGGATGGAGATCATCGCCATCGATAAACTTGGCGCCAAGACGGGCGGCCAGGCGCTCTCCCACTACCGATTTACCGGTACTGGAAACGCCCATGATGATAAAACTGCAGCCTGAATGGGGGTGTGACATGACCGAACTCCGGACTCCTGGCCAACAACGCTGCGCCTCGATTAGCAGCAGCAGGACGCCCGGATGTTACCGGTAACCATCCGCCCTGTAAATCCCCGACTGTGAAAAGCTGTGAACCCCGCGCTCCCCCGGAAAGAGGGCACAAATGCCTGCTGAAATTTGCGCCACTCAACAATCTGGTCCCGGAATTCGCACCAGGGTAACCACAATTAATAACTGGATTGAAAACCCGTTCATGTAACGGATAACAAAGTGCGGTGATCCCAGGGCAGAGGGTTAAAGGGTTCCCCCCAACGCCAACTCCACCGGCAGGATCTGCCGCTGTGGCGGCATCGCCTCGTCTTCCAGTGCCTCAAGCGTCAGCTGGGCAGCCCGAGCGCCAATCTCGAAACGGGGCGTCACCACCGACGCAATCTGGGGGCTCATCGCCTGGCCAAAGTCGAGGCCATGAAAACCGGCGACCCCAATCTGCTGCGGTACCGCGATCCCGCGACGCTGGCATTCGAAGATCACCCCCGCCGCCAGGTCATCGTTGGTACAGAACACACCATCACAATCAGGCCAGCGTGCCAGCAGTTGCCCCAGCAGGTTTGCCCCCATGCTGAAGCTGGAGTGCTCGGTGGTCTCCAGAGCTCTCGGTAACAACCCTTGAGCCTCCATCGCCGCCGCGTAGCCCTCCGCCCGCAGCCGGGTACGACGATCCTGACGGGCGCTAAGGTAGACGATACGGCGGTGTCCCCGGGCGATCATCGCGGTAACCATCTGCTCCGCGGCCAACCGGTTATCCACCCCCACCCCATGCTGAATCGGCGTTTCACTGCAATCCATCATCTCCACCACGGGGATGCCGGCGGTGGCGATCATCTTCAGGGTCCTCGGAGTGTGCGACTGCTCCGATAACAGCAGGGCATCGACGTGGTAGGAGAGTAGGGCTTCGACATGGCGTTGCTCCTGCTCGGCGTTGTAGCCGTAGTGCGCCAACATGGTCTGATAGCCCGCCGGGGCGGTCACCGACTCGATGCCGCGGATCACCTCCGCGAACACCTGGTTGGTCAGCGAGGGAACCAGCACTCCGATAGCCCGGCTGCGGGCATTGGAGAGGATCTCCGGTGCCCGACTGTGGATGTAGCCCAGGGCTTCCAGCGCCTCGGCGATCCGATCTCCGGTGGCCGAAGAGACCAGCCCGGGCTCCCGCAGGTAGCGACTGATGGTCATCTTGGTCAGGCCAACCCGGTCAGCCACATCTTGCAGTGTCGGTCTTTTTTTTCTTGTCATGACTCAACGGGTCCAGGGGCAATCAGCACGCCCCCCAAGGAGATGAATGTTCCTAAAAGCAGGTACTAAATTACTGTTCCGAATTGTGCTTCACCCTGCCGTTCGCGAAGGTAACCTGGTGTAGTCGAGCACCAAGCTCTTAGGAACTCGGTTCTAGGTCCTAGTTCCTAAGAACCGGAGCCAAGCCCAAGGAGCCTGAGCATTCACAAAAGTGGAGCATATTTAGGAACAGCCATATAGGGAAGCGCCTAGGTTCTAGGAACAGCAGCAAGTGCCGGCCCTCGCGCTTAGGGCCCAGGAACTAAGAATTTAGAACTCGGAGCTGATCTTAGCTCTTAGAACCTAGCACCTAGCACCTAGCACCTAGAACCTAGCACCCAGCACCCAGCACCCAGCACCCAGCACCCAGCACCCAGNTAGAACCTAGAACCTAGAACCTAGAACCTAGAACCTAGAACCTAGAACCTAGAACCTAGAACCTAGAACCTAGAACCTAGAACCTAGAACCTAGAACCTAGAACCTAGAACCTAGAACCTAGAACCTAGAACCTAGCACCTAGCACCTAGCACCTAGCACCTAGAACCTAGAACCTAGCACCTAGAACCTAGAACCTAGCTCTTCGCTCCTGGCTTCAGAATCCCAGCAGACGCTCAAACCAGTTGCGATCCTCTGCGGTCTTGCTGTCACCTCCGGTGCAACCCCGGGGATCCGGCCAACTGACCCTGTCCGCAGGCACGGCCGCCGCACCCCGGCAGCGGGCAGCCACCGGCTGGCCCTGGGCATCGAAGTGACCGTCGGTGATCTCCACCGGCCTTGGCAGCACCAGCGAGAGCGGCTCCCGCTTGGCCAGGTAGCTCTGGTACAGCGGCAAGGCTGCAGAGCTGCCGTAGAGCCCGGCGGCACTGTTGTCATCGCGACCGACCCAGGTCACCACCACATCACGGTCATCGAACCCGGCATACCAGGCATCACGGCCCTCACTGGTGGTACCGGTTTTGCCCGCCAGGGTGAGCCCGGGATACTGCTGTTTCAGGCGCTTGGCGGTGCCCCGCTCGACCACCTGGGTCAGAGCGTAGTTGGTCAGCCAGGCGGCCCCCTCCGGCAGCACCGCTTCGGACGCCGGCATCGGCTCCACCAGACGTTCGCCCTCACTGTTGAGGACATGACCGATGGCGTGCAAAGGACGATAGCGCCCGCCATCCGCCAGGGTGTGGTACAGCTGGGCCACCTGCAGCGGACTGGCGTCCAGGGCGCCGAGCAGCAGCGCCGGGGTGTTGGTCAGTCGCGACGACCATCCCGCCTTGCGCAGGGTGGTGTTCACCGCATCCAGCCCCACCGACATCCCCAGGTTGACTGTAGGAATGTTGTAGGAGTGCACCAGAGCATCGAGCAGGCTCACCTCACCGCGGAACGCCTTGTCCACGTTCTGCGGCTCCCAGACCTGACCGGCACTGCTTTTCATGCTGATCGGCTCATCCTCTAGGGGGGTGCGCAGGTTGAACTGCTCCGGTGCCGCCAGCGCCGTCAGGTAGACGTGAGGTTTCAGCAGCGAGCCCACCGGACGACGAGCATCCAGGGCACGGTTGAACCCCTTGAAGTTGGGCTCCCTGTCCGCCACCAGGGCCAGGACACCGCCATGGTAGCGATCCACCACCACCATCGCCGCCTGCAGCTGGTCATCGTTGCGGTCGCGGCTCAGCTGGCTGATCCCCTCCCGTACGGCGTACTCCGCCGCCTGCTGGGCCAGCGGGTCCAGGGTGGTGTAAACCCGCAGACCGGACTGGTCCAGCACCTGGTCACCGAAGCGCCGGGCCAACTCCCGCTGCATCAGGCCGCGAAAGCCCGGCAGTTTATGCCGCTGGCGCCAGTTGGGATCCCTCAGTTGCAAACCCCGGCTGGCGTTCTGCTCATAGTCATGGCGGCCGATCATCCCCTCTTCAAGCATCATCTTCAGCACCAGGTCGCGCCGCTGCAATGCCCGCTCCGGGAAGCGCCAGGGGTTGTAGTAACTGGGGCCCTTAATCATCGCCACCAGCAGGGCCTGCTGCGCCAGGTTGAGCTCATCCAGCGGGGTGCCGAAGTAGTGCCAGGCTGCCAGCCCCACCCCATGTACGGCGATGGCCCCATCCTGGCCCATGTAGACCTCGTTGAGGTAAGCCTCGAGGATCTCATCCTTGGGGTAGCGGAAGTCGATGATCAGCGCCATCAGCGCTTCGTTGGCCTTGCGCACATAACTGCGTTCGTGGGTCAGGAAGAAGTTCTTGGCCAACTGCTGGGTTAGGGTACTGCCCCCCTGTACGGTGCGGCCAGCCCTGGCGTTGACCAGCGCCGCCCGCGCGATGCCGGTGAGGGAGAGGCCGTGGTGCTCGTAAAACTCCTGGTCCTCCGTGCGCAGCAGCGCCGTCACCAGGGTATCGGGGATCTCGGCACGGGGCACAAAGAGGCGATCCTCTCGCTCTCCGGTGAGGATCCTATCCAGCAGCAGTGGCTCCAGCTGCAGGAAACCCAGGTCCCGCTGGTCCTGGCTACGCACCACCCGGTGAACCCGGTTGTCCTGGAAGTGGATGGTGACTTTCAGCGGCGTTTCGGCGCCGTTTGGGCTCTGGAAAGCGCGACGGTAGATCTCGATGCGATCAACAGCGACACCGAACTCCCCCTCGGACTGAACCCGGCCGGTGTTTCGGTAGCCCAGCAGTGCCAGTTCCTGCTTCATCTGCCCATGGGTGATGGGGGCACCGGGGTAGATCGACATCGGCCGGGCAAACACCTGCGCCGGAAGAAAGAATTTCTGACCTTCAAACTTACGGGCGATCTGGGTATCCAGGTAGATGCCGTAGACGCCCACCACCGCCGCCACCACCAGGGTGATCTTGCCCATCAGGATCATGGGCGCACGCCAGCGACTGCGCTGAGTGCCTTTGCGACGGGACTTTGCCACCGGTTTTTTCTTGCCGCTGGCTTTGCTTACAGGTTTGCTTCGGCGTTCGGCCATGACCGCAATACCATCCTTTAATCAACTGAATTTCTTTGTTCTTTTGGTGGGCTGAGTGTTGGCCGGATCATCCGGCCAGAGGTGTTTGGGATAGCGTCCGCGCATCTCCTTCTTCACCTCCTGCCAGGCCCCCTGCCAGAACGCCGCCAGATCTTCGGTGATCTGCAGCGGACGTCGTGCCGGCGAGAGCAGCTCCAGGGTCACCGGCAGTTGGCCACGGGCCAACCTCGGGGTTGCGCTCTGGCCGTAGATCTCCTGCACCCGGACCGCCAGTCTGACGCCATCCTCGTGGTACTGCAACGTCAGCGCCGATCCGGTCGGTACCGTCAGGGTTTCCGGCAGTTCCGAGGCCAGCATGCTCTGCAGCTCCCAGGGCACCCGGTTTTTCAGGATCCCATAGAGATCCAGCTTGGCCAGGGCGCCAAAGCGAGTGATCCCGGTCAGGTAGGGGGTCAACCACTGCGCCAGTTCCCGCTCCAGGGTGGCGTCGTCCAGCGCCGGCCAGGCCAGTTCCCCCAGGTAACGCTGCGCCAGTGCCACCCTGTGCTGAAGCGCCCGGCTGCGATCTGTCCAGGGCAGGCACGCCAGGCCACGCCGACGGATCTCCGCCAACAGGGCGGAGAGGTGATCTTCCGGCTGCAGATCGGAGCAGGGCTCGCGGGCGGTGATCAAGGCGCCAAGCCGGGTTTGCTGCTCCGCCCGCAGGACCCCACTCTGGCGGTCATAATGGGCGCTGCGACAACGGGTAAACAGGTGCGGTGCAACCGCCTCCAGGGCGGGCAGGTCCAGCTGCACCGCCAGGTGGATCAGGCCATCGGAGCGTCCGGCCCGTTCACTGAGACTGGCCACCGCCAGGTAGGAAGTGCCCAACAGGGGGTCCTGCTCCGCCAGGGTCGCACCACTGCCGTTACTCAACTGGTAGCGCAGGCCGTTATCCCGGCAGGCGGCAATCCTGTCCGGGTAAGCCAGTGCCAGCAATACCCCCGCCTCACTATGGTGCGCCTCCCGCTCCCTGGCCCGGCCACCCCGCGTAAGCTGGCGAAACCACTTGTTCGCCATCTGGCCATGGCGACCACTACTGGCGGCGGTGAGACGCCGGCCCAGATCGGCGCCGAGATCCCGTCCCCGCAGGGGATCCCCCTCCTCCAGGAGGGCCGCAAGCAAACAGGCCAGCTTGAGACTGCCGGGCTGGGCCGCTTCCCGCTCCAGCCCCCGCAACAGCATCAGCCCATGGCGCGGATCCGCCCCCAGCCCCTGCACTCGGCGCCCCAGGGCGGTGATCCGCCCGTGATCATCCAGCAGCGCCAGCTGCTGCAACAGCTGCCGGGCCCGAGCCAAGGCATTGCCCGGTGGCGGACTGAGCCAGCTGAGTTCATCCGCCTGGCTGCCCCAGGCCGCCAGCTCCAGCACCATGGGGGCGAGATCCGCCCGCTGGATCTCCGGCGTCTCCGCCTCCGCCAGCCCCTGCTGCATCGCCTCGCTCCACAGCCGTACACAGTGGCCGGGCATCAGGCGACCCGCCCGGCCCGCCCGCTGGGCGGCAGAGGACTGGCTGATGCGGGCGAGCTCCAGGCGGGTCTGGCCGCTGCGCAAATTCATTCCCGCGCGACGCTGGTAACCGGAGTCCACCACCACGGTGATCCCGTCGATGGTCAGGCTCGACTCCGCCAGGTTGGTGGCCAGCACCACCTTGCGACGTCCCGGAGCCGGGACTGCCACTGCCCTGTCCTGCTCAGCCGCACTGAGCTGGCCGTAGAGAGGGCAGAGATCCACCTCTCTCCCGACACGCTCTCTCAGCTGGGCCTCCACGGCACGGATCTCCCCCATCCCAGGCAGAAACACCAGGAGATTGCCCTCCCGCTCAGACAGCTGCCGCTGCACCTGGCTCACCAGGGCCCCCAGCCAGGGCTGCCCGGCGGGCACCGGGGCATACTCCAGGGATACCGGGTAGCTGCGCCCCTCGCTCTCCAGCAGGACCGCCTCCGGCAGCAGCGTCTTGAGCGGCTGCCCCTGGAGGGTGGCGGACATCAGCATCAGGGTCAGGTCATCCCGAAGTCCAGCCTGCACCTCCAGCGCCAGCGCCAGCGCCAGATCCGTCGCCAGGTGGCGCTCATGCACCTCATCGAACAGCACAAGCCCCACACCAGACAGCTCAGGATCTGCCTGGATCATCCGGGTCAGCACCCCCTCGGTCACCACCTCCAGCCGGGTGTCGTCGGAGACCTTACTCTCCCCCCGCACCCGCAGGCCGACCCGCTGGCCCACCCGCTCTCCAAGCTGAGTCGCCAGAAAACGGGCGATCATTCGTGCGGCCAGGCGACGGGGCTCCAACAGCAGGATCTTGCCGTGGATCTCGGGCCAAGCCAGCATCGCCAATGGCAACGCGGTGGACTTGCCCGCCCCTGTAGGGGCACGCAGAATCAACTGATTGTGTTGCTTCAGGTTTTCGCGGATGCTGGGGAACAGATCCTGGATGGGCAGTGTCGACAACTCCGAGACTCTCTTATCTGGGCAGGCGGAAAATTCCGGCCTAGTGTACTGTCCGGCCCCCTTAAGCGCCAAATGAGAGCCAGTAAGGGCTGACGACCCATTTACCCTAAACGAGGAGACTTTGATGGCCGCAAGGCTCTTTTTCGCCGTCCCTCTGGACCGCATTAACCAGCTGGCGCTGATCCGTCAGCAAGCCAGGCTCAGCGGTGTCCTCTCACGCCCAGAGATGGCGGAGGGTGAAAAGAAACCTCACCGTCCCGCCCGACTGGTGCCCGTCGCCAACCTCCACCTGACCCTGGCATTTCTGGGCAACGTCACCCAGTCCCAGCGCCAGGCCCTGTTGGCACGCTGGCAAACCTTGGCGGTGCCCCGGGTCACTCTCACCCTCGACGGTCTGGCACATTGGCCCCGGGCCAGGGTGATCTGCCTGACCACCCAATACACGCCACCACCCCTGTCGCAACTGGCCAATGCCCTGCGTCGGGATGCCGCCTGCCACGGTCTGCATGCCAGTCAGCGTGGCTTTCGACCCCATATCACCCTGTTTCGGGATGTGGGCCCCCTGCCCGCCGGGCCTCTCACCCTGACTCAGCCCATCACCCTGACCATCAACAAGGTCGCGCTGATGGAGTCGGTGTTCGAACCAGGGGGGGTGCGTTACCAGAGCATCAAAACCTGGGAATAAAGCGGGAAGGTGCGCCAGCTAAAGGGCTCACCGAATTGATGCCCAATGGATTCTCGAGGGGTCGCTACGCCCCGAAGACGTCACGGCGGGTTAGTTTAGCCGCCGCTCCAACGGCGTGACGATGGGCTATCCTCACTAAGTTTCGAGCACCCCGCGGAGGACAGATTTATGGCAGTTTCCCTTTATGAAAGGCTCGGTGGTACCGAAGGGATCACCAGGATCGCCAGCGATCTGGTCGATCTGCACCTGGCCAACCCGAGAATCGCTCCTCGATTTGCGGACAGAGACGTGGCCGCCCTGAAACAGGGTGCCGGCACCTTTTTCATCTCAGGAACCGGTGGACCGGCGGTCTACGAGGGTAAGGATATGCTGGCCACCCACCGGGGCATGAACATCGACAGCAGCGAGTTCCTCGCCGTGCTGGATGATGCTCTGAAAGCCCTGGACAAGAACGAGATAGGGCAACGGGAAAAGGAAGAAGTGCTCTACATCCTCTACAGCATGAAAGCCCATATTGTTTTGGTTTAGATCCCCATATAGAAGGCTGGCAGCGACGCCGAAACGCTGGCCGGGATCCTCGGCAAGCTCAATGGGGCAGCTTCTGCTTGGCGGAGACCTGGGTTCAACCAAGATCAAAACCCTCTAGCACTTCGCCCAATCGTAGGGGACCTGGCAGATAGATGAACAGTTCATAATACCTTCCCACTTGACGACCCGCGTTGCTCTGAACAAAACGCCCCGCCGGACTGACCCGGCGGGGCGTTGTCATGCTGAGCTTCAATCCCAGTTCCCAGTTCCTAGTTCCTAGTTCCTAGTTCCTAGGACCTAGGACCTAGCGCCTAGTACTTACGCATCCAGCAGCAGCTTGGTCACGGTCAGCAGGCCCAGGGCGGTCGCCCCTTCACCATTCAACCCGTTACCGGCGACGTAGCTGCCCGCCAGATCCAGGTGGATCCACCCCTTCGGCGGGGTACCAGCGAAGCGGCTCAGGAAGCCCGCAGCATTAGAAGCACCGCCGTGGCCGCCCCCTTTCACCGGGGCCGAGTTGGCGGTATCGGCAAACGCGGAGGGGCACTTGTCGGCGTGGAAGGGAGCCAGTGGCAGGCGCCACAGCCCCTCACCGACCGCGTTGGCTGCGGCCAGTGCCTCGGAGGCCACCAAATCATCGGCACAGAACAGGGCATTGTAGTCACTGCCCACCGCCACCATGGCCGCACCGGTGAGGGTCGCCGCATCGATGATCCGCTCGGCACCCGCTTCGTTAGCGGCGATCAAACCATCCGCCAGCACAAGCCGTCCCTCGGCATCGGTGTTGACGATCTCGACACTGGTGCCGTTCTTGTAGTGCAGGATATCGCCCAGCTTGTAGGCATGACCGGAGACCAGGTTCTCCGCACAGCAGAGGTAGAGTTTCACCCGCTTGCTCAGGCCCTGACGGATCGCCAGCTTCAGCGCAGCCGCCACGGTGGCCGCGCCGCCCATGTCACACTTCATGGTAACCATGCCCGCAGAGGGCTTAAGGGAGTAACCGCCGGAATCGAAGGTGATCCCCTTGCCCACCAGGGCAACGCTGACCGGCGCATCGTGATCGCCGGTGGGGTTGTAGTCCAGTTCCAGCAGCACCGGTGGGCGGTCGCTGCCACGGCCGACACCATGGATCCCGACCCAGCCTGCGGTCAGGAGGGCATCGCCGACGATCTGGCGAGTGGTGATATGCTCCGGTGCCAGGCCGGACAAGCGCTCTGCCACCTCATCCGCCAGCACTTCCGGGCTCAGGGCTTCCGGGCTGGCGTGGGTCAGGGACTTGAGCCACAGGGCAGCGTCACGCTGCGCGTCCAGGGTTTCCCCATCGGACGCCCACTGGATAGTGCCGGGCTCCATCGCCTCACCGAAGCCGCAGGCAAAACGCCACTGCAGGGCAGGGCTCCAGCCCTCTCCGACCAAAGCCACGTCACGGAGTCCCTGGCTAGTCAGCTTTCGCGCCGCGGCCTGTACCGCCTGGCCCCGATCCGCCGCATCCGCCAGGTGAATGGTGGCGGTCTCGTCGGCGAAGCTGATGGCACTCTTACCCCAATGCGCCGGGGCGGGCAGGTCACTCAGGACGATGGTCAAATGGTTGCTCATGATGGTTTCCCTCTTGGTCCTTCCTTATGGTGGCAGGCAGTGTAACATCCTGACTACTTCCTGCAGCACTGCATCCACCGGCGACGGTGACACCGGGAGAGGCCTCCCCCGTGATAGAGTGTGGTCCTGCTTTTACTGTCACCGCTCAAAGGGAGCCGACGTGCAATTTCCCACCCCCCTGCAATCCGCCACTCTGGTGAAACGCTACAAGCGTTTCCTTGCGGATGTCATCTGCGACGACGGCCGTGAATTGACCTTGCACTGCCCCAATACTGGCGCCATGACCGGCTGTGCCGAGCCGGGCTGGACCGTTTGGTTCTCCGATTCTGGCAACCCCAAACGCAAGTATCCCTGCACCTGGGAGTGGGTAGAGAGCGATCGTGGCCACCGCATCATGGTGAATACCGGTCGGGCCAATGCCCTGGCCCAGGAGGGTATAGAGGCGGGGCTGCTGCCGGAGTTGGCCGAGTACCCAAATCTGCGCCGTGAGGTGCGCTACGGTCAGGAGAACAGCCGAATCGATCTGCTGCTGCAGGGCGAAGGGCTGCCGGACTGCTACGTCGAAGTAAAGAACGTCACCCTGCTTGAGGAAGATGGCCAGGGCTACTTCCCGGATGCGGTGACCACCCGGGGACAGAAGCACCTGCGGGAACTGATGGCGATCTGCGCCGAGGGAGAGCGGGCGGCGATCCTCTTTATCGTGCCCCACAGCGGCATCGACCGGGTGGCACCGGCGGCCCACATCGATCCCGACTACGCCCGGCTTTGTCGAGAAGCCCGGGACGCAGGCGTCGGCTTTTTTGCCTTGAGCTGCGCGCTGGATCCCCATCAGGCACGTCCCCTACACCTCCTGCCCGTCACTTTAGATTGACAAAATAGTCATTTGTGATAACAAATTGGTCCTGTTAGATCGCTTTATTGATTTGCGCCAGATCACAAGAGATTGTGCTGATGATAAATCCGGTTCGCAGGGATTTGCGTAAACGAGATCCATCTGATATAGATACCGCCCCAATCAGAGGATTGCCTCTCGTATTAGTAACAGGAGACGCCTGATGCCGCAGGGCAAGACAAAAAAAATTGGCGTATTGGCCTACGCCAACGTGGAACCTTACCGGGAAAAACCGGGTGAGGAATACATGAACGAGAAGCAACTGGCTCACTTCAAGACCATCCTGGAAGCCTGGCGCAACCAGCTGCGGGAAGAAGTGGATCGCACTCTGCATCACATGCAGGACGAAGCCGCCAACTTCCCCGACCCGGTGGATCGTGCGGCCCAGGAAGAGGAGTTCAGCCTCGAGTTACGCACTCGCGACCGCGAGCGTAAGTTGATTAAGAAGATCGAAAAGACCTTGATGAAGGTTCAGGATGATGACTTCGGCTTCTGCGACTCCTGCGGCATCGAGATCGGGATCCGACGCCTGGAAGCGCGTCCGACCGCAGATCTTTGCATCGACTGTAAGACCCTGGCAGAGATCAAAGAGAAGCAGATGGTGGGCTAAGCCCGCCTCGCTCACAGGGACGGGAGGCATGGCCTCCCGTTTTTGATCCTACGGATACCCATCCCGATGCCCGACTCAGCCCATTATATCGGTCGCTTCGCCCCCTCCCCCTCTGGCCCTCTGCACTTCGGCTCCCTGGTTGCCGCCGTCGGCAGCTATCTCCGTGCCCACAGCCGGGGCGGACACTGGCTGGTGCGGATGGAAGATCTTGATCCGCCAAGGGAGGTGTCCGGTGCCGCCGACGAGATACTGCGCACCCTGGAACGCTTCGGCCTTGAGTGGCACGGCAGCGTGCTCTACCAGAGTCAGCGCTACCCTCGTTACCAGGCGATCCTCGACCAGCTGCTGGAGCAGAGCGAGGCGTACTATTGCGACTGCACCCGCAAACGGATCAAAACGATTGGCGGCGTGTACGACGGCCATTGCCGTGACAGGGCGCTGGGGCCCGAGGGCAGTGCTATCCGGCTGCGCAACCGGGCCGCGGTCAGCCAGTTTGACGACCGACTGCTAGGGCCCATCCAGACCGAACCCGCCTTTGCCGCAGAGGATTTCATTCTGAAGCGCCGCGATGGCCTCTACGCCTACCAGCTGGCCGTGGTGCTGGATGACCATGACCAGGGGATCACCGAAGTGGTCCGGGGTAACGACCTGCTGGAAGCCACCGTGCGCCAGTGCTCCCTTTACTCGCAGCTGGGCTGGTCGGCCCCAGACTTCCTGCACCTGCCCCTGGCGGTCCAAACTGACGGAAAGAAACTCTCCAAGCAAAACCATGCCCCTGCGCTGACGGATGGGGAGTGTAGCGCTCAGTTGGCCCAGGCCCTGGCGTTTCTCGGCCACCCCCTGCCCCAGAGACTTAGCCGTGCCCCGGTGCGGGAACAACTTCGCCATGCCGTGGCCAATTTCAGCCTGGACGCCCTGCCCCGTCATCGCCACGCACTCGCCCCCACATCACCCTATTGAGCCTACGGCTTATCATTTAACCAACCTTGGTATATCATTGCGCGCCATACGCAGGCGCCACTGACACTCACCAGTTTGAGCGCCTCATCCCCAGGCAATGAAACTGAACGAGGTGTCCCATTCTTAAACGCCTGACAAAGCTGGCTAAACGACTGATAGGTGGCGACAGCGCCGCCCCAGCAGAAGCCAAACTGGCGGTGATCCCCCGGAAACAACACGGGATCAGCCGCGACGACATCAGCGAAAACGCGTTGAAAGTGCTGTACCGACTCCACAAGGGAGGCTTCGAAGCCTACCTGGTGGGCGGCGGCGTCCGCGACCTGCTGTTGCGTCATCAACCCAAAGATTTCGATATCGCCACCAACGCCACGCCGGAGCAGGTTCGTCGCCTGTTCCGCAACTGCCGTCTGGTCGGGCGCCGGTTCCGCCTCGCCCATATTCTGTTTGGCCGTGACATCATCGAAGTGGCAACCCTTCGCGGCCATCATCAAGAGACGGGTAAGCACGCCAAACAGGATGACAGTGGCCGACTGCTGAGAGACAACGTCTACGGCACCATCGACGAGGATGCCGAGCGCCGTGACTTTACCGTCAACGGCCTCTACTACGACATCAGCGACTTCAGCGTACGCGACTACTTCGGTGGCATGGAGGATCTCAAGGCCCGGCGACTGCGCCTGATCGGCGATCCCGCCACCCGGTACCGGGAAGATCCGGTGCGGATGATCCGCGCCGTCCGCTTCGCCACCAAGCTGGATTTCACCATCGACAAGAGCGCCGCCAAGCCGATCCCGGCAATGGCAAATCTGCTCAATACCATCCCGCCGGCCCGCCTGTTCGAAGAGACCCTCAAGCTGCTGATGTCCGGTAAGGGATTGGACAACTTCCGCATGATGCGGGAACTGGGCCTCTGGGGGCCGATGTTCCCGATGCAGGAGAAGCAGTTGGCCCGCTCTCCCGAGGGCAAGGAGCTGCGCTTGATCGAGGCGATGCTGAAAAACACCGACGATCGAGTCAACGCCGATATGCCGGTCACCCCAGCATTCCTCTACGCCGCCCTGCTATGGTACGTGGTAGAGGAGAAGGCGGAAGCCAAGTGTCAACGGGGTATCGCACCCTTCGACGCCCTCACCGCCGCCTGTGGCGAGGCGATCAGCAGCCAGTGCAAAACCGTTTCCCTGCCGCGGCGCTTTACCACCCCGGCACAGGAGATCTGGCAGTTGCAGGGGCGTCTGGACAAGCGCTCCGGTGCCCGCGCCTTCCGTCTGATGGAGCACCCCCGCTTCCGCGCCGCCTACGACTTCCTGCTGCTGCGGGCCGAGGCGGAACAGGACCAGGAGTTATTGGAACTGTCTCGCTGGTGGACCCGCTTCCAGGAATGTGACGAGCAGGCTCAGCGCCAGATGGTGCGTGCCCTTGGGGGCGATGGCCGCCGTCGTCGCAAACCCCGTCGCCGCAAGCCACGCAGCGATAGCGGTAAAAGCGACGACTGATGACGCGCTGCTTTATCGGCCTCGGCAGTAACCTCGGCAACGGCCCCGCCACCCTGGCGCGGGCCCTGGCGATGCTTACCGAACTGCCGCAAACGCGGTTGCTGGACCGAAGCGGCCTCTACGGCAGTCCGCCAATGGCGGGGATGGCACAGCCGGATTACACCAATGCGGTGGCGGCACTGGAAACAACGCTCTCCCCCCTGGCTCTGCTGGATGCCCTGCAGGAGATCGAGCAGGCGCTGGGACGGGAGCGACATGAGCGCTGGGGCTCGCGAACCCTGGACCTGGACCTGCTGCTTTACGGCGATGCGGTAATGCAGAGTGAACGCCTCACCCTGCCCCATTACGGCATGGCGGAGCGCGCCTTCGTGCTGATCCCCCTGTTCGAGCTGGCTCCGCAACTGGTGCTGCCCGATGGCCGTCAACTGACCACCCTGCTGGCCCAATGCCCGGCGCAGCCCCTGTATCGCCTCGATAGCTGAAAAAAGCGGGCACTAGGTCCTAGGTTCTAGATCCTAAAAGCCCAAAAGCGGGCACTAGGTCCTAGGTTCTAGATCCTAAAAGCCCAAAAGCGGGTGCTAGGTGTAGACTTCCAACACGTTGTTCACACCAAGTCGGCTGACTGGTGGTTTTCTATCCAAGCTCCCGTGGGGTCTGACGTGGTTATACCATGACAGGTAAC
>NZ_BAABLF010000012.1:0-89086 GCF_039544205.1 Ferrimonas gelatinilytica | reverse complement strand
GTTGGTTAGAATACCGGCCTGTCACGCCGGGGGTCGCGGGTTCGAGTCCCGTCCACTCCGCCATTATTTCGATAAACCCAGCCTAGCGGCTGGGTTTTTTCGTTTTGGCGTACGAATACTCGAATGGTTCGGTGTTTTGTGAGGCCGAGCTTCGTGAGTGTGTTGCGAACAACACTTCCCTGTGGCAGCCGCTTCGGCGTTGCGGGGAAGGGGCTCTGCGCCGGCTCCGCCATGCTTTTTAGAACGCCTCATCCTTGGATGAGGCGTTTTTTGTTGTGGTACGTAAATTGTCGGTCGGATGGTTCGGTGCCCCGTGACACAGCATTTCGTGAGTATGCGTTGTGAACAACACTTCCTTATGAGCAGCCCTCCCTGGCGGTACTTCCCCAAATTGGCTGGTTAATGCACCTTACCCACGGCCTGGTAGCGGCTTTGGTAACGGGACTCGAACAGCGCTTCTGGTATGGGATTTTCCGGTGAACCGATAAGACTCAATCTGGCCCTGCGGATTGGGGTCGACTCCGGTTCGTTGTCGTCGATTATCCGGCTACCCTCCCCGCCGGCCAGGCTGTGAAGAAACTGGATATCCTGCTGGTCCGAGAGAACAAAAGTCTGACGGGTAATGAGGCCGCCCAGCGTGTTAAAGATCAGCTCAGCGGGGACGTCCGGGATAAAGAAGGTGCCCCGGCTGAAACCGATTTGGGGTGGGAAGATCTGGGTGTTGCGCTGTTCATGCTCGGTCATGGCGTAAACGTTGCGGTTGACCAAGCGACAGCTGCTTTCGGAGCTTGAGCACAACCCATCGTCCCCGCCTCCGGCACCGGTAAAGTAGGTGGCGCTGTAGCGCGCCGCGAACTGTCCCGTGGTCAGGTGCTTTTCTGATGCCATCTCATAGCTCAGGTCGTTCAGGTTGCACTCTGGAACCAGCTCTGGATCAACGGGCAGGTCCGGTAGGTTGGGTATCCCCAGCTCTGGAAACGCCGCCTGAAGTCCACGAATAAAGCCCACCAGATTGCTGTAGCTGAAACCACTGAACAGGGTACAAAGTGAATCACTGAGGATGAACGGGAACTCGACCCCGCTGGAGAGCAAGGGGATATCCTCCTTCAGGGCAAACTCCAAGGGTTGAGCCATCAACAGGTTACCCTCTTGTCCGACCCGTTGAACTGAGAGGGTATCGTCCGCAAGGAACTCGAAGCTGGCCAGGTTACTCCCCGCATCGTCGAGTACCAGGTTCACCTCACTAGTTTGGTTTTCATTGCGGATGAGGGTTTGAAAGGGGTAGGCCGTATATCGAAGGGCGGTCTGTGTCTCGCTCCACTCTCCCTCCTCCGGCGGCATCAATCCCTCCAACATGACCTGCTGAGTAGGATTCAGGGCGAGTGGGATGGTGCTCTCATCGGGCAGATCGGCGCTGTTCACACTTTGGCTGCCGCTGAGCAACCCGTCCTGGTAAGCGAACAGGTTGACGGTGTCGTCCTGGGCTAGGACCAGCGCCGTGTCATTGAGCTCCAATCGACTGTCGCTGAGGACGTCCAGCTCCTGCTGCTCCGATCCGGCGTCAACGAAGAGGATCTTGGATCTGCCCTGGATGTGGTTACAGGGGGTGACGTCATCAGTTTGTATGTTAACCAGTTCGACCCGGTAGGAGAGGGAGTCTGCCTGAAACATGGCCAACTCAAAGGTGGTTGCGTCCCAGCGGATAAGGTTGGGGGCCGGCATGTAGACATAGGTGACATACTTGGCGCCCTCTGGCGCAGCACTGATGTCCATGAATCCCTGCTCGTCGGTAACAAACAGCGGGCCCACGATTCCGCCACTTTCGTCCTGAAAGGCGTAGCGGACGCCCTCGATGCCGCAATTACTGAAGCCCTGTGCGGTGATGTAGAGTCCCGGCCTCAGGGGGGCCACTTCCGCTGCACCCGGGATATCCGTGACCGGTGACGGTGGTACTGCCGGGCTATCATCATTTTCACTGCACCCGGCTAACAGAAATGCCAGTACAACCCAAAAACCATACTTTGCCATCGTGATTCTCCTGGGGGCGAGACGGGGTTGGCGCCACCAAACTTATGATACTTACTCATTAAATTAGCTGACGGTACCGAACTCTGCCGGAATGATGGGCTTCTCAAGTGAGTGACAAAAAGGCTGCAAGATCAGCTTAATATTCGCTAACGGATCCCTCTGCGTTATCTACACTCATACTCGTACCCGTTTGAATTGTTGATACTTTGCAGAGGAACCCGCTATGAATTTTGGGCACGTCTTCCCCCGAGGTCGCCTTCTCAACCTGGGATTGGTGTGTTGTTTGGTCGCCAGCCTCTGCAGCGTTAACGTTTCCGCTGCGCCGAAAAAAGACAGGAACGCGCCTCCCGCGGCAAACATTTTTGAGCAATACGGCCTCTCCAAAGACATTCCCAAGCTGGGATTAAGCTCCCTCGCACAGAGTGAGCACCTGATAGAGCAGATGACCCACCGACTGGAAACGGTGGACGGGGTGCAGGAGTCTCAGGTGTTTGTCGTCCAGAGTACCGACAGCAAAGGCAACATCGATATGCGGATCAAGTACGATCCCCGGTTGCTGGACGAGCATGAAAACCTGGTGGCACGTCTCGAGGAGTGGACTCGTCAGCAGTACCGGCTGCGTCAGTATGGTGAGCTGTTTGATCGTAACTCGGTGGTGGTTGACGAACTGGGGGATGAGCGCCTGGTGATCCGCTTTAACTACTCCCGTTACGGTTTGCCTCAGGATATCGCCTACTTCCGTTTCATGCGGGTTAAGGTGATGGCGGAGGGCGGTGAAGTGAAATCCATGGTGCTGACCAACTCCCGTCCCTTTCTGATGGATGGCTACCAGATTAAGAGTTACCGCCAGGACGTCACCTTCAAGACACTGGAGACGGGGCGGGTGGTGATTGATCGCAAGGAGCTGGTGGCAACCGGAGAGCACAAGGGCGCTCCGCTCAAATTGACGATTACCGTAACCCCGGTGGCCGTCTACGACGATGATGATGATCTGGTGGTGCTCAATGATGAGCTGATGACCACGGTATCGGATCCGCGACTGCGCGAGGAGTTCGTGAACCTGGATCGTGCCTTCCCCCTGATGGCCGACCTGGTGCGGCGGCAGGGGATCGACCTGCCCCTGCCCTACGGCATCTCCCTCGCCTACCGCAAGCAGACGATGGACATTGGGTTCTTTGATTTCGATATTATGGGTTTGAACCTTAACGAGTTTTTCGACCCTACTGCGTCCTTTGGTACGGTTGACGCCCAGAGTCTGAGTCTGCGTGGCGACGTTAATATCTTGCCATTTTGGAACGTGTACGCGCTGGTTGGACGGATCAAGGTCGATGCGGCGGTTAATGCTCAGTACACGGGTAAGCTGGAGGATATCCTCAAGGATAAGCTGGGGGAGTTTGGCGGTGCGGCCGCATGCCGCCTGCTGCAGGAGCAGGGCCTTGATCTGTGCTCAGGTACCAATTTTGCCGTTCCGCTTGATCTGGATTACACCACCATCGGCGTGGGGACCACTCTCTCCATCGGTTACAAAGAGTTTTTCGCCTCGGTCAATGCCACCTGGGTGAAAACCCAGCTGGACAGTTCCATCGACTGGGGGGACTCGATCATCACGGTTCAGCCGTTGCTCGGGTACCAGTTCGTGGACTTCCGTGGTCAACTGCTGGTGGGCGCGGAGTACCAGGGATTGGACGATCGGATGACGGGTAATCTAGGTTTCATTCCTGAGCTTGGCCGCGACTTTACCTATGACGTGGGCGTGATTAACAATCGCTGGGCCTACCTGATCGGCTTCAACAAGCAGCTTGGTAAGCACTACAACCTGACTTTCATGTACAACTATGGGGAGACTCGGGACTCCTTCACCCTTAACTTCGGTTACCGGTTTTAAACACCGGGCTGGCCACGGGCTCGGGCCGTTCCCGTCATCCACCATCCATGGCGTTGATCTTTAGATTCTGCGCCATGGGTTTTCCCAGACCGTGCTTAGCGTGACTCTTTTCCAAGGGAGAGGCCCCTTATTGTCCTTTCCTGTTTTCTGATACCTGCTCTAAAGCTTGCCTGTGCCTTTCTTTCTGTGCATTGCATAAGTTGACCGTCGCCGGAGATGCCAACCTTCTGGCCTCGATGGGGTTCACAGTCTCAATAGCGAGAGCCATGCCGCTGACTTGGTCAATCAATAAGCGTATCCTTGCGGCGAGTTCCTTTCAGAGTGCGCTATGAAATTCCTCCTGCCCCTTGTTCCTCTGCTGACCTTCAGTGCCACGCTCGCGGCGCAGGAAAGCGGCAGTGAGCGTCGCAATGCGGCAGTGCCTATTCTCTTCTCCACCTCCAGCATGGGGTTCTCCCTCGGGGCGGCAGCGTCCCTGCAAGGCCTCGGGCAGTCACAGGCCCAGGTGGTGGGTGTGGGCGCATACTCCGTGAATCAGAGCTACGTGGCGTATCTTGGGGCGTTTAACTACCGCCTCGGGAAGAGCCGGCGCTGGTTCGTCGACTGGGAGGGGTTCGTGGGGCAGTTCAACGAGAAGACGCTCTACCTCGATGGGCCCGAGCCCGGTTCGGTGCCTGCGGGCAGCAATGGCTCGGCCATCGCCGATGCGTTGTTCGGCGAAGAGCAGCACTGGGAGATCAATGGCACCTTGCGCTACCTGCTACCTCTGGGTGCCGGGCGAGATGATACGACGTTGGTCGTCGCGACGAAGGAGGGTTTGCCGATGGTCAGCCCTTCGCTGCGGGAGGCACATCAGGGCGCCTACACCTTCCTGGAGTTGAAGCCGTTCTACGAGCGTCATAGTGTTCAAGCGTTGGGGGAGGACTTTGTCAGCCAGGGTATGACGCTGCGACTGGAGCAGGATGCGCGCAACTTCTGGCCCTCACCGACCGCCGGTTACCAGGCATCACTGGAGCTGACCCGTGACTGGGGAAGCGATCAGCGCGAGGCCTATACCCGCTGGGAGGCCCAGTATCGACACTACCTCAACCTGGGGCAGAGTCGCTGGGCCAAGCAGCAGTCGATGGCCTTGACCGCCTATCTCTCCGACCTGCCCACCTGGGAGGGCGGCAGCAGCAATCCTGAGCAGGCTCCGGCCTGGTTTGCCCAGTCCACACTGGGTGGCTGGCACAGGCTCCGGGGCTACAGTTCGGCACGCTACCACGATCGCAGCGCCCTCTATTATGGGGCGGAGTATCGTATGGTGCCCCGCTGGCAGCCGCAGGGTGGGATCCCCTTTATCAATCGTTATCGTTTTCCCTGGTACGAGTTGGCGCTGTTCGGGGGTGTCGGACGGGTGAATGAGGATTTCGATCTGGGTGAGCTGCACAAAGATATGCAGTGGTCCGCCGGGGTTGGGATCCGCCTTTGGGTCGAGAATGTGTTGGTCCGGCTGGACTTCGCCGTGGCCGCCGACGACAGCGGCGTGGTGGTGGCCATTAACCAGCCTTTCTGAATCCAGGCTCCGTTTGTCGCTGGTTCAACTTTTATTCCCTGCGTAAAGAGCCGGGAGAGGGGCTTAGGCTCGTGATTATCGCCTTCTCAACGGTGCTCCGAAACCTCTTAAGGTGACTGTCATGCTGAAATTTCGCCCTCGGCTGACTATTTCCAGTCGCTACAGTGTGCGATCGGCTACAGGGGCATGACGGGAGAGGTTACAATGGCGCAGATCTGCGATACCGTTGGAGATCCGCCTTGGCACGGTCGCGTCTGACCGCTTGCCGAGGGGCGGCCAGGCGGTACAAACATTTAAGATCCTTAAGGGTCCTTGGTTAAAGAGTTGGGAGTCAAATGGCGGATACACGATTAGGTGCGCGTGCGGATAGTGCGAGTGCAGCGGTTGATCAACTGAAGGTGCCGCCGCACTCCCTTGAGGCGGAGCAGTCAGTGCTGGGGGGCTTGATGCTCAACAGCGAGATGTTCGATCAAGTGGCGGAAAGAGTTGTAAAAGAAGACTTCTACAGCCGCAGCCACCAGCGTATCTTCGACGCCATGGCGGTCCTGCTTGAGCAGGGCCACCCGCTGGACCTGGTGACCGTTTCCGAGGAGCTGGAGAAGCGGGGCGAGTTGGAGTCTGTGGGCGGGATCCCCTACCTGTCGGACATCGCCCGTAATACCCCCAGCGTGGCCAACCTGACCGCCTATGCCAGCATCGTACGGGAGCGTGCGGTGACCCGGGAGATGATCAAGGTCGCCAACGAGATCGCCGATGCCGGCTTCAATCCCGAGGGGCGTGACTCGTCGCAGCTGCTGGACCTGGCGGAGAGCAAGGTGTTCCACATTGCGGAGAAGCGCCAGAACAGCAACGAGGGCCCTGAGGACATCAAGACGGTTCTGACCAAGACGGTCGACCGTATCGAGCAGCTGTTTAACAACCCCAACAGCGGCGGGGTGACCGGCGTCTCGACCGGTTACGCAGACCTGGACAAGATGACTGCGGGCCTGCAGCCCTCGGACCTGGTTATCGTGGCTGCCCGTCCCTCCATGGGGAAAACCACCTTCGCCATGAACCTGTGTGAATACGCTGCCATGAACGAGGATAAGCCGGTGCTGATCTTCTCGTTGGAGATGCCCTCTGAGCAGATCATGATGCGTATGCTGGCGTCCCTGGGGCGGGTCGATCAGACCAAGATCCGGACCGGTGAACTGGACGATGATGACTGGGCCCGCGTCTCCTCCACCATGGGCCTGATGATGGAGCAGGGCAAGATGTACATCGATGATGGTTCCGGCCTGACGCCCACCGAGGTGCGCTCCCGCGCCCGCCGGGTTGCCCGGGAGTATGGTGGCCTGTCGATGATCATGGTGGACTACCTGCAGCTGATGCAGGTGCCGGGCATGTCGGAGAACCGGACTCTGGAGATCGCCGAGATCTCGCGCTCCCTCAAGGCGCTGGCCAAGGAGTTGCAGTGCCCGGTGGTGGCCCTGTCACAGCTTAACCGCTCACTGGAGCAGCGGGCGGATAAGCGCCCGGTAAACTCGGATCTGCGTGAGTCCGGCTCCATCGAGCAGGATGCTGACCTCATCATGTTCATCTACCGCGACGAGGTTTACCACCCGGATACCGCCGAGAAGGGGCTGGCAGAGATTATTATTGGTAAGCAGCGTAACGGCCCCATCGGTAAGGTACCTCTCACTTTCCAGGGGCGTTTCTCCCGATTTGATAACTACGCTGGTACCAGTTTCGAGTACGACGAATAAGTGATGCACTACTCTCCTGTGGCGGAGATCCGCCGAACTGCGCTGATGCACAATATCACCCACCTGCGCAGCCAGATCCCTGAGACCAAGCTGATGGCCGTGATCAAGGCCGATGCCTATGGTCATGGCCTGGTTCAGGTGGCGCGCTGGCTTACCGGTGCGGTTGATGGCTTTGCCGTGGCCCGTATCGAGGAGGCTGTGACTCTTCGGGAGAGCGGTGTCGAGGCGCGGATCCTGATCCTCGCCGGCGTCTTCAACCAGGAGGGCCTGGAGCAGGCGACTCAATATGACCTGGACCTGGTCATTCATGATGCCTATCAGGTCGGGCTGTTGGAGCAGGCGAATTTGCCCCATGGGCTGAAGATCTGGCTTAAGCACGACAGTGGCATGCATCGGCTTGGAGTACGCTGTGAGGAGTTTCAATCGCTCTATCGTCGGCTCAGTCATTGCGCCTGCGTGCGGCTGCCGCTCAATACGATGACCCACTTTGCCACCGCCGATGAAGCGGACGGATCCGAGACTGAGCGGCAGATCGCCCGCTTCGAGGCTCAGGTGCAGGACCTGCCCGGCGAACGGGCGCTCTGTAATTCCGCCGGGGTACTGCGTTGGCCAAGCGCCCACGGTGACTGGGTCCGGGTTGGGTTGGCGATCTACGGCGCCAATCCCATGGTGGGCGGCCGTGCCCAGCAGATCGGGCTGCAACCTGTCATGACCCTGAAAACCCGCGTGTTGGCGGTTCGTCCGCAGCGACAGGGGGAGGCGGCCGGGTACGGCCAGATCTGGCGGGCAGAACGGGATACCCGCATCGCCGTGGTGGCGGTGGGGTATGGTGATGGCTATCCCCGCCATGCCGCCTCTGGAACGCCGGTCCTGATCAATGGACAGCGCTTCCCGCTGGTGGGGCGGGTCAGTATGGACACCCTGATGGTGGAGATCGGCGATGCGCCGGTGGCGGTGGGGGATGAAGTGATCCTGTGGGGGCAGGGGCTACCCGTGGAGGAGATTGCCGAACACGCTGAGACCATCCCCTACGAATTGCTCTCTCAGGTCACTGGCAGGGTTCGCTTTCACTACCTCGAGGAGTGATCGGGTCAGCGCCGCCGGCGGCCCAGGTTCAACGCAGGCAGCCCGCTTTGTTGAACCGGTTCGCATCCGATTATTGCTTCTCTGTTCGCCATTTAGGCTTGTGGCCCGTCGCCTGGCTCAGTAAAGTTCCACCACAGTGACCATGGATTACGGCTCGCTACTGTTTCGAGTCATCGCATAATGGAGATAAGATGAAAAAACTCGCCCTGACCCTTACCCTGCTGGCCAGCGCCGCTGCTTCTACACAAGCCGTAGCTGAAACTGTACCTGTCCAGCTCTCCACCCTCAATGGTACCAACGTCATGCCCGGCCAGTCCGTGGAAGGGGTACGTTTTCCCACGCTTTACGGTAAGACCGGTTCAGTAAAAGGGGTGGATCTGCACCTGCTGGGTATCGGTGAAACCGATGATTTCGTCGGTCTGCAGATGCCGCTGTTGTTTGCCGGTGCCAACCACATCAACAACAGCATGACCGGTGTCTCCTTGGGCCTTTGGAACTGGAACAAGGGTACCGCCACCGGCGCTAACCTGGGCATGGTGAACCTGACCAACGATGTCACCGGTGCCAATATCGGCATGGTGAACTACAGCACCGGCAGCACCCTGTTCGACTGGAGTGCGGTGAACGTCTCTAAGCGGTCCGATGCCCAACTGGGCTTCGTCAACGTCACCGACGAGATCAAGGTGGTACAGGTTGGTCTGATCAACTGCGCCAAGAACGGCTTCCTGCCCTGCTTCCCCATCGTGAACTTCGCCGTAAAGTAAGTGAACGAGGGGCCAGCTCGGCCACGGTCAATAGGGGAGCCCAGGAGGCTCCCTTTCTATTGCGTGCCTTACGCTGGCGCGTGGGTGGCATCCCCCAAGTTCACCTCAGAAGTGGGGGGCTACTCGGGTGAGGGAAAGCACGCTCCCTTGCTCCAGCGTTCGCCGTCGCCATAATGGTGGGGTCATCATCGTCTGAGGAGTCCCCATGAGTCAGTGGCATCAATCCATTTTCACCCTTGCCCCGCACCCCCGCGGCTTTCACTTGATCACCGATGAGGTGTTGGCCCGGGTGCCGGAACTGGCAAGCTGTCGAACCGGCCTTTTGCACCTGTTCATCCGGCACAGCTCCGCCTCACTGACCCTCAATGAGAATGCAGACCCAACGGTGCGCGACGATTTCGAGTCTCACTTCAACAAGATGGTGCCGGAACATGCCCCTTACTACCGCCACACCTACGAGGGGCCCGACGATATGCCCGCGCATCTCAAAGCCAGCCTGCTGGGCAGCAGTGTCTCCCTTCCGGTTGCCGATGGCGCCTTGCTGACCGGAACCTGGCAGGGGATCTACCTCGGGGAGCACCGTGATCACGCAGGGGGCCGCACTCTGGTCGCGACCCTTCAGGGGCAGTTTTAAACGCCGTCATCTTGGCCTTGCGCCCACGCCGGATTCTCTTTAGGCCCCGGATATTCCCCTCCGTGGGTCTAATTCGGCACTGCATTAATGGCAGCAGAAACTGCTCAAAAAGTGGATTATTTCGGTTTGGCGGGCCGCTTTCCTTTCCGAATCCAGTTTCCGCTTTTATCTCTCTCATCGCCTGTTTTGTGGCGATAAATACCTGCTTTTCCTCCGCATTTAGCGTTAAAGCCCGTTTCCTGAGAGTTATCAGGCTGCAACCGGCGTATCCTCAGGGTTCGCCGATGTAAACTTATACTGGCCTTGTATTGATATTTTGTTATTCTAATTTGGACAAAAGGCGGTTAAATCGCTAGTGAAATCAAAGTTAACAAAATGATAACCCGGTTGCGAAGTGGTCGGCTGGAAAACTGGGAAGCTCATAAAATACATGTTTAGACCAGGGAGTGTGCTGTACATGGCAAAAACCATAATTAAAGCCGTGGGCCTCAGCCTGATAATGGCCTCGGTGCTACCGATGGCACAGGCGGCAGATGTGCCGGAGGGAACACGTTTACATCCGGTGCAGGAGTTAATTAAGGGCAATGGCGGCGAGCCGGCATCCCTGGACCCGCAGAAGATCGAAGGCACCACCGGCTCTGCACCCTCCAAGGACCTGTTTGAAGGGCTTGTTCAACAGGATGATTACGGCAACGTGATTCCCGGACAGGCGGAGTCCTGGAGCATCTCCGAGGATAACCGGGTCTTCACCTTCCACCTCCGTGACGGGTTGAAATGGTCCGATGGTGAGCCCCTGACTGCCCACGACTTTGTCTTCGCCTGGCGACGCCTGGTGGACCCCAACACCGCCGCCCGCTACGCCTGGTACCTGGAGATCGCCACGGTAGCAAACGCCACCGATATTATCCTCGGCAAGAAGTCCCCGGCGGAGCTCGGGGTGCGCGCCCTGGACGACCGTACTTTCGAGGTGACCCTGGATAAGCCAGTGCCCTATTTTGTCAAGATGCTGGGGCACCAGAGCACTTACCCGACCCCCCAGCACGTGGTGGAGCGCCTTGGCGATCGCTGGACCCGCCCCGGAAACATGGTCAGCAACGGCGCCTATGTCCTGACCGACTGGGTGGTCAACGAGCGCATCGTGATGGAGCGCAACCCGCTCTATTGGGATGACGAAAACACCGTCATCAACAAGGTGAGCTACCTGGCGATCGAGTCCGGCAACTCCGAGCTGTCCCGTTACCGCGCTGGCGAGATCGATCTGACCTCCACCGGGATCCCGATCGAGCACTACAAATCTCTCAAGGCGGAGCGGCCGGATGAAGTGGTGACCACCCCCTACCTGGGCGCCTACTACTACGAGTTCAATACCAAAGTGCCCCCCTTCGACGACAAGCGAGTCCGCAAGGCGCTGTCGCTGGCGGTAGAGCGGGAGAAGATCACCACCTACGTGCTGGGCCAGGGACAGCGTCCCGCCTTCACCTTCACCCCCCAGTCCGTCAGTGGCTACAACCCGCCAGAGGTGGAGTACGCCAACTGGACCTCTGAGCAGCGGATGGCGGAAGCCAAGCGGCTGATGGCAGAGGCGGGCTACGGCCCGGACAAGCCCCTGACCATCAACCTGCTTTACAACACCAACGAGAACCACAAGAAGATCGCCGTGGTGATCTCCCAACTGTGGAAGCCGTTGGGGGTTCGGGTGAGCCTGGAAAACCAGGAGTGGAAAACCTTCCTCGATACCCGTAACCAGGGCCGCTTCGAGATGGCCCGGGCCGGCTGGGTGGGCGATTACAACGACGCCTCCACCATGCTGGATATCCTGCTCTCCAACCACGGGCAGAATAAAGGCCAGTGGCACAACGCCGAGTACGATCGCATTCTCAACGAGTCGCGGATGATCGCCGACGACGCCGAGCGGGCCAAGTACTACGAGCGGGCCGAGCGGATCATCGTCGAGGAGATGCCGATCATCCCGGTTTACGAGCAGGTGATCACCCGGCTGAAGCGCCCCTACGTTGGCGGCTACCCGATGAACAATGTCGAAGACAGCATCTACACCAAGAACCTGTACATCATCGCCCACTAACGGCACCACGAAGCGGCAGCCCCCGCCGTCAATCGGGGGCAAGGAGTGAATATGTTTCGATTTATGGTGCTTCGCCTGGCTAAGGCGATACCGACTCTGTTAATCCTGGTCACCCTGTCCTTCTTCCTGATGCAGGCGGCACCGGGCAGCCCCTTTACCGGGGATTTCAACCTGCCGCCAGAGGTACTGGCTAACATTGAAGCCAAGTACCACCTGGATAAGCCGATGTGGCAGCAGTACCTCTACTACCTGGGCGATCTGGCCCGTGGTGATCTGGGTCCGTCCTTCAAGTACAAGGACTACACGGTGAACGAACTGGTGGGGCAGAGTTTCCCCATCTCCATCAAGCTGGGCCTGGTGGCCTTCGTCTTCACGGTGATCTTCGGCGCGGCGCTGGGTACCGTTGCGGCGCTGAAGCAGAACAGCTGGATCGATTACACCGTGATGAGCCTGGCGATGGTGGGCGTGGTGTTGCCCTCTTTCGTGCTGGCGCCGGTGCTGGTGCTGATCTTCTCCGTCAAATTGGGCTGGTTCCCCGCCGGTGGCTGGCACGGTGGCGGCTGGCAGTACATGGTGCTGCCGGTGGCGGCGATGGCGATCCTCTACATGGCGTCCATCGCGCGGATCATGCGGGGCTCCATGATTGAGGTGATGCACTCCCCCTACATCCGTACCTGCCACGCCAAGGGCCTGCCAATGCGCCACATCATCTTCAAGCATGCCCTGCGCCCGGCGATGCTGCCGGTGGTCTCCTACCTGGGCCCCGCTTTCGTGGGGATCATCACCGGCTCCGTGGTGATCGAGACGGTGTTCGGGATCCCCGGCATCGGCCAGTACTTCGTCAACGGCGCCCTCAACCGGGATTACTCCCTGGTCCTGGGCCTGACCATCCTGGTGGGTGCGCTCACCATCCTGTTTACCGCCATCGTCGACATCGTCTATGGCCTGATCGATCCGCGCATTCGAGTGGAGAGCTAAGATGCAAACCATGACCCAAAAACAAAACAACCAAGCGGTCGAAGCCTTTGCACAGGAGCTGGAAGTGGAGGGACGCTCCCTCTGGGCCGATGCCCGCCGCCGTTTCCTGCGCAACCGTGCAGCCGTGGTCTCGCTCGCCGTACTGGCGGTGATCGCCGTGCTGGTGGTGATCGGCCCCGCCGCCTCCCAGTACAGCTTCGACGAGATGGACTGGGCCAACATGGCATCGCCGCCCTCCATCGAAAACGGCCACTACTTCGGCACCGACTTCCTCGGCCGGGATCTCTTCGTTCGTACCCTGGAGGGGGGACGGATCTCCTTCATGGTGGGCGTGCTTGGTGCCCTGGTAGCGGTGATCATCGGTACCCTGTACGGTTCCATCGCCGGTTACGTCGGCGGTCGTACCGATAACGTGATGATGCGGATCCTGGAGATCCTCAACTCCTTCCCCTTCATGTTCCTGGTGATCCTGCTGATGACCTTCTTCGGCCGCAGCCTGTTCCTCATCTTCCTGGCGATCGGCGCGGTCTCCTGGCTGGATATGGCGCGGATCGTGCGGGGCCTCACCCTGGGGCTCAAGCGCAAGGAGTTTGTCGAGGCGGCCATCGTTTCCGGCACCCGCACCAAGGAGATCATCCTGCGTCACCTGGTGCCCAACACCCTGGGGATCGTGGTGGTCTACGCCTCCCTGCTGGTGCCCTCGATGATCCTGTTCGAGTCCTTCCTGAGTTTTTTGGGCCTCGGTGTGCAGGAGCCCTACACCTCCTGGGGAGCCCTGGTGAACGAGGGCGCCATGACCATGGAGATCGCCCTCTGGCAGCTGGCGTTCCCCACCGCCTTCTTGGTGATCACCCTGTTCTGTTTCAACTACATCGGCGATGGTCTGCGTGACGCGCTGGATCCCAAAGACCGCTAAGGAGGCGTCATGAGCTTACTGACTGTTAAAGATCTGAATGTGCAGTTCACCACGCCGGACGGTAATGTCACTGCGGTGGACAAGCTGAGTTTTGACCTCGCCGCCGGCGAAACCCTGGGGATCGTGGGGGAGTCCGGCTCCGGTAAGAGCCAGACCGCCTTTGCCATCATGGGGCTGCTGGCCAAGAACGGTCTCACCGAAGGCAGCATCCGCTTCCAGGACCAGGAGCTGTTGGGACTGCCGGCGAAGGCACTCAACAAGATCCGGGCGGAACAGGTCGCCATGATCTTCCAGGATCCCATGACCGCCCTGAACCCCTACATGAAGGTGGGGCCGCAGCTGATGGAGGTCCTGATGCTGCACAAGGGCTGCAGCGCCGCCGAGGCGCTGAAACAGAGTGTGGCGATGCTGGATGCGGTGAAGATCCCGGAATCGCGCAAGCGGATGGATATGTACCCCCATGAGTTCTCCGGCGGCATGCGCCAACGGGTGATGATCGCCATGGCGCTGCTGTGCCAGCCCAAGCTGCTGATCGCCGACGAGCCCACCACGGCACTGGATGTGACCGTACAGGCGCAGATCCTGGATCTGCTGAACGAACTGAAACGGGATCTGGGTACCGCCATCATCATGATCACCCACGATCTGGGCGTGGTGGCCGGACTCTGCGACAAGGTGATGGTGATGTATGCCGGCCGCACCATGGAGTACGGCACCACCGACCAGGTGTTCTACCAGCCGACCCACCCCTATACCCGGGGCCTGCTCTCCGCTATTCCGCGGCTGGACAGCGAGGAGAGTGCGCTGCCCACCATCCCGGGCAACCCGCCCAACCTGCTGGACCTGCCCCCGGGTTGCCCCTTCAGCGCCCGTTGTAGCTTCGCCAATGTTCGTTGCCGCAGCGTTGCCCCGACCCTGCAGCAGTTCGATGGCGAGCGTCAGCGCGCCTGTCACGTCAACATCGAGGAGGTCGCGGCATGACCCAGTCTCAAAACACCCAACCCTTGCTGCAAGCCCGGGGCATCAAGGTGCGCTTCGCTATCAAGAAAGCGCAGAAGTGGCCCTGGGATCCGGTGCCGCAACTCAAGGCGGTGGATGGCGTCTCCTTCGATATTCGGCCCGGGGAAACCCTCGGCGTGGTGGGAGAGTCCGGCTGTGGCAAGTCCACCCTGGCCCGGGCACTGATCGGCCTGGTGCCGATCAGCGACGGGGAGGTGATCTTCGATGGCAAGCCGGTGGATCATAAAGATCCCGCTGCCATGAAGATTCTGCGCAAGGATGTGCAGATGATCTTCCAGGACCCCCTGGCTTCGCTGAATCCGCGGATGACCGTTGGCGACATCATCGCCGAGCCGCTCCGTAACTATGCCCCGGAACTGAGCCGTGACGAGGTGCAGACGCAGGTACGGGCGATGATGGCCAAGGTGGGCCTGCTGCCCAACGTCATCAACCGCTACCCCCACGAGTTCTCCGGCGGCCAGTGTCAGCGTATTGGTATCGCCCGGGCGCTGATCCTGCGGCCCAAGCTGGTGATCTGCGATGAGCCGGTCTCGGCACTGGATGTGTCGATCCAGGCCCAGGTGGTGAACCTGCTCAAGGAGCTGCAGCGGGAGATGGGGCTATCGCTCATCTTCATCGCCCACGATCTTTCGGTGGTGAAACACATCTCCGACAGGGTGATGGTGATGTACCTGGGCAACCAGGTGGAGACCGGCAGCAGCGATGAGCTCTACGCCAAGCCCTCCCACCCCTACAGTCGGGCGCTGCTCTCCGCCGTTCCGCTGCCGGATCCGGAGCAGGAGCGTAACAAGGAGGTGATCCTGCTTACCGGTGAGCTGCCATCCCCCATCAGTCCGCCCTCCGGCTGCGTGTTCCGCACCCGCTGCCCGGTGGTGTGCGATGAGTGCGCCAAGCATCGGCCCAGCCTGCAATCCCTGGGGGGCACCCACCAGGTGGCCTGCCCGAGGCATGATGTGGCGGCGTAAGTCGCCTATCTTGAGCAGTAAAAAAGCGCCCTGAGGGGCGCTTTTTGAGTTTTGGGCGGCAGTCTGGCTGAGGTGGGCGCCGTGAGTGGGGTGTGAATGCACACTGGAGTCGAATCTTGCCGCCGTTCGGTTCCTAAATTGTTGATTAAGATCGATTAACTTGCTGGCGTGTTCGTTTTTTAGTTGGTGTTATTGCGAATTCTCAGTTTCAGCCTGTTAATCTGAATTCGCACTAATACACTGTTATGTGCCATAGGAGAGCTAAGTGCTACCAACATATGAGACTGACCACTTTGTTTTGGATAATGCTGAGGAACTCAACGAGCAGTATCCTGAAACATTCTGGATACCAGACAAAACTAAGCGCGTATCATTGCCTCTCGGTGCTCTTGTAAAACTGATTTTCAGTATGGAGGAGACAGAGGGCTCGGAGACTACATCAGTAGAAAGAATGTGGGTTGAAGTGATCAAGGTAGAAACCGGACATTATGTTGGTAGGCTCGATAATGACCCTTACGGAAGTGACTGTGTGAAGAGCGATACTACCTTTAACTTCTGCTCGTATCACATCATCGACATCTATGAAGATGACACATAACAAGCCCAATCAGGAATGCACTGAAGTTGGTTAGCTATTGCTCGTTCATCGCAGATTTGAGTCAACCTAACTGCTCCCATTGAGCGGGCGTTTTCTAAATAGAACTTTAATGCTCGCCATCAGGCGAGGGTTACCGATAAAGCCTTGTGCATCGCTCTCGCTGGCTGTCGCTCCAGCGGACTCTTAGGGTTGGGGCGACAGGCCAAACCCAATCCCACTATCACTCTCACTCCCAAGTTCGGCAACCTCTTAAAGCGGTACACATTTTCACCACATCGGTTACCTTCTCCCTTATGAGCGTGACAGGGAGAGGGATATGACGCGAGTTTGCATCATCGGCGCCGGGCCGTCGGGTTTCACGGCGCTTAAGGCCCTGCGGGAGGCGGGGATAGAGACGGTCTGCTTCGAGGCCTCCGATGACATCGGTGGCAACTGGTACTACGAGAATCCTAACGGCCAGTCCGCCTGCTACCAGTCTTTGCATATTGATACCTCCAAAACCCGGGCCAGCTTCGAGGATTTCCCGATGCCCGAGGAATATCCGGACTTTCCCAGCCATCGGCAGATCTTCCAGTATTTCCAGGACTACGTGGCCCACTTCGGCCTGCGCCCGCTGATCCGCTTCAACACCTGGGTCACCGCCGTTGAGCCCGAGGGAGAGCGCTGGCGGGTGTGCACCGATAAGGGGGATCAAGGGCTGTTTGATTACGTGCTGGTGGCCAATGGCCACCACTGGAAGGCGGCGTGGCCGGACTACCCGGGCCAGTTCGAGGGCGAGGTGCTTCACGCCCACGATTACCGGACCCCTGAGCAGCCACTTTGTATGCGCGGCAAGCGGGTGCTGGTGGTGGGTTTTGGCAACAGTGCCATGGATATCGCTTCGGAGCTCAGCCAGCGCCACATCACCGACAAACTCTGTGTCAGCGCCCGGCGTGGGGGCTACATCATGCCCAAGTACCTGTTTGGTCAGCCCGCGGATAAGGCGCTGCTGCCCCCCTGGGTTCCCGGCTGGCTGGCGCGGCGGCTGTTTCGCTGGGTCTACCGTTTCGCCGTGGGCGACATCACCCGCTGGGGGATCCAAAAGCCGGACCATCAGCCTCTGGAAGCGCACCCCTCGGTTTCTGGAGAGTTCCTCAACCGTCTGGGCAGCGGGGATATCCAGATGCGGGTCGGGATCGAGCGTTTCGAGGGGGACACCGTGGTGTTCAACGACGGTCACCGTGAGGCGTTCGATGTGATCATCTACGCCACCGGCTACGACGTCAGCTTTCCCTTCCTGGCCGAAGACCTGGTGCCCCTGAAGGAGAACCGGCTGCCGCTGTTCAAGCGTTTGCTGCGGCCCGAGCGCCCGACACTGATCTTCCTGGGATTGGCCCAGGCGCTGCCCTCGCTGCTTAATCTTGCCCAGGTGCAGATGCGCCTGGTGGTACCGCTGATCCAGGGGCGTTACCAGTTGCCGGAGCCGGCGGCCATGATGGATGCGATCCAGCGGGACGAACAGGTCCACGGTGGGCATTACTACGCCTCGCGGCGCCACACTATGCAGCTGGACTTTGCCCGCTACAAAGGGGAGATCACCCGGGAATTGAAGGCGGGACTGAATCGGGCCCGCAGGGCGGGGTAGGCGGCCCCTTTCGTTAGCGGAGCTTGCTCAAAAAGTGCAGCAAGCATCGCACTTTTTAGGGCGCAAAAAAGGAGGCATTCGCCTCCTTTTTTCCTAACTCCAACGGCGCTATGCCACCACGGGAATCAGTCGATCAAACCGTATTGCTCCCGCAGGATGGCGATGATCTCCGCCTTGGGGTTATCGGACAGGACAATCTTTTCACCGGTGATCTTTTCAGCGATATCGGTGTAGGTCTTGGAGACTTCCATCAGCACCTCCACCGGCAGGGCGTTATCCCGGGCCAGGGCGGCGCGCTCGGCCATCCGGTCCTTGTTCAGCAGGATGTCCGGATCCGGGAAGTGGTTCAGCAGCAGCTGGCGGAAGCCCTCCTTGGAGTTCTCCACCACCTTGCCTTCACGGTAGCTGGGGCCATCCCAGATCCGGGAGGAGTCCGGCGTGCCCACCTCATCCATGTAGATCAGCTTGTCGTTGCCTGCGGCGTCGGTGACGTAACCGAACTCGAACTTGGTGTCGACGAACACCTGGTCCAGCTGGGCCAGAGCATCGGAGATCAGGTCGAAGCCCTCTTTGAGCAGCACTTCGTATCGATCGATGTCGGCCTTAGAGTGGAAGTTGAACGCTTCGAAGTTGTCCTCGATGTTCTGGCGGGTGATGTTGACGTCATCCACGGCCGGTACCCCTGGGATCCCTTCGAGGATCCCCTTGGTGGAGGGGGTGATCAGCAGTTCCGGCAGTTTCTGATCCTTCTCCAGCCCGTCCGGCAGCTCGATGCCGCAGAAGTTGCGCTCGCCCTTGCTGTAGGCGCGCCACATGGAGCCCGTGATGTACTGGCGGCAGATCGCCTCGATCATCACCGGCTTGGCTTTCTGCACGATCCAGACGAAGGGGTGGGGGATATCCAGGATGTGGCTGTCGGCCAGCCCCTGCGCCTTGAACTGCCTGAACCAGTGGTTGGAGATGGCGTTTAGGGCGGCACCCTTGCCGGGTACGCCGTTCATGCCGCCCTCACCGTGCCAGATGCAGTCGAAGGCGGAGATCCGGTCTGAGATCACCATGATCGCCAGGGGCGCATCTTCGGCCACGTCATAGCCTTTCTCCTTGATCAGGCGGCGGCTGTCGGCTTCGGTCAGCCAGTAGACGGAGCGGACTTTACCGGAGTGCACCGGCAGTTCGGTACGGATGGGAAGATCGTTGTTAACGGCCAATACCTTGTCGGCAAGACTCATGATCACTGTCCTGTAGTTAAGGGCTGTAGGGTCATCGTGGGATCGCCGCGGCATTGCTGGTTTTAGGCTCTTCGGCGCTGGTCGAGACCAGGGATCCCGTGGCCCGCAATGATATCAGCTCTCGCCGTTTGCCTGAACCAGCATGCTGATTTTCCGAGCAAAGCTCTGTAACGGAGGCCTTCCGTGGCGCAGGCTCTTGACCGCAGGCTTTTAGGAACAAGAAACTCGCTCCTAAAAGCTCTACCCCCCACAACCTAGGCAAAGTGGAATTAGAGGCAGTTGCCCTGCGGCTCGGAGCCGTTATTCAGTGGCGTCGGCGGTACATGGCGTCGATCTCGTCGGCAAAGATCTCGTTGATCACCTTGCGGCGCAGTTTGAGGGTGGGGGTCAGCTCACCGTGATCCATGCTGAAGGGGCGGGGCAGCAGGGTGAACTGCTTGATCTGCTCGAAGCCAGCCAGTGACTCCTGCGTCGCCTGGATCTTCTCTTTCATCAGCGCCTGCACCTCGGGCAGTTGCACCAGGGTGCGGTTATCCTCCGACTTTAAGCCATGCTGACGGGCCCACTGCTCCAGCGCAAGGAAGTCAGGCACCACCAGGGCAGAAACGAAGTTGCGACCATCGGCGACGATGGCGACCTGCTCCACCAGTGGCTCCAGTGCTACGACCCCCTCGACCCGTTGTGGGGCGATATATTTGCCGTTGGAGGTTTTCATCAGTTCTTTGATGCGATCCGTGATGTGCAGACGGCCTTCGTTATCCAGGTAGCCCGCATCGCCGGTTTTGTACCAGCCATCGACAAACGCCGCTTCGGTCTCCTCCGGGCGGTTGAAGTAGCCCGGTGTGACGGTAGGCCCCTTGACCAGGATCTCATCCTCCTCCCCGATCCGAACCTGAACGTCTGGCAGGGGCAGGCCGACGCCGTTGACCTGGATATCATCGAGGCGGTTGCAGCTGACGGTGGCACTGGTTTCGGTGGCACCATAGCCGTTAAGCAGGGGGATGCCGATGTACTGGAAGAAGGCGTTGACCTTTTCGTCGAGGCGGGCACCGCCGGCGGAGACGAAGAGGAAGTTGCCCCCCAGGGCGTCGCGCAGTTTGCTCAGGACCAGCTTGTCGGCGATGGCATGGTAAAACTGGCCCAGTTTGACCCGGGTGCGCCCCTGTTGCTGGGCCCGGAACTGGCGTCGACCCTGGTCCAGCGCCCAACGGAACAGCAGCCGTTTGGCCAGCCCCGCCGAGGCGACTTTACTGCGGATGGTGGTGTGGATCTTTTCAAACAAGCGGGGCACGGCGCACATCACCTGGGGCTTCATGGTCTGCATCGCCGTTTGTACCTGGGTCGGGTCGCCCAGGTAGGCATTGCAGCCGCCGCAGCTGAGCACGTAGAGGCTCCAGCCGCGCTCATAGATGTGGGACAGGGGCAGGAAGGAGAGCGACAGGGTGCCCGGCTCAAGCGGCACCACCTGCTGGTGCTGCTCTACAATGGCGGCAAAGTTGCGGTGGGTCAGTATCACCCCTTTGGGTTCGCCGGTGGTACCGGAGGTGTAGATCAGGGTCAGCGTTGCCTCCAGATCGACCTGTTGCTGCCGCTTTGCCAGCTCCTGGGCCTGCTCTTTGTGCCCTTCGCCGAGCAGATCGGCGAAACGGCGTGTCTGAACGCGGGACTCCCGCTGCTGGATAGCATCGCTCATCAGGATAAGGGTGTTGAGTGTCGGACACTGCTCGGCGGCGAGCAGTGCCTTTTCATACTGCGCCTGGTCCCCCACAAACAGGGTGCGGATCTCGGCATCCTGAACGATGTAGGCGGTTTGCTCGGCGGTGTTGGTACCGTAAATAGGGACGCTGACCACGCCCATCTGCATAAGAGCCAGATCGGTGATCACCCAGGGCAAGCTGTTGGCCGCGAAGATCCCGACCCGCTCCCCGGAGTCGAAGCCTTGCGCCAGCAGATGGTGCGCCAGGGCATCCACTTGGGTAAAGAGGGCCTCCCAAGTCAGGCTGTGCCACTCCGCATTGTCCTGATAATGCAGGGCGATTTGATCATGACGACGCTTTGCCTGGGTGCGTAGCAGGGTAGGGAGGTGGTAGGGGGTGAGATCCGTCATCTCGGGCTCCAACGGCAAAATAGACTCTTCCCAAGGCTAGTTTTTGCCGGCGTCTTTGTCTGCTCCGATAGGGATAGGGAGTCTTGCCCTGCGGGCGGGATCACGATCTGCAGGGCACCCGCAGGCCAATACGCGGTTAGTCTCGTCGGCTGGGGCCCCGGGTTCAGTGAACGGTGCCACATTGGTGAAAAATTCGCCTGTGATTTTAGGGCGGGCTTTTGTAGAATGTGCGCCCCAAATTCTTCGTGAGGTTCTCGATGAAACGCACCTTCTCCGTTGCCCCTATGCTCGACTGGACGGATCGCCACTACCGTTACTTTGCCCGGCTGATCTCCCGTCAGGCGCTGCTCTATACCGAGATGGTGACGACCGGCGCGATCATCCACGGTAAGGGGGACTACCTGGCGTTCAACGAGGAGGAGCACCCCCTGGCGTTGCAGCTGGGCGGGAGTAACCCGGCGGACCTGGCGCACTGTGCCAAGCTGGCCCAGGCGCGCGGTTACGACGAGGTCAATCTGAACGTGGGCTGCCCCTCGGACCGGGTACAAAACGGCCGCTTCGGCGCCTGCCTGATGGCGGAGCCGCAGTTGGTGGCGGAGTGCGTGCAGGCGATGCAGGCGGTGGTGGATATCCCGGTGACGGTTAAGACCCGCATTGGTATCGATGAGCAGGACAGCTATGGCTTCCTGACCGACTTCGTTGGCACCGTGGCGGAAGCCGGCTGCGAGGTGTTTACCATCCATGCCCGAAAAGCCTGGCTCAAAGGCCTCAGCCCGAAAGAGAACCGGGAGATTCCTGAGCTGGATTACCCCCGTGCCTACCGTCTGAAACAGGATTTTCCCGGCCTCAATATTTCGGTCAACGGTGGGGTAAAGAGCCTCGATGAGTGTGAAGCCCACCTGCAGCACCTTGACGGGGTGATGGTGGGGCGGGAAGCCTACCAGGATCCCTACATGATGGCGGCGGTCGATAGTCGGCTCTACGGGGATGATCGTCTCCCGCTCTCCCGGGCAGAGGTGGTCGAGCAGATGATCCCCTACCTGGAGCGCCACATTGCACAGGGGGGGCGTGCCAACCACGTGACCCGACACATGCTGGGGCTGTTTAACGGCATGCCCGGGGCGCGCCAGTGGCGCCGTTACCTGGCCCAGAACGCCCATCTGCCGGGCATGGGGGCAAGCGTACTCAGCGATGCCCTGGCCTCGTTGCCCGAGTCTGCGGTCGCCGCGTAACTGCGCACTTTGATTACGCCCTCCCGTGGCTTGCCGCCACTATCAGGAGGGCGTTTCACTACCCGACACTGCGGTTATGCTGCCTTCATGTCTAGGGTTGGTGAAATCCACTACATGCACTGGTGACTTTGGCTAATCTTTCCCCGGCTCACTGCACCCGTTTCATCTTCCCATTCCCGCCCTTTAAAAAACCGCATTAAAAATCATGGCGTTATATCACTTTGTGAAGTTGGCACGCCACTTGTAACCCTGAAGGTGTCATTCAACGAACACCGAGGTTACCACCATGTTTGCCTTCACTACTCTGCTTCGCACCTCTGCACTGGCCCTGACTCTGGCTACCGGCGCTCAAGCGGCGGAGAGTTCGGCCTTCACCGATATGATTGACCACGACATCCGTGCCGAGCTGGCCCAGATGCATGCCACCATCATCGTGGATGCACGCCAGGATGCGCATCAACTTGCCCAGCAGGGGATGAGCAATATCCACGAGATGGTCTTGGCGACCCAGCCCCGGATTGAGCGGGCACTGCAGCGTGAAGTGGTGGCCGTTCAGCATGGGATCCTGGTGGAGCTCCAGCAGGAGCTGCAGCAGTGGGCTGACAACGTGATGCAGGACTCTGCCGCTGCGGCGATAACCCTGATGCGTGAAGCCGCCCTGGGTCAACTGGAAGTCAAGTAAGGAGGGGAAGTGATGAAACGGAAGGGACCGACCGATAGATGGCTGCTGGGCGTGATTGCGAGGTTGGCCTGGCAACTGGAGTGGCATCCGGGTTGGACACGCCTTGCTGCCGTAATGCTGTGCTGGGTTGCACCTCTGCCGATGCTCTTTCTCTACCTGGTGGCCGCCTGGCTGATGCCCAAGTCCCAGGGGCCGCTGAGATGAAGATACTGGCTGCCCTGATGGTGATGCTCCTGCTCTGCCTCATCGGCCTCGTGGGGTGGCAGGACCCTTGGAGCGTGGCCCTTAACGATAAGGCCTGGTTTTGGATTGCGGGCCCCCTGGCCCTGGTCAGTGGGGCCTTGCTGTTTTTTGGGTGCGGGCAGTTGCGTAGGGAATGGCGTGTCAACAAAGCCATGCTGCCCCCGAGGCACTCCCCGGACCCGGTGCGAGAACCCCGGACTGGGTCCGGAGCCCGAAGTGGTGAAAAGGATTAATGCTATGGCTCCGGGCGGCGCGGCTTCAGCGCTTGAGCATACGGGCGATGCGCGCCTTGGTCTCGTCGGTCTCAAGCTGAGCCAGGAACAGGGCGATCTCGTGATCGATTACTTCGCTTAAGTTATCTGGACGGGCGTCGCGCAGCATCGCCACGGTGGCCGTGAGGGCGCTCTGGGGCTGGCTGGCCAATCTCTTAGCCTGGGTAAGGGCGTGGTCGAGCAGTTGCTCCGCCGGGACAGTCCGGGTCACCAGCCCCCACTCATGGGCTTCGGCACCGGAGAAGGTACGGCCCAGCAGGAGCAACTCCGCGCTGCGCTGGTGTCCCATCAGGGCAGGTAACAGGACGGTGGAGCCGGCCTCCGGTACCAACCCTTGGTTAACGAAGGACAGCATCAGTTTGGCGTCCTCGGTGGCGTAAACCAGATCACAGTAAAGCAGTAGCGTGGTGCCGATCCCCACCGCCGGGCCGGCAACCGCGGCCACCAGGGGCTTTTTCAGATGCGGCAGCATCCTGACGAAACGCAGCACCGGGGCATCATTATCCAGGGTGCCGTTGAGAAAGTCTTGAAGATCGTTTCCGGCACAGAAACACTGGTTGTCCCCTTGCACCAGGATGGCGCGGATGGCCGGGTCCTGTTCAGCACTGTTCAAATGGTCGATCAAGTCGGTATACATCTTTTGCGTCAAGGCGTTACGCTTGTCCTGACGATTGAGGGTCAGTACCATGACCCCATCTTGTCGATGGCAAAGTATTGTGTCCATGAGGGCTCCAGTTCATCGTCGGTTCGTCCGTGTACGAACGCCAGTCTAAGGGAAGCTAGGGTATGCTTAAACAGTTGTTTGGATTTTTTGCCGTGCTGCTGAGTTCGCCACTGATGGCGCAGATCCTGGTGGAGGACGCCCATGTTCGTGCGATGCCGCCGGGGGTACCCAATACCGCAGGTTACCTGCAGATCACCAGCAGCGAGGGCGATGACCAGCTGCTGGCGGCGCGTTGCGAGGGGGTCGAGAACACCGAAATGCACACGCTGCTCCACGAGGATGGACTGACCAAGATGCGCCCCGTGGCGGCCATCGAGTTGCCCCAGGGAGTAGCTGTCATCCTGGCTCAGGGCGGCCTGCACCTGATGATGATGGGATTGGAAGCGACGCCTGAGGTGGGAGCGCAGTTGAGCTGCGAGCTCCGGTTCGCCAAGGCACCGGTGCAGACCGTGGTGTTTGAGGTGCGAGATCTTAAACCGTCCGAGCACAGCCACCACCATCACCACTAAGCTTGAGTTGGAATAACAACGGGAGGCGGTCATGGAACGTGTGACGACGAAGCGGGTGATCCTGGGGATTGCCCTGGTGGTGCTGTTTAACTACCTCTTGGCGGTTTGGTGGAGTGTGGAGCCGGATCCCATCGACACGGCGAGTTTGCGCGCCCAGGAGGGGGAAGTGGTGGGCTATGCCACGGCTACCGCCGCCATCTTGGTCGGTCAGGGGTTGCTGGATAAGCCGGGCGGTTTTCTCTCCAATGATGTGATGCCCCCCTCGGTGCTGATGGATAACATGCCGGCGTTCGAGTTTGGTGCGCTGGAGCAGTTGCGGGATCTGAGCCTGGTGCTGAGGCGGGATTTCGCCCGCTCCCAATCTCAGTCCACCGAAGACACCAACCTGCAGATCGCTCAACCCAAGTTCAATATCGATCGGCGTAGCTGGATGTTCCCCCGTGCCGAAGCGGAGTATCAGGCCGGTATCAAGGCACTGATCCGTTACCGTGACGGCATCATGGATCCGAAGAACGAAGATGCGCAGTTCTACGCCCGGGCGGACAATCTGGTGAGCTACCTGGAGCAGGTGGAGAAGCGCCTGGGTAGTCTGTCTCAACGCCTCGCCGCCAGCGTGGGCCAGGATCGCGTCAACACCGATTTGGCCGGCGACGAGGTGGCCCGTCAGTCCACCGAGCTGTTGCTGGAGCATCGGGTACGCACCAGTTGGTGGAAGATCGACGACGTTTTCTACGAAGCCCGGGGGCACTGTTGGGCCCTGCTGGCCTTCATGCGTGCCATCGAGCAGGACTTTGCGCCTGTGCTGGATAAGAAGAATGCCCGGGTCAGCCTGCAGCAGATCATTCGAGAGCTGGAGTCTACCCAGGATACGGTTTGGAGCCCCATCATCCTCAATGGCGGAGGCTTTGGCCTGGTGGCCAATCACTCCCTGGTGATGGCCAACTACATTTCCCGCGCCAACGCGGCGCTTATCGACCTAAAACAACTACTCACACAGGGTTAAACCATCTATGAGGCTACAACGGAGCGTATGTGCAGTTGCTCTGAGTGCCGGGCTGGCGATGCCAGCCCAGGCGGATCTACTGGGGATAAAGGGAGGGGTGGACCTTTTTTCTATGTCCACCGATGGCAAGTCTAACGAGCTCGATCCGGGCTGGAGCGATAAGGAGCGGCTGAGCGCGTACGTGGCGCTGGAGCACTTTATTCCCATCTTGCCCAACCTGATGGTGCGTTATAACGACCTGGGCAGCAGCGGTGACGGCACCGAACTTGACCTGTCCAACGCCGATTTCATCTTCTATTGGCAACTGCTGGATAACGACGGCATCGAGCTGGACCTTGGGGTGAACTACCGGCAGTACGACGGTGCACTCCGCGAGGGGTGGGAAAACGTAGAGCTGGATAAAGGCGTCGTCATGGGCTATGCCCGTAGTCGCATCAACCTGGTCAGCTCCGGTTTATTTGTCTTTGCCGATGTGGCACTGACCAATTACAACAGCAAGCAGATCAGCGATTACCAGGTGGGGCTGGGCTACGGCCTGGATCTGTCGCTGTTTGATCTGAACATTAAGGGCGGTTATCGCGAACATGACTTCGATGTACGCCACTTCAAAGGGATCAGTGCCGATGTAACGCAAAACGGCTGGTTTGTCGGGGCCGAAGTGCAGTTCTAACGCTGCCCCAATCTCCTGAAGTACAAAAAGGCCCGGCATCACTGCCGGGCCTTTTTCGTGCGCTTGGCTGGCGATCCATGCCGCATATGCCCTTGAGGGCAAAGAAAAGCCCCGCAGAGGGCGGGGCTTGTTCGTTCCGGGCGAATTTACTCGTCCAGGAAGCTCTTGAGGATCTCGGAGCGCGAGGGGTGACGCAGCTTGCGCAGTGCTTTGGCCTCGATCTGACGGATCCGCTCACGGGTCACATCAAACTGCTTACCCACCTCTTCGAGAGTATGGTCGGTGTTCATCTCGATACCGAAGCGCATCCGCAGCACCTTGGCTTCCCGAGCGGTCAGTCCCGCCAGTACCTCGTTGGTGGCCATCTTCAGGCTCTCGGAGGTGGCAGAGTCGATCGGCTGAGCCAGGGTGGTATCCTCGATGAAATCCCCCAGATGGGAGTCTTCATCATCCCCGATCGGGGTCTCCATCGAGATCGGCTCCTTGGCGATCTTTAGCACCTTGCGGATCTTGTCTTCCGGCATCAGCATCCGCTCGGCCAGCTCTTCCGGAGTCGGCTCACGGCCCATCTCCTGCAGCATCTGGCGGGAGATCCGGTTGAGCTTGTTGATCGTCTCGATCATGTGAACCGGGATCCGGATGGTCCGGGCCTGGTCCGCAATGGAGCGGGTGATCGCCTGACGGATCCACCAGGTCGCATAGGTGGAGAATTTGTAACCGCGACGGTACTCGAACTTGTCCACCGCCTTCATCAGGCCGATGTTGCCCTCCTGGATCAGGTCCAGGAACTGCAGGCCACGGTTGGTGTACTTCTTGGCGATGGAGATCACCAGACGCAGGTTGGCTTCCACCATCTCCTTCTTAGCGCGGCGGGCTTTCGCTTCACCGATGGACATCCGACGGTTGATGTCCTTGATCTTGGCGATGGAGAGGCCGGTCTCCTGTTCAACCGCAGCCAGCTTGTTGATGCAGCGCTCCAACTCCTCCTTGCGGCTCTCGAGGGCGGGGGAGTAGCTCTTGCCTGCGGCGATCTCATCCTGCAGCCAGGACTGGTTGGCTTCACGGCCGGCGAAAGCCTTCATGAAGTTCTTTTTGGGCATCTTGCTCTGCTCGACGCAGAGCTTCATGATCAGGCGCTCCTGAACACGGACGCGATCCATCATGATGCGCATGTTGCCGACCAGCATGTCGAACTGCTTGGGCACCAGGCGGAACTCTTTGAACAGCTCGGACAGCTTGGTGACGATCATCGCCACCTCCAGTGAGTCGCTGCCGTGCTCGTCTGAGGCTTTGCGTGCCATCTCGAAGTGCTGGCGCAGGGCATCAAACTTCTCTTTGGCCTGCTCCGGATCCGGACCGCTCGGGCCCTCCTCTTCCTCCTCCTCTGCGCTATCTTCGTCTTCATCCTCGCTGTCCAGCTCTTCCTTGGACAGCTCGGAGCCAACGTGGGTGGCGGTTGGAGCTTCGTCTTCATCGGTGATGAAGCCGGAGATGATTTCGGTGAGGCGGATCTCTTCCGCTTCGAAGCGGTCCCACTGCTCCAGCAGCAGGCCGATGGCGGCGGGGTACTCGGCAACGGAGCACTGTACCTGGTTGATGCCATCCTCAATGCGCTTGGCAATGACGATTTCACCTTCACGGGTCAGCAGTTCGACGGTCCCCATTTCACGCATGTACATGCGCACCGGATCGGTGGTACGACCGAGCTCACCTTCGACGCTAGCCAGGGCGGCTGCAGCGGCTTCGGCCGCATCTTCGTCGGTGGCATCTTCGGACATCATCAATTCGTCTTGATCCGGAGCGGATTCAAAGACTTGGATGCCCATGTCGTTAATCATCTGGATAATATCTTCGATCTGGTCGGAATCGACCATGTCCGCGGGCAGGTGATCGTTCACCTCGGCATACGTCAGGTAGCCTTGCTCTTTGCCTTTAGCGACGAGGAGCTTAAGTTGCGACTGAGGAGTTTGATCCATTGATATCATCCACTTAAGGTTAAAAACTAGGGATAAGCGGCCAGTGACGCGCAAATAGCCAATTATAACGGGATTCGCATTCTACTGCTAGCCTCGCCAGGCTAATCGAACGCCCTCAGGGCCTTCAAGAGTTGATGGAGTTGCACCAGTTCATCCTTGCTCAGCGTGCTCTTCGCCTGCAGGGCGCTGGCCATTTGGTCCAGGATCTGGCGGTTAAACCCTTTGAGCAGATCCGCGAAGACCTGCCCCTTGTTGTGCTCCACTTCGAACTGGGTTCCGGCGAGCTTTCGCAGGACATCGTACTCCGGCTCGCCACGGAAGCGCTCCAGCAGTTGGGCGGTGGTCAGGTGTTGATCCCGGCACAGCTCCAGCAAGCTTCTTAGCAGTGGCATCCCCTTGAGCTCGAGCTTAGAAACGGCGGTTTGCGGGGCAAGACCGTAGCCGAGTCCCGGCTCGCTGAGCAGCAGGGCAATGGCTTGGCGTACTGGTGTACCCCGTCCACGTTGAGCTTGGGCCAGCGGGCGTTGGCCTACCGTGCGCTTGGGCTGGGCGAAGTGCTTGCGTGCTCCCCATCCCAGCTCGGTCTCGAGCCTTTGCAGCAGGGTTTCTTGGAGTACGTCGTCACTGATCTGTTCAATCAAGGGTTTGATTTCGGCGATGAAGCGAGCCTTACCCTCGTTACTGGAGAGATCCGCCTGCTCCCGGAGGTGACCGAACAGGTAGTCCGACAGCGGCATTGCCGCCTGGATCCGGGCTTCAAAGGCGGTCTTGCCCTCCTGCTGCACCAAGCTGTCTGGGTCTTCGCCGTCCGGCAGGAACATGAACTTCAGTGCCTTGCCGCTTTTTAGCAGCGGCATCGCCGTCTCCAGCGCCCGCCAGGCGGCGTCCCGACCGGCCCGGTCGCCATCGTAACAGCACACCACCTCACTTTGGGCAGTGCGCATCAGCAGCTGAATGTGGTCCGCGGTGGTGGAGGTACCCAAGGAGGCGACAGCATAATCGATGCCGTGTTGCCCCAGGGCAACGACATCCATGTACCCCTCAACCACCAGGACCCGCTCCGGGCTGCGGTGAGCCTGGCGAACCTGGTAGAGACCGTAGAGCTCATGACTCTTGTGAAAGATCGGGGTCTCGGGGGAGTTCAGGTATTTGGGCGTGCCCTCTCCCAGCACCCGGCCACCAAAGGCGATGACCCGGCCGCGGCGATCCAGGATCGGAAACATCAGGCGGTCGCGAAAGCGGTCGTACTTGCGGTTGCTGCCCTCTTTCTCGATCAGCATGCCGCACTCGGTGAGCAGGTGGATGGCGCGGTTGTCGCCCCGTTTCTGCCCCATCAGGGTGTCCCAGCCGGGCGGCGCGAAGCCGATGCCAAATTTCTGCACCGTTTCACCGTCCAGACCCCGCCCTTTGAGGTACTGGATAACCCGCTCTTTTTCGCTGTGCTGACGCAGTTGCTGCTGATAGTAACGGGCGGCCCACTGCATCAGCGAGTAGTGATCGTCGCTGCCGTCTTTGGGTCTTGGCGTGGTATTGGGGGCGTGACGGCGCGGCTCATGACTGGCTTCGCGTACGACCTCCATGCCCGCCTGTCCCGCCAGCTCTTCGATGGCATCGGGAAACTCCAGGCGTTCGTACTCCATCATGAAGTCGATGGCATTGCCGTGGGCGCCACAGCCAAAGCAGTGGTAAAACTGTTTGTCCTGGCTGACGGTGAAGGAGGGGGTTTTTTCGTTATGGAAGGGACAGCAGGCGTGGTAGTTCTTGCCGGCTTTTTTCAGTTTTACCCGGCCATCGACCAGTTCAACGATGTCGACGCGTGATAAGAGTTGATCGATAAAATCTCTGGCGATCCGACCGGCCACTGAGTTCCCCACTGTCTGGATTGAAACCTTGTTTGTTTATCACAAACAAACAAGCCGTGCATTAGGCACGGCTTGTTGCTGTGATTGGGACGGCGATCAACCGAGTTGGGCTTTTACGATTTTGCCCACTTCGGCCATATCGGCACGACCCTGGACCTTGCTTTGCAGCTGGCCCATCACTTTACCCATATCACGCATCGAGCTGGCACCGCTGTCTGCGATGACCTGGGAGACCACGGCCTGAAGTTCCTCGTCGCTCATGGGCTGCGGCAGGAACTCCTGCAACACCACCACTTCTGCGGCTTCGGCTTCCGCCAGATCGAGACGGCCGGCTTCCTCATACTGTCTGATGGAATCGCGACGCTGTTTGACCATTTTGGTCAAGACGGCGGTGATCTCATCGTCACTGAGGGTTTTGGCTTCATCTACTTCCACCTGCTTGATCGCAGCCAAGGCCAGGCGGATGGTTCCCAAGCGAGCTTTTTCTTTGGCTCGCATCGCCACTTTCATGGCGTCTTTGAGTTGCTCGATGAGAGTCATGATCAGTACAGACGAGTACGACGGGCGTTTTCGCGAGCCAGTTTCTTGGCTTGACGCTTGGAAGCAGCCGCTTTGGCGCGCTTACGCACGGTGGTCGGCTTCTCGTAGTGCTCACGACGACGTACTTCAGACAGGATACCTGCCTTCTCACAGGAACGCTTGAAACGACGCAGTGCTACGTCGAAGGGCTCGTTTTCACGGACTTTAATTACCGGCATCTGCCTCTTACCTCGAAAAACTTCGTTTTAGGGCTGGTCAATCTTTGAGCAGCCTCAATTCAAAATGGTGCGAAATTCTACTCTGATAGTATCGGGCTTGTAAAGTCCGATACGACCAAGACTGGTCACTGACGATTCGCAGCGCTAGAATTGCGCCAAATTTTGCAATGACGAGAGAGTTTAGCATGCGGATTCTGGGGATCGAAACCTCTTGCGATGAAACCGGTGTCGCCATCTATGACGATCAGCAGGGGTTGCTGGCCCATGCCCTCTACAGCCAGGTAAAACTGCATGCGGACTACGGTGGTGTGGTGCCCGAACTGGCATCCCGGGATCACGTACGCAAGTTGGTGCCTCTGGTCAATGAAGCGCTGGCCGAAGCCGGGCTGAGTCGCACCGACATCGATGGGGTGGCCTACACCGCCGGGCCAGGCCTGGTGGGGGCGTTGCTGGTGGGGGCCTGTGCTGGCCGCGCCCTGGCCTTCGCCTGGGGGGTGCCGGCGGTGGCGGTGCACCACATGGAGGGACACCTGCTGGCCCCCATGCTGGAACCTGAGGCACCCAAGTTCCCCTTCGTTGCCCTGTTGGTCTCCGGTGGCCATACCCAGCTGGTTCGGGTCGATGGTATCGGCCGCTACCAACTTTTGGGTGAGTCCATCGATGACGCCGCCGGCGAGGCATTCGATAAAACCGCCAAACTGATGGGGCTCGATTACCCGGGCGGCCCGCTGCTTTCCAAGCTGGCAGAGCAGGGCGACAGTGGGCGTTTCAAGTTTCCCCGCCCGATGTGCGATCGACCCGGACTGGACTTCAGCTTCTCCGGGCTCAAGACCTTTGCCGCCAACACCATCGCCGAGCACGGGGAGTCGGCCAAGGCGGACATCGCTCGGGCTTTCGAGGATGCAGTGGTGGACACCCTGGCGATAAAGTGTCGTCGAGCCCTTGAGCAAACCGGATTGAATCGGTTGGTGATTGCCGGCGGTGTGAGCGCCAACCGGCACCTGCGGGCGCAACTGGAGGCCCTGATGGCAAAGCGGGGCGGTTCGGTGTTCTATCCTCGGCCGGAGTTCTGTACCGATAACGGCGCCATGATCGCCTACGCCGGCTTGCAGCGGCTCAAGGCGGGGGAATCGGAGTCTCTTTCTGTTCGTGGTATGCCGCGCTGGCCGTTAGATCAGTTGCATGCGCCGGGTGAAAAGCCGGCATAGCCTCGGGCGAAGTAAGGTCCATGAGAAAGCCCGGAACTGGATCCGGGCTTTTTTTGTGCCGATAGATCGGCGAGCGACGGAAGCTCAGCGTCGCTTGTCGGTGAGCTTGGATTCCTGGCCCCGCCACAGACGCACAACGTTGTCCCGGTGGCGATAGAGGATCAGGGCGCACAGCAGGGTTACTGATACGGCGTACTGCTCCTTGAACCACCAAGCGTACACCGGGGCAAGCAGGGCGGTAACTATAGAGGCCAGTGAGGAGTAACGAGTGATTACGGCGACGGCGAGCCAGGTGAGCAGCACGGCACCGGTCATGTCCCAGCCGATGGGGGCAACTCCCCCGAAAGCGGTAGCGACCCCCTTGCCGCCCTTGAAGCCAAAGAAGCAGGGATAGATGTGCCCGAGCGTGGCTGCGATTCCCACGGCAGCAAGAGCCAGGGGGGAGAGGCCCAGGAAATAACCACTCCAGACCGGCAGGGTGCCCTTGAGCACATCAAACAACAAAACCAACGCAGCGGGCCCTCTTCCACCGAGTCGCAGGACGTTGGTGGCTCCGGGGTTACCGCTGCCGCTGAGTCTCGGGTCGGGCAGAGAGAAGAGTCGGCAGACCAAAACGGCACTGGAGATGGAGCCGAGGGCGTAGGCGATCAGACACATGAAGGCGAGCAGGGGTGTCATAGGAAGCGATTTGTTTCCTTATTCAGTTAGGCTATCATCCGTCGCCTTGCAGGGCGTCTGAGACGAGAGCGTCTGAGACGCGTAAAAGTTAGCCACCATAGGGTATCCGACCCGCAGCCGGAGTGCCAGAAAACACATGACTGACCAGGTGTTTATCGAAGGGCTCGAATGTCAGGCCGTTATCGGTGTGTTCGAGTGGGAAAAGCAGATCCGGCAGAAGCTGGTGATCGATCTGATCATGGGGTGGGACAATCGTCGTGCTGCCGAGGGGGATGATTACGCCCACGCCCTCTGTTATGACACCGTCTCAAAGGCGGTGACCGCTCTGGTCGAGGGACACTCCCACGAGTTGGTGGAAACCGTCGCCGAGAAGATCGCCGCCCTGCTGCTTGCGGATTTCTCGGTACCTTGGGCTCGTGTTCGGGTGGCTAAACCCGGGGCGGTGGCCAACGCGGCCAACGTGGGTGTCTCCATCGAGCGGATGGCGTAATGGAAAGGATCTTTATCAGTCTCGGCAGCAACATCGATGCTGAGAGACACATTCGCAATGGATTGAATGACCTGGCCCGGGCGTTCGAGGGCGTTCGGATCTCTGAGGTGTTTGAGAGCGAGGCCGTCGGCTTCGATGGCGACAACTTCCTGAATCTGGTCGCGGAAGCCTACACGGATCTGCCGGTGCCGGAGGTTGTCTCAAAGCTTAAAGCGATAGAGACGGCCCACGGCCGGGTTCGCGGTGCCAAGAAGTTTGCCCCCAGAACGCTGGATCTCGATCTGCTGCTGTACGGTTCGCTTTGCTGCACCACGCCGGTGGAATTGCCTCGACCGGAGATCTTTCACAACGACTTTGTGCTTTGGCCCCTGGCTCAGCTTTGGCCCGAGGGGCGCCTGCCGGGCCGGCCTGAAACATTGGCCGAACTGTGGCAGCATCACGATAAACATCAAAAACTTTGGCCGGTTTCCTTTCACTGGCCGGAATAAATATTTGCTTTAAAAAGGAAGCGGTACTGTGGATCCCATTCAGGCGATCGTCCTGGCCATTATCCAGGGCCTGACCGAATTTTTACCTATCTCCAGCTCAGCCCACCTGATCCTCCCTGCCCAGTTGTTGGGTTGGCAGGACCAGGGCCTGGCCTTTGATCTCATCACCCACGCCGGCACCCTGGCGGCGGTGATCATCTATTTCCGCCGTGATGTGGCCCTGCTGCTGGGCAACTGGTTTGGTTCTTTGGTCGGGCGGCACAACGAGCACAGCCGCATGGCGTGGCTGATCGTCCTGGCAACCATTCCGGCTGGCCTGGCCGGACTGTTCTTCAACGAGATCATCTCCACCCAGTTGCGCAGCACCACGGTGATCGCCTGTACCACCCTGATCTTCGGGCTGCTGCTCTGGTTTGCCGATGCCACTGCCTCCGAGCGCCGTGATTTTGCCCAGGTAACCTGGCAGATCGCACTGCTGATCGGTTGTGCCCAGGCGCTGGCGCTGATCCCCGGTACCTCCCGCTCCGGTGCGACCATCACCGCGGCCCTGCTGCTCGGGATGACCCGATTGAGTGCAGCGCGCTTCTCCTTCCTGCTCTCGATTCCGATTACCCTGGCCGCCAGTGGTTACGAGTCCCTGAGTCTGTGGCAGTCGCCCCAGCCTGTGGACACGACCCCGCTGCTGCTGGGCTTTGTGGTTGCCTTCATCTCCGCTTACGCCTGTATCCACCTGTTCCTGAAAGCGATTGGCCGCATGGGGCTGATGCCTTTCGTGATCTACCGTTTGGCGCTGGCGGCGGTGCTATTTGCCTTCTTCGTCTGAAGCGCTGGATAGCTTCAGCCAGAGACAGAGCAAGAAACGGCAGCCCGAATGGGCTGCCGTTTTGCTTTGGGTCCGATAAGGGTCACTGCCTTTCGGTGGCTTCGGCCTTGAGCACCTGCAGCCGCTCAAGGCGCCTTTGTGTCAGCGCTTCACGGATCTGGGCTCCCTGGTGTCCCTCAGCAATCACCGCTTTGACGTCGATTCGGTTCGCCTCAGCCAGGGCGCGTGATAGGTAGTCTTCGGCGGGGTAGGGGTCCTTGCTGCGGCCCGGACGGCCGATGGCGTCCAAGCGGCAGGCGGTTAGAAGCTGCTGGAAACGGGCCGGTTTGCGCCAGGCATCACAACGGTCAAATAGCGCCAGCAGGGTGGAGGGTTTCAACTCCAGGGCGCGGTGCACCTTGAGGTGCTGCTCACACACATGAAGGGCCAAGTCGCGCCACTCGTTCGGAACCTTCAGACGCCGGCAGAGTTGCTGCAGTGGCTCAACGCCGGCCTGCTCATGCCCGATATGGCGGGGCCACTGTGCCTCGGGCGTCAGTGCCTTACCCAGATCATGGGTGAGCACGGCGAAGCGCACCGGTCCCTCCGCTTGCTCCGTCGCCGCCTGCTGCAGCGCCAGCAGGGTGTGTTGCCAGGCATCCAAACCGCCGTGGTAAGCCTCGGGTTGCGGAACACCGCGCAGCGCCTCCAGCTCGGGAAACAGCACCGCAAAGGCACCACACTGGGCCAGCACCTCGAAATACTGCTGCGGGCTGGCTTCCCCTAGAGCCCGCTCGGTCTCCTGCCATACCCGCTCGGCGGTGAGGTGGCTCAGTTCCCCACTGGTACTGAGCTGGGTCATCAACGCCAGGGTCTCCCCTGCGATGGTAAAGCCGAGGGAGTGGAAGCGAGCGCAGAAGCGGGCGATACGCAGCACACGAAGCGGATCTTCCACGAAGGCGGGTGAGACATGGCGAAGGGTTCGATCCTGGAGATCCGCCAGGCCGTTATGGGGGTCGTGGAGGGTACCGGCTTCATCCATCGCCATGGCATTGATGGTGAGATCCCGGCGTACCAGATCCTCCTCCAGGGTGACCGTCGGTGCGGCATCAAAATCAAAACCGCCGTAGCCGACGCCGGATTTTCGCTCGGTGCGGGCCAGGGCGTACTCCTCGCCACTCTCCGGATGGAGAAAGACCGGGAAACTCTTACCCACCTGCCGGTAACCGGCGGCCTTCATTTCGTCGACGCTGGCCCCGACCACCAAGTGGTCACGGTCTTTGACCGGTAAGCCCAGAAGTTGATCGCGGACCGCCCCCCCCACCAGATACGTTTTCACTCAGACCTCTGAATTGCGGTTATCGATAACCGTCCGAGTATACCGTGATTTTGACAAGGGCCGGGTATGACCGTACCTTTTAGAGCATCCTACCATTCCCTAAGATCGCCATGTACAAAGGGTTTTATGGGCTGAATGACAGCCCCTTCTCCATCGCCCCCAATCCTGCGTTCCTCTTTCTCAGCGCACGCCACCGAGAGGCTTTGGCACACCTGACCTATGGCCTGGGCGAGAACGGGGGGTTCGTGCTATTGACCGGTGAGGTTGGGACAGGCAAAACCACGGTCTCACGCACCCTGCTGTCCCAGTTGCCCGCCGATACTGATGTGGCCTTTATCCTCAATCCGGCGCTGACGGAGCTGGAGTTGCTGGCGACCCTCTGCGATGAGCTCAAGATCCAGTACGATGAGCCGCCGACCCTGAAGCAGTTGACTGATAAGATCAGTGCCTACCTGTTGGCCAACCATCAGGCCGGTCGCAAGACCCTGATGGTGATCGATGAGGCCCAGCACCTAAAGGCGGATGTCCTCGAGCAGCTGCGGTTGCTTACCAACCTGGAGACCGATACCAGAAAGCTGCTGCAGGTGATCCTGATCGGTCAGCCGGAACTGCAGGCACTGCTCCGGCGTCAGGAGCTGCGTCAGCTGGCTCAGCGGATCACCGCGCGCTACCACCTGCTGCCACTGGGGCCGAGCGATGTGGCAGCCTATGTCAGCCACCGTCTGCATATCGCCGGACGGTCGCAACCGCTCTTTAAAGCTTCTGCCATCAAGGCACTGCACAAGGCCAGTGGCGGCGTTCCCCGGGTGATCAACCTGATCTGTGAACGGGCGCTGATGGGGGGCTATGCCGCCCAGCGGCCGATGCTGGGCGCCAGGGAGGTCGAGCAGGCGGCTGCCGAAGTGCTGGACCGCCCACAGGTTTCGCGCCGGCCCTGGGGATGGTGGGCGGCGACGGCGGCCTCGGCCCTGTTGGGGTTCACCCTGGTACAGGCCAGCTGGTCGACACCGCCGCCGGTGCCCCAGCGCAGCGTTGCCCAGATCCAGCTGGCGGATCTGCCCGGCGACGAGTTGCAGGCGATGCAGGCGCTGTTTTTCCACCGGGGCCTGCCGGTGCCCGCGGAGCAACCCTGTCAATACGCCCAGAGTCAGCAATTGGCTTGCCTGCATGGGGATGCCAGCTGGCAGCAACTGCTGCAGTGGGATCGTCCCGCAGTGATTGGCCTGCTGGATGAAAAGAACCATCGGCGTTACGCCGCCCTGCTTGGGCATCGGGATGGTCGCTGGTTACTGCAGATGGGGGAGCAGCAGTTTTGGCTTGATCAGGACGCCTTTCTTCATCGCTTCAATGGACGTTACACCCTGTTGTGGCAGCCGCCACAGGGCCTTCCGGCGCTGATCGGCCCCAATGCCCCCCTGACACAGATCCAGTGGCTGGAGAATCGATTGGCACCGCTGCAAAATCGCAGGCCCCGGTTGATGCAGGGATTCGATCTGGCCCTGGATCAGGCGGTAAGGGAGTTCCAGCAGTCCCAGGGGCTGCGCACAGACGGTTTGGCAGGACGCCAGACCCTGGAATGGTTGAGCTTCCTTGGCCGACAGGAAGGGCCACGCTTGTCTGAGACAGTGAATAAGCCGGCCCGGCTCGGGACAGATATCGGGCCCGAAGCCGGGTCCATCGGAGGGAGAGATTAATGTCGTTACTACTGGATGCGGTCACCCGTCATCGCCACGGGGAAGCCCTGAAAGAGGGGCTGGAGCCGGCGATGCTGGCCGCGTTGCCCCAGCCTCGCTCATCGCGACGTTTTCGCGGGATTTGGTTGGCGCCCTTCGTTGGGGGAGTGCTTGGGGCGGGCCTGGCGGCCGCCCTGGGGAACTTGCCACAACCGAGTCTCCCTTCGGCTCCGGACACGCCCTCATCTTCGATTGAGCTGGCACAGCGCGTTGCGATGCCACTGCCGGTGAGCCTGCCCTCCGATATCGCCGAGGAGAGCGGCAGCGCCGATGAGGTGCCCCTAGCGGGGCTACCGGTGGCCGTGATCCCGCCGCCCTCCGCGCACGTGGCCAAGGCGAGGCCCCAAACTGCGGCACCGGATAGGCTGGAGGAAGCCGTCGTGAGTCCGCCGGACCTGGTCCAGGCGTTCGAGGCGGTGTTGGCGGATCTTGGCGGAGAGGTCCTTCCGGAGTCGCTCGACAGGCCTGCGGCGGCCGAGGTGGCGGTGACGGGTACGGAGCCGCCCCCTCTGGATCCGGAGCTGCAGCGTCGATTGGCGCAGGTGCAACGGGAACTTGCCGAAGCTAAGGGGCAGCCACAGCCCCCCGCCCCCATGCCGGACAACAGCAGCGTGCCCAAACTGGGACAGATGCCTTGGTCGTTCCAGAAGCGCCTGCCGGACCTGACCGTCACCGCCCACGTTTATGCGACCAAGCGGGAAGATCGTTGGCTCAGGGCAAACGGCCGGGAGTTGCAGGAGGGGGATGAGGCGGCGAACGGATTGACGGTGGTGGAGATCCTGCCGAGCGAGATCGTGCTGGAGATGGATCAGCAGCGCTTTAGGATCCCGGCACTGGGTAGCCTCTGACGCTCAGCGAAGGGGGCCGTTCAGCACGGCGCCCTGTTGCAGTGCACGGTGCGCAAAATGCCAATCCCAGAAACGACAAAACCCACCGAGAGGTGGGTTTTGTCTTATGTGGTCGGTGTGAGAGGATTTGAACCTCCGACCCCTTCGTCCCGAACGAAGTGCGCTACCAAGCTGCGCTACACACCGAGATGATGTTTCCCAGCCCGGCAAGGCTGCAGAAGAGATGTGGTCGGTGTGAGAGGATTTGAACCTCCGACCCCTTCGTCCCGAACGAAGTGCGCTACCAAGCTGCGCTACACACCGATAAAGGTGGTCGGTGAAGAGGGATTCGAACCCCCGACCCTCTGGTCCCAAACCAGATGCGCTACCAAGCTGCGCTATTCACCGACAAGTTCTGTTATTCGGTCCCGTAACAGGCGGGTCGCCTCTGGTCCACTCATCCCAAGAATCAGGATGCGCTACCAAGCTGCGCCATTGACCGACAATGCAGAGCCTTTTAGGGCACACCAGCGGCGGCTCCATTCACTCTGCAACGGCGGCATAGTTTATCGATTTTACGTTGCTGCGCAAGGCTTAGTTTGGGGAATTTGACCAAGCGCCGCTTTTCTCACCGCCGCGAGAGGGAGAGGGCCAGTATATAGCCTAACTGAATAAGTGCATGGCAAAGGCTATTTAGTTAGGAATAAGCGTGGCGCTATGCTGGGATTCTGGTCAATAAAGGAGCCATTTAGTGTCCAAACTCTCTCTATCCGATGTGGTGAACCTGCCTACCACGGCGGCTGAGCCGGTGGTCCTGGTGGGCGCCGGCCCGGGCGATCCGGGGTTGTTGACCCTACATGCCTACAGTGCCCTGCAACAGGCGGACGTGGTGCTGCACGATGCGCTGGTCAGCGAGGCGATCCTGGCTCTGCTGCCTGAGCGGGTGGAACGGATCCCGGTGGGTAAGCGGTGTGGCACCCATAGCATGGACCAGCGGGAGATCGAGCGTGTGATGGTGGCCAAGGCGGTCAGCGGCCGTCGCGTGGTGCGCCTGAAAGGGGGCGACGCGATGATGTTCGCCCGAGTTGGAGAGGAGATGATGGCGCTCAAAAGGGCCGGGGTTCCCTATCGAGTGGTGCCCGGCGTGACGGCTGCCAGCGCCTGCAGTGCCTACGGGGCGATGCCCCTGACCCACAGGGCGCATTCGCAGGGGGTTACCTTGATCACGGGGCGTGGAAAGGGAGGCGCGGAGATAGAGGATTGGCGGCCCTACGTGGCGTGCGGCCACACCCTGGTTATCTACATGGGACAAAAGCGGGCGGCGTCCATCCGGGATGGCCTTCTGCAGGCAGGAATGTCACCTGACTACCCAGTGGCGATCGTGGGTCAGGCCAGCCAGCCGGGCCAGCAGCGTCTCATCGGCACTTTGTCCAACCTGGCGGAACTGGCGGCCAGTGAAACGCTCCCCTCTCCTGCCGCCATTGTCGTCGGAGAGGTGGTGGGACTGGCCCCGGAGTTGGATTGGTTCGAGCCTGGGGACCCAGACTGCCTGGATGAGATTCGCAGGGCGGTGGTATAACGGAGACCAGGAAGGGGGGAGCGAGTGAGGATCACTCCGCACTGGCTGCCGGCGTCTCTGGGGTCTCTGTGGTGGGGGACTCCACCAGCCATTTCAGTTTCGACAGGCCCTGCTCGAAAGGGTCGCCGATCATCGTCCCCGTCAACAGGGCCAGGAAGGGCCCCACTATGGGGGAGTCGATCTCCCCCTCCATCTGCCAATACACCCGCGTTTGCTCTGGGGCTACCCGTTGAAATCCCACTTGTGCCGGATAGACTTTGGCACTGTTGCCGTAGCGGATCTCGTAGCGGATCCCGAAGCGGGGATCCGAGGCCACGATCGTCATCTGTCCCCCTCCACTGTCATCCTCCCAACTCTGCTGGGCGCCGATCCCGCTGGCGGGCGTGCCAATAGTGAAGCGGGTGTTTGGGTCACTCCAGGGGGCCCAGAGGGGCCAGAGAAACAGCTCGTTGAGGTAGGGGTAGATCGATTCTGGCGGAGCGGCGATCTCGATTTCCCGATAAACGCGAAAGTCGCGGGGCAGGGCAAGGCCCAGAATCACCAGCACGGTGATTACTATGAGCAAGATTTTCAGCCCTTTGATCATCGGATGTCCCCTTCCATCGTAGAGCCTTGAGCTTAGCCGATAGGCTCCCAAATACCGCCGTGTCGGCGAGGGTAAGTGACGGCTGGCGTGGCAACCTCCAAAAAGGCTCAGCCTGGACAGGTTCGGAATCCCCGCTGCCAGGCGCAAAACCTTGGTGTGCGACTAAGCTTGGAGTATGCGCTGGATATGGTTTGCTATCGCCCTGCTCACGGGCTGTGCCACCTCTGTGCCGGTCGCTCCCCCGGCACTGTGGCATGACGAGGGCTTTGATCCGACGGTTTCGGTTCCGAGGCCGCAACAGGTATTTGAGCGCTCACCGGCCATGAACCAACTGGTGCAGACCCTGGCCCGATCCCACAACCCCCAACAGGCTCTGGCGGATTACCTCTTCGAGGAGGGGCGGCTGGAGTACGATAGCCGCTGGACGCGGAACGCTGCCGAGACCTTCGCGGCCGGGGCCGGCAACTGCATGTCACTGGTTTTGATGACCACCGCCCTGGCGGATGCGCTGGATCTGCAGGTGCAGTATCAACTGGTGGAGGCACCGCCGGTGTGGGATCGTCAAGGGGGACTCTACCTGATCAATGGTCACGTCAACCTGCGGCTCACCCCTCGTCGAAAAGCGGACCGGATCCTGCTCTCCAGTAACGCCACCACCATCGACTTCCTGCCTGGTAACCAACTGCGCGGATACGATATCCGAGTGCTCTCAACGTCGGAGCTGCTGGCACGCTACTACAACAACATGGCCGCGGAAGCGATGGTCGCCGAGGAGCGAGACCGGGCCTATGCGCTGCTGAAGATGGCTCACCAGCAACACCCGGATTACGCAGCGGTATGGAATACCCTGGGGGTGCTTTACCGGCGTCATGGCATGGAGCGGGAGGCGGAGCAGGTGTATCGCTATGCCATCCAACTGCCTGAGTCGGAGCTGGATGCACTGCACAACCTGGCCATTTTGCTCGCCAGCCAGGGGCGGTTGCAGGAGTGGCAGGCGGTGCATGCCCGGCTGGAGTTAAAGCGGATCCGCAATCCCTATTACTATTTCGACATGGGCGAGCAGGCGCTGCAGGCGGGCGAATTCGATGACGCGGTTCGGATGTTTCAGCGTGCTTTGGCGCTGGCGGAGTACCGTCACGAGTTTCACTTCGGTCTCTCGCGGGCCTATTACCGCAATGGCCAGCGCCGGCTCAGTGAACGCCACCTCAAGGAAGCGGAGAAACTGGCCCCATCAGATCAGAAAAAGCGCTACCAGCAGAAGCTGGTAGCGCTTCGTCGCCACTAGGAGACCGGGCGAGGCGTATCGACGTAGTGTTACTTCTGCTCGTAACGCTCTGCGGAGCTGAGGATCTCCGCCCGAGCCGCGGCGGCGTCATCCCAACCGTCCACCTGCACCCACTTCCCGCTTTCGAGCTCCTTGTAACGCTCGAAGAACTGCTTGATCTGCGCCTTGAGCAGCTCAGGCAGGTCGTTCACGTCCTGGATGTGGTCATACTCCTGGGACAGCTTGGTGTGGGGAACGGCGATCACCTTGGCATCCTCACCGGACTCGTCGGTCATCTTTAGCACCCCGACCGGGCGGCAGCGGATCACGGAACCGGGTTGCAGCGGGAAGGGGGTGGGAACCAGCACATCCACGGGATCGCCATCCAGGGAGAGGGTGTGGTTCACATAGCCGTAGTTGGCCGGGTAGAACATGGGGGACTTCATCAGGCGGTCCACGAACAGAGCGCCACTGTCCTTGTCCACTTCGTACTTGATGGGGTCGTGATTGGCGGGGATTTCGATGATGACGTAGATGTCATCCGGCAAGCTCTTGCCCGCAGGGACGTGATTCAAACTCATGCAGCCACTCCTTGATTTGAGCTGGAAGAAAGTGCCGCAAGTATACATGGCCCCTTATCCCGTGATAAGGGGCACGTTTTGCCGAAAAGTGGGCGCTTAGGCCTGGCTGTGGTAGCCGAGGCAGGCGGCCACTTCATCGCGGGAGCCGAGGATCACCGCGACCCGCTGGTGGATCGCTTCCGGCTGCAGGGTGAGGATCCGCTCGTAGCCGGTGGAAGCGCTGCCACCGGCCTGTTCCACCAGCATTGCCATGGGGTTGGCTTCATACATCAGGCGCAGTTTGTAGGGCTTGGCCGGGTTCTTGGTGTCGGTCGGGTAGGTGAAGATCCCGCCCCGGCACAGCACGCGGTGGACGTCGCCCACCATGGCGGCGATCCAGCGCATGTTGAAATTCTTACCCCGTGGTCCGGTGTCGCCCGCCAGCAGATCGGCGATGTAGCTCTGCATCGCCGGTTGCCAGAAGCGCTGGTTGGAGGCGTTGATGGCAAATTCGTTGGTTTCTGCGGGGATGGTCATAGCATCCTCCACCAGCAGAAACTCCCCGGTATCCGGATCCAGGCTGAACAGGCTGGTGCCCTCCCCGGTGGTCAGGGCCAACACCGTGGCCGGGCCGTAGAGGACATAACAGGCGGCCACCTGGTTGATCCCCGGCTGCATGAAGGCGGCTTCGCCCTTACGGTCCGACGCCGGCAGGACGGAGAAGATGGTGCCGACCAGGGAGTTGATGTCGATATTGGAGGAGCCATCGAGCGGGTCGAAGCTGACCAGGTAGTGGCCGTCGGCATGGGCGTCCACGGTGTGATCTTCCTCCTCAGAGGCCATCGCTTTGACCGAAGGCTCTGCCGCCAGCCGCTGCTTGATCAGGTCATTGGCGATCACATCGAGCTTCTTCTGGGTCTCTCCCTGCACGTTTTCCGTTTCGGTGGCGCCCAGTACCCCGGCCAGGGCACCGCGGCGCACCAGTTGGCTGATCTCGACGCCACACTGGGCCAGGGCTTGAAGCAGAGGTTGCAGTTGCGGGTCGACGCCGCGCTCGGTCAGGAATTGACTCAGGCTTTGCATATGAGGAGGGTCCTAAAGTGGTTCACAAGGGCGGGCTAATGATAGCGAAACCGCTGGGGAAAAGCAGCGCTCAAGCCTGGCCCTGAGGCAACTAATCGACTCATAACCATCTGAATTACAGCAGAGCAACAAAATTGGCTTGAAGTCTGACGCGATGTAGCATGGGTGAGTCTTGGAAAATTGGATGCCAATAAGGGAACAAGTCATGGATAAGACAATTTACAGTGCATTGCTGGCGGCGACGGCCCTGGTCGGTTGCGGGGGCTCTTCAGATGGGAGTGACAGTGGGAATCCGGGTCCGGCAGAAGGGGTGCTCCACGTCGAAACGACGAGCTACAACTATTGCGGTATCGAGTCGCCAATGGCCGGCGCCGAGGTGGTGATCCACCACTTAGATGGCCGGATTCTCTCGACGGCAAAAACCGATTCAGAGGGGCAGTTGAGCCTCTCCTGGCCGCAGGGCGGGGCGCATGTCAGTTTGATTGGCGAGGGGACGGACCAAGATGGTAGCGCGGGAACCCTGGTGCAAACCTTTGTGGACTGGCGCTCCGGTGACACCATCGAGCGCTATTTCCCCAACATGGCATCCAAGGCGGGGTGCCACTGTCGGGATGTCACCATCGAAGCCAATGACCTGGTTTCAAAGTACTGGGACAGTGAAATTCGGCTCACTTACCAAAATGGTATCTTCTCCCAAGCTCAGAGGCTGTCGGAGAGGCAGCAACTGAATCTCTGCCAGAGCGAAGGGCAGTGGCAGCCCATCGATCTGGTCCTGGATGGGGCAAACAGCACCGGTGAGGTACTGGCGACGCTCATCGAGGTGGATTGGGATAGCAACCCGACTTTGGTGCTGGCTCCCGAGGTGTTTGCCGATGCCTCTGGTGTTGGCGAGCGGGTCACCTTGACCGTCAATGTGCCGGACTACAACACCATGACCTTCGGGCTCACGGCCGACGGGGAGCGGGTCCATCGTTATTATGGCCGTACCTGGAAAGAGCCCTACTACTTCCCCGGGTCGAGCACACGCAGCCTGGTGTCCGCCTATTCGCATGACTACCTGGATGCTGCTGAGTTCGGGGGGGTCACCTATTTTCATTTGGAGCGGGAGCGAATCGAAGAGGGGGCTGCCACCATTGTTCTGCCGGAGGATCCCTCCCCGTTCCTGAACGAATCGGTCAAGCTGCTGCGGGGCATGACCGAAGATGCGGCGTCGAGTTACGATTTCAAGCACTTCAGTCCGGGAAAAAATTTGGCACTGGTGACCCTTTATGACCAGGCGGGTCCCACGATGTGGCAGGTGGAGGCTCCGCTGAAAGGGACGGTTCCGGCGTTGGAGCTGCCGGATGCGGTGATGCACTCGCTTGAGCAGCTCTCCGCCCCAATGCTGGAGGTATTCCTCTACGGCTACAACAATGGCTTGAATGCGCACGACTATCGCAGTGAGATCCGAAAGTCCGAGCCGAATGATCCCAGCTTCTTCGATCGCTACGAGTACCAGATCCTCCTGCTTCCCCTGTAAGGGGGGAGGCAGGAGTCTGAACTCTGCATCGGCTGTGATGCGGTCGTCCGGTGAGCTTCATCGACTCAATCGCTGATCCTAAATAGGCTCCCCTTTCGTGTAAGCCCAGAAGCCTCAGGCTTTGTTCCGGCTCTTAGGAACTCGGGCCGAGAGCCCAGTCCCTAAGAACTTGGTGCTCGACTGCACTAGGTTGTCCTCGCGAACGGTTGGGTAAAGCACAATTCAAAACAGTTCGTTAGACGAAAAACGGCCCTCGAAGGGCCGTTTTTTGTTGTCGGGCGATCAGCCCTTTTGGCGGGTGCGCCAGACGATGCTGCCCAGGGCGAAGGCCGCCAGGATAAAGCAGTACCAGGCGTAGCCCACCAGGGTAAAGGGTGAAAGGGCGAAGGTGGAGGCCAGCAGCAGCGCCTGGGCACCGTAGGGCAGCAGGCCCTGGATAATGCAGGCGAAGATGTCCAGGGTGGCGGCGGCGCGGCGCGGGGAGACACCATGCTGCTGTGCCAGCTCCTTGGCCACCGGGGCGGCGACGATGATCGCCACGGTGTTATTGGCGATGCAGGCGTTGGTGCTGGCCACCAGGGCGCCGATCCCAAGCTGGGTGCTGGCGGCGCTGCTGCGCTTACCCAGCAGGGCGGTGATCTTTTTGGTCAGCCAGGTGAGGCCCCCCTGTTGGGTCATCAGTGCAGCGAGGCCACCCACCAGCATCGACAGCAGGAAGATCTCCTGCATGTTGCTAAAGCCGGCGTAGATATCTTGGCCGAAGGTCATCAGGCTGTAGTCGGTACCTATCATGCCGGTCAGACCCGCCAGCAGGATACCGATGGTGAGGACCAAAAAGACATTCAGGCCCAGTACCGCCAGCACCAGGATGGTCAGGTAGGGCAGGACTTTGGTCAGCTCCAGCGTCTGCGGCGCCAGCTCAGCCTGCCCGGAACCGGCCAGGGTAAAGAGCAGCAGGGCCAGCAGGGCGGCGGGGGCAGCCAGGCGGATGTTCTCCCGGAACTTGTCCTTCATCTCGGCGCCCTGGGTGCGGGTGGCGGCGATGGTGGTGTCGGAGATGATGGAGAGGTTGTCACCGAAGATGGCGCCGGACAGCACCACACCGGCCATCAGGGCCGGCTCGATCCCCGCCTGCTGGGCGATTCCCAGTGCCACAGGGGCAACGGCGGCAATGGTGCCCATGGAGGTGCCCATGGAGGTGGCGATAAAGCCACAGATGAGAAACAGACCAGGCAGCAGCAGGGAGGCGGGGATCAGGGTGAGCCCCAGAGCCACGGTGGCGTCCACCCCGCCGGTGGCCTTGGCCACCGCCGCAAAGGCGCCCGCAAGGAGGTAGATCAGGCACATGGCAATGATGTTGTGGTTGCCGATCCCCTTCATGAAGGTCTCGATGGCGTCGTTCAGGCGCTGCTTGCTCAGGGCCAGAGCCAGGATGATGGCCGGCAGGATCGCCACCACAGGGGAGAGCTGGTAGAACGCAAACTCGGTACCCTGCAGCTGGAAATAGACGCCGGCACCCACGAACAGGGCGAGGTAGATCATCAGCGGCAGCAGTGCCAGGGCAGAGCTTCTGGTCACTGGGGTGGCGGTGGCCTGGATGGAACTCATGGTCGATTCTCTTTCAAAGGGAACGGGCATCTCCTTGCGCGTTTTTTGCCGTTGACGGGTCCTTTGTCACGGGGAGCGGCAATGTAGGTTTTTTCTGGCCGCCTGTCAATATGGACGTCTAAACGTCCTAACTTCCAGATCCACCGTGCAGGTGGCGACCGGGATCCGTTACAATACCGTTTTTATCGAGACGCACGGATTTTCTATGCATATCCACATTCTCGGGATCTGCGGCACCTTCATGGGGGGCATTGCGCTGTTGGCGCGCTCCGCGGGCCACCGGGTCACCGGTTCGGATCTCAATGTCTACCCACCGATGAGCACCCAGCTTGAGCAGCAGGGGATAGGACTGATCGAGGGTTACGATCCCGGTCAGCTGGATCCTGCGCCGGATCTGGTGGTGATAGGCAACGCCATGAGCCGGGGCAATCCCTGCGTCGAAGCGGTGCTGGACCGCGGCATCAGTTACACTTCTGGTCCCCAGTTCCTGGCGGATCACATCCTCAAGGAGCGGTGGGTGCTGGCGGTGTCCGGTACCCATGGCAAGACCACGACCGCCTCGATGCTGGCCTGGCTGCTGGAGGATAACCAGCTGGCCCCTGGGTTTCTGATCGGTGGCGTGCCGAGAGAGTTTGGGGTTTCCGCCCGCATGGGGGAGACGCCCTTCTTCGTGGTGGAGGCGGATGAATATGATAGCGCCTTTTTCGATAAGCGCTCCAAGTTCGTGCACTACCGCCCCCGGACTCTGGTGATCAACAATCTCGAGTTTGATCATGCCGATATCTTCGATTCCCTGGCCGATATCCAGCGCCAGTTCCACCACCTGATCCGCACGGTGCCTGCCAGCGGCCAGATCCTTTACCCGGACGGCGTCGATGCGGTGTCGGAAACCTTGGCGATGGGGTGCTGGAGTGAAGCCGTGCCGCTGGAGAGTGAAGCGGGCTGGCAGACCCGCAAGCTCAACGAGGAGGGCAGCCACTTCGAGGTTCTGTTCCAGGGCGAAGTGCAGGGGGAGGTCCGCTGGGACCTGATTGGCGATCACAACATCAGTAATGCCCTCGCGGCCCTGGCCGCTGCCCGACATGTCGGCGTCCGGCCGGCAGACGGCATCACTAGCCTGGCCCGCTTTGCCGGGCCCAAGCGACGTCTGGAGCTGCGTGGTGAGGTTGCCGGGATCCGCCTCTACGACGATTTCGCCCACCACCCGACCGCCATCGCCACCACCCTGGCGGGCTTGAGGGCGAAGCAGGGAAGCGGTCGTATCCTGGCGGTGCTGGAACCACGATCCAACACCATGAAGCAGGGGGTTCACAGCGACACCCTGGCGCCGTCTCTGGCACAGGCGGATGCCGCCTTTATGCTCAGGCCCGATGAACTGGCATGGGATCTGGCAGCGGCTATGGCCGAAGCGCCGATCCCGGTCACCCTGGCCTCAAATGTGGCCACGCTGGCGGAACTGGTCCTGGCGGCGGTAGAGCCCGGTGACGTGGTGGTGGTGATGAGCAACGGCGGTTTCGGTGGGATCCACGATCTGTTGCTGTCTCAGCTGGAGGCGACCTATGCCGCAGCGTGATGAAGCCATCACTTTGGCGATCACCGGGGCCTCTGGCGCCCCCTATGCTCTGCGCCTGCTGGCGTGTCTGTTACACTCCGGCCTCCGGGTTCACCTGATGATCTCCTCCGCCGCACGGGTGGTGTTTGCCGAGGAGGAGGGGCTGAAACTGCCTGCAGCACCGGAGGCTTGTGAGCGGATCCTGGCCCAGCGTTTCAGCGCTCGGGCGGAGCAGCTGAAGGTGTATGGCAAGACGGAATGGTTTTCGCCGGTGGCGTCCGGTTCCGGGGCCCCACGACGCATGGTGATCTGTCCCTGTTCAACAGGCACTCTGGCGGCGGTGGCTACCGGAATGAGCAATACTCTGATTGAACGCGCGGCGGACGTGGTGTTGAAGGAGCGTGGCCAACTGCTGCTGGTGCCGAGGGAGAGTCCCTACAACGCCATTCACCTGCAGCATATGCTGACGCTGACCCAGATGGGAGCCACCATCATGCCGGCGTCACCGGGGTTCTACCACGAACCAAAGCGTATCGAGGATCTGGTGGATTTCATGGTCGCCCGGATCCTGGATCACCTGAATATCGAACATCGGCTGATGGCCCGCTGGGGCTATGGCCAAAACTCCAAACCTGAACATAACCAAGGCTGAAAAGCAGATGACTGAATTGATGAAGCACACCCTGGAGGAGATGATCTCTCAGGATGAGATCAATGCCAAACTGGATGCGCTGGCAGAGGTGATCAACCGTGACTATGCCGACGTCGACAACCTGTTGCTGGTGGGTCTGCTCAAGGGCTCTGTAGTCTTTATGTCCGATCTGGCCCGTCGCCTGACCTGTGACGTCCGTATGGACTTCATGACCGCCTCCTCTTACGGCGGTGGCACCGAATCCTCCGGCGAGGTGAAGATCGTGATGGATCTGGCCAACAACATCCATGGCAGGCATGTGATGCTGGTGGAAGACATCATCGACACCGGCCGTACCCTGTCGAAAGTCCGGGAGCTGCTGATGACTCGCCATCCGGCCAGCATCAAGATCGTCACCTTCCTCGATAAGCCCTCCCGTCGCGTCGTGGATGTGCCGGTGGATTACGTTGGCATAGCGATCCCCGATGAGTTCGTGGTGGGCTACGGCCTGGATTACGCCGAGCGTTACCGTCAGCTGCCCTACATCGCCAAGGTGGTTCCGGCCTAAAGCCCGTCAAGCTGGTCTGAGCTTTACTCCCGGAACGGGGCGCCACTCTGGCGCCCCGTTTGGGTTTCAGGACCGAACCCTCCTTGCCGAACTCGGCATGCCGTATCGCCACTGGGCGCCAGGTTGCTGGATATCTGCTCAGTCGGATGTTTTTAGGGAAAAAGCGCTTTACCTTTAGGCCGGCTTCCTTATAATCCTCACTCGTTCGCTAGGGGCATAGCTCCAATTGGTAGAGCACCGGATTCCAAATCCGGGTGTTGGGGGTTCGAATCCCTCTGCCCCTGCCATCTCTAGCGAGAAAGCCCGCTGAATAAGCGGGCTTTTTTGTGTCTTTTTTCCGTTGATGGTGCGCTTTGGGCGGTAAAACTGTGGTGTTTTCTCTCCCCTATGAGGCTGTTTCGTCGCCGGTAAAGTCCAATCTTCCTTGCTGGCCACGATTTAAAGTCAAATAAAAAGCCGCTATTCAGCGGCTTAATAAAAGGCTTCTGGATGCTGGAACTCGTCCAGGATCCATGGCTTAGGAATTACTTCTCGGCATTTTGCATGAAGTCTTCGCTGAAGTCGGTTTCCCAGTACTTGTAACCCTGCACGGTTGCCTGTGCTGCGGCGCCCATCAGGTTAACTTGATAGGTTTTTACACCTTTGATGTCCACGGACTGATTGGCCGAGGCCTGGTCACCTTTCTCCTCATATTTCGCACTGGCTTCCGCCTGCGCCTGGCCCTCATAGCCGGCTTCTTTGAAGCGCTTGAGGGCATCGCGATTCATGAACGCCTGAACAAAAGCCACCTGCTTCCAGCCGATCCCGGCACCGGCACCGGCAGTGGCGAAGCGGTAGTAGGATTTGTGACCGCCGTCGGTCAGCAAGCAGACGCCACCTCCCGTGGAGAGGGCGAACAGGTAGCTGTTGCTGCCGGTGCAAACCACATGGCCGACCGATTGATTCACCGTGGTTCGGGCCGCTGGATGTTGCTCATAAATTTTTGCCAGCGCCGCCTGGGTCTCTTTCTCTGTATTGTTTTTTTTCGCTTCAGGGGTGTTCCCTGTGGCGCAAGCGGTTAATCCGAGTGTTGCCGCAACGGCTACAAGTGTTTTAAAACGCACGATTTTCAATGCCCCATATCTAAGATGCGGCGAATATAAGCAAAGTGCGTGGATTGGAAAAGCGGCAAGGGCAGGGTGGTGTGGTATTGCTACAGCCTGGCTCGATGCCGGCAACGAGCTGGTTACGGCTGTTACTCAAAACCAGTTTTTACCCCGTCTCTGGTAACACCGGGCAAGTTGCCCTGATGGACCTTCCTTCCGGCAACGGAAAGCTTTAGTCGGCGGTTTCAGCTGACAAAATCGTTCTTTGTCTGTGCTTCCGAGGCCCGCCCGGTTTAGGAGGGATAGAGGCAATATGGGTGGCCGCTACGCTTGGGTCTTGACTACCACCTGCTGATAGAAATCCTCCAGCAGCGGATTATAGGGGTGGGCCACGTCCATCCGTTTTAGGTAGTAGGGCAGGAGCGCTTTAGGGACAGTCAGCGGCAGTGACAGGGTATCCAGATCCATGCCGTTGTCCCTGGCGATCACCTCCTTCTGTCGCTGGCTGAGCCGCGGGTTTGGGATCAAGGTGCAGGTCACGCTCTGCTGCCACTCCCGATCGTCCGCTTTTCGGATCCGGGGGCGGCTGTCATCCAGCGAAGCCGGGCCGCGAAAGCGGCTGATCACGAAGTCCCGGAAGGCCTGGTTTTTCTCGCACCAGGCCCGGACATGCCAGCGAACGCCGTTGAACACCAGGGTGTGTGGATGGATTAGACGGGTGGGGTCATCCGCAGGCGCTACCGAACTGAGCGAGTCGTAGTGCACCTCCACCGCCAACCCCTCCCGGGCAGCCTGAACCAGAGTGCGGACCACCTGTGGATCCACATGGCGTGAGGGCACGTCCAGCACCTCGGTGCCTCCCAGTTTGAGGCTCAGGAACGACAACACCCCGCCAAGATCATCGTGTCGATCCAGCAGTTGCAGGTATTCATGAGCGTGCCCCTGACAAAACTGGGGGCGAAACTGATCGGTGGGCTTGTACCCTTTCAGGCTGCGGTCGTACTCGAGTCCGCCCCGGGCAAACGCCTTCAGGTAGTGGTTGATGTCCTTCGATGCCTGCTGACGACCGATGCCAAAGGCCTGGCAGAGGTGGTTGGTGGTCAATCGCCCCTCCCACTGCGCGATGATCTCAATCAGGCGAAAGCGCAGTTGGAGGTCCAGTTTGATATCGGTGTTGTGCATATCTGCTCGATCAGTGGACATGTTTATGTAGCCAGTAATGACATGTATACATTGGCTACATATGCTTTGTCTATCACCACGGAATCGAAGGAGCGCATCATGTTGACACCCCATGCACACCAGCGCATGCAGCAGCGGGCCATCCCAATGGCCTCCATCGAACTGCTGCTCGCCTTTGGGCAGTCCGATTTTCATCGGGGCCGTGAAGTGGTGTTCTTTGGCAAGGGAGCCTGGCAGAGGGCGAAACGCTGCATAAGTCGGATCCCAGAACGGTTTCGACGCCACTACCTGGTGCTTGATGGGGGCGAGGTGGTGACTGTCGGGCACCGCTACAGACACTTTAGGAGGGATCGCCGATGAAACTCGTCTGCAAAGTCGCGTTGCTGGGGCTGTGGGTGGTGCCCTCGCTCTGTGCCGTGGAGTGGCGGGTACCCGCGTACCGCTGCAGCTCCACCTCGCTCATCAAGGTGGGCGATGACACCGGGATACTGTTCAGTCTCTGCGGTCGTCCGAACTTTATTGAACAACTGGAGTACCCGGAGGGCGGCATCGCCCTTAGCCGCTACCACTTTCATCGCCGCAACGGTCAGGCGGTGATCATGGAGGTGCAGGGGGGGCGGGTGACGGCCATCTACCGGGTGCGGCGATAATGGAAAGGGAGAGGGAATCGTGATGGAACAACGGTATGACAAGGCACAAGGGGCGCTGCTGGGGCTGGCGCTCGGGGATGCGCTGGGCACCACTTTGGAGTTCCAGCCTAAGGACAGCTATGCGCATCTGACGGATCTGGTGGGCGGCGGGCCCTTCCGGTTAGCGCCCGGCCAGTGGACCGACGACACCGCCATGGCGCTCTGTTTAGCTCAGAGCCTGGTGGAAACCGGGCGCAACGATCTCGCCGACCAGATGCATCGTTATCTGCGCTGGTATCGTCAAGGGGAAAACTCCTGTACCGGCGAGTGTTTCGATATCGGCACTACCGTGGCCCAGGCGCTGAACCGCTTCGAGGCGGACGGCAACCCGATGGCGGGCAGCGACGGGGAGTGGAGTGCCGGTAACGGCAGCCTGATGCGGCTGGCGCCGGTGGCGCTGTTCCATCATGGGTCGGATCTGGCGACGGCCCTGAATGCTGCGCGACTTTGCAGCATCACTACCCATGCCGAGCCGCGGGCCATCGCTGCCTGCGAGTTGATGACCTACCTCCTGCACCGATTGCTCAATGCCGGCACCCGGCCGGACAAATCAGCGCTGTTGTTTCGGCCCAGCCCCGAGCTGGAGGCCGTGCGGCAGGACTGGCATCCGGAGATCCAGGCCATCGCCAATGGCGATTACCGGGACAAGGCGCGCAGCGAGATCTTCGGCACCGGTTACGTGGTGCAGTCGTTGGAGGCGGCGTTGTGGTGTTTCACGCACAGCGACGGCTTCCGCGAAGGCGCGCTGCTGGCGGCTAATCTCGGCGATGACGCGGATACGACGGCTGCCATCTTCGGGCAACTGGCCGGCACCTATTATGGACGCTCGGCCCTGCCAAACGCCTGGCTCGACCGGTTGGCCTGGCGTGAGCGGATAGAGAGGTTGGCGGTGCAGCTTTGCGACGGGCCAGCCCGTGCAAACGAGAGTCAGCCCATCATGCAACACGGCGCCTGATGCGGTACCGGAGTCGTCAGAGCGCGCCGACGTTGGCAGCAGGGGGTTAGGTCGGCTCGCGTTAGGGGATTTCCCCCTTGGCTGCCTCGCCCGCCGGGTTCCTTGTGATACCCTATGGCGATGACCGACTCTCTCCTCTCTCCCCGCCAGGTGGCTGCGCTGCAGCAGATGGGCGTTACCCCTTACCGCCGTGTTCAACCGCTGGCTGAACTGGCGTTGGTGACCGACGCCGAAGATCCCCTTGCGCACCCGCTGGTGCGCGACGTGTTGCGCTACCTGGCGATTGAGCCTGCGCAGTGTGTGGTGGTGACCAGTGCCGACGAGGCCAGAGCCAAGCGCCGCTGGCACCTGGATCAATACCGGGTTGCGACCGCAACAGAGTTGCGCTCACTGCCGCTGTCGGAGCTCTGTGGCAGCGTCGAAGCGAAGCGGCGTCTCTGGCAGGGGTTACAGCGTTGGCAGTGACCTTCGCCCCCCTGGGCACCGATTGGCTCTCCCCCGAACGGCTGGATCGACTCTACGAAGTGGAGCGTTCCGCCCACCCTTACCCCTGGAGTCGGGAGACGTTAGCTTCCTCGCTGCAACCGCCCTACTGGGGTGAAGTGTTGTTGGTGGAGGATGGGGGAGCGCTGGGGTTTTGCCTGTTTCAGCAGGTGCTCGATGAGGTGACCCTGATGAATCTCTGTGTTGTGCCAACGAGGCAGGGAAGCGGCTTGGGACGTGCCCTGCTGGAGCGGGGCCTGGAATCGGCCAGGGCGCGGGGCGCACGGTTCTGCTACCTGGAGGTACGCGCCGGCAACGCCGCGGCGGTAGGGCTCTACCGGAAACTGGGGTTTCAGGAGGATGGCCGACGCAAAGGCTACTACCCGGGGGGCGCCGGGCGGGAGGACGCGGTCCTGATGTCCCAGGCACTGGATTAACCCCCGCTGCAGATACAGGAAAGGCCCCAGATGGGGCCTTTCTTGATCGGGCAGGGGCTACTTCACTTCCTTGCCCTGCGCCTGCAGATCCGCATGGTAGCTGGAGCGAACCAGTGGGCCGCAGGCCGCGTGGGCGAAGCCTATCTCATGGGCATACGCCTTGAGCTCGTCGAACTCCGCTGGCGGCACGTAGCGCTTCACCGGCAGGTGGTGGCGGCTCGGCTGCAGGTACTGCCCCAGGGTCAGCATCTCCACGTCGTGGGCGCGCAGGTCGTCCAGTACCGAGCGGATCTCCTCGTTGGTCTCCCCCAGCCCCATCATCAGCCCGGACTTGGTGGGCACATCCGGGTGCTGCTGCTTGAACTTCTTCAGCAGTTCCAGGGACCACTGGTAGCTGGCGCCAGGACGGGCCATCCGGTAGAGGCGCGGTGCGGTTTCCAGGTTGTGGTTGAGCACATCCGGCGGCGTATCCTTGAGGATCTCCAGCGCTCGGTCGATGCGACCGCGGAAGTCCGGCACCAGGATCTCGATCTTGATGTGGGGATTGAGGGCACGGATCTCGCGGATGCAGTCGGCAAAGTGCTGGGCGCCACCGTCACGGAGGTCATCCCGGTCCACCGAGGTAATCACCACGTACTTCAGCTTCATATCCCGGATGGTGCGGGCCAGCTTGACCGGCTCCTGGGGGTCCGGCTTCAGCGGACGGCCATGGGCCACGTCACAGAAGGGGCAGCGGCGGGTGCAGATCGCCCCGAGGATCATGAAGGTGGCGGTTCCGTGGTGGAAGCACTCCGACAGGTTGGGGCAGGAGGCCTCCTCACAGACGGAGTGCAGGCCATGCTTGCGCATCGCACTCTTCACTTCATCGATGCGCTCGCTGGTCGGCGGCAGCTTGATCTTGAGCCAGTCCGGCTTGCGCAGCATCTCATCGCGGTTGCTGGGCACGACTTTGACCGGGATCCGCGCCACCTTGTCGGCGTCGCGCAGCTTGACGCCTGGCTGCAGGCGTACGGGGGATTCAGACATGGGGCATTCCCTCTACTTGTTGTACGTGCTCATAACCGAGGCGGTTGACCATGATATCGATAAGCTCCCGGCCCGCCTGTTCGACCGTGTCCGGCCCGCCGAGAGCCCTGGTCTGCACCATCTCCATTCCGGCATAGCCGCAGGGGTTGATGCGCAGGAAGGGGGCGAGATCCATATCCACGTTGAGTGCCAGACCATGGAAGGAGCACCCTTTGCGGATCCGCAGTCCCAGTGACGCCACCTTGCGCCCTTCGACATAGACGCCGGGGGCATCAGGACGGGCTTGGGCGATGATCTCATGGTGCGACAGCAGCTCAATGAGGCTCTGCTCAATTTCGGTCACCAGCTGGCGCACCCCCAGTTTATGGCGCTTTAGGTTCAGCAGCGGGTAGGCCACCAGCTGACCAGGACCGTGGTAGGTGATCTGGCCCCCTCTATCCACCTGCACCACCGGGATCTCGCCGGGTGCGAGCAGATGCTCCGCCTTGCCGGCCTGGCCCTGAGTGAAGACAGGATCGTGCTCCACCAGCCATAGCTCGTCGGCACAGCTGTCGTCGCGTTGATCGGTGAAGGCTTGCATGGCGCGCCAGACCGGTTCGTAGGGCTGGCGTCCGAGATGTCGAATGATGAGGGTGCTGGCAACCAAATGAAAACCGCTCTTGGCTGAAATAGGGTTGTCAGCATTATACCGATGGTCTGACCCAATGCCAGAGAGATCACACTTTTAAAGGACCCCTCGAACTCCATCAATTTTTGCCAGCTCGGTGTAGAGCAGTTCAACATGCTCCTTGCTGGTAACGGTGCAGGTCACAGTGACTGACAGATAGGTGCCCTTGGAGGAGGGCTTCTGGGTCGGGGTGTAGTCACCAGGGGCGTGGCGCTGCAGCACTTCCACTACCCGATCCGACAGGGTCTCATGGGCAACACCCAGCACTTTAAACGGAAAGGCGCAGGGAAAATCCAGCAGTTCATCAAATTTGGTTTGCATCTTACTTACTCCGGCAAAACGTCAGATGGCCGTAAATTGGGGGTGATTATATCAAAATTCAAGCCCCGACTGGGGCCGCGGCCCCAACGAAGCTGGGGCGGTCCGAAGACCGCCCCAGGGTTACCAAGTGAAGTGGCTGATTCAGTTGAAGAAGGAGAGAAACAGCAGCTTCAGGTAATCCAGCAGCTTGGAGAACCAGCTGCCCTCTTCGACATCTTCCAACACCGTCAGCGGATAGGTGGCGATGTCCTGGCCGTCCAGCTTGAAGTAGAGGGTTCCGACCCGATCACCCCGGTACAGGGGGGCCTTGAGCTCCTGGTCCAGTTGGAAATCCGCCTTGAGCTGGTCCGCCTGGCCACGGTAGATCGTGACCGGTGTGTCTTCCAGTACCCCGAGTTTTACCTCCGGCTTGTTGCCGTAATAGAGCGGCTCGGCAACGAACTCCTCACCGGCCTTGTAGGGGGTGACGGTCTCGAAGAAACGGAAACCGTAGTTAAGCAGTTTCTTGCTTTCCGCTTCGCGGGCCTGGGGGCTCTTGGTGCCCATCACCACGGCGATCAGGCGCATGTCACCGCGGGTGGCAGAACTGACCAGGCTGTAGCCGGCGTTGCTGGTATAACCGGTTTTGAGGCCATCTACATTGAGACTGCGGTCCCACAGCAGGCCGTTACGGTTGTGCTGGCGGATGTTGTTATAGGTGAACTCACGCTCCGAGTAGAGGTGGTAGTGCTCCGGGATATCGCGAACGATCGCCTGGCCCAGCAGGGCCATGTCGTAGGCGGAGGTGAGTTGGTCCGATGCGTCGAGGCCGTGGCTGTTGGCAAAGTGGGTACTCTGCATCCCCAGCTTGGCGGCCCAGGCATTCATCAGATCCGTGTAGGCGGACTCGGTGCCGGCGATATGCTCAGCGATGGCGACACAGGCATCGTTACCGGATTGGATCACCATACCGCGGTAGAGATCCTCCAGCTTGACCTGGGTGCCGACCTCGATCCACATCACCGAGGAGCCGGGAAAGTTCTTGGCCCAGGCTTTTTCGGAGACGGTCACCATGTCCTCCAGGGCGGCGTTGCCACTGTTGACCTCTTGGCCGAGGACGTAGGAGGTCATTAACTTGGTGAGGCTGGCCGGGGCCCGCTGCTCGTTGGCGTTGTTCTCCGCAAGGATCCGCCCGGTGTTGTAATCCATCAGCACATAGGAGCCGGCGGCAACGGTAGGGGCGTTGGGGATCACCATGGGGGAAGCGGACGCACTGGCGCAGGCGAGGACAGTGGTTAGGGTGGCGAAGGTGCGTTTGATCAAATTCATGTCGTTGTGAACGGTTTCCTGATGATGACGGCGTGGCTATCGCGGGGTGCGTCGGCTGATTCAGCGCGCACTCGATTTCGCGGGCGATAGGGTCGGGGCCGTGACGGTGAAAGCCTGGTTGTAGCCGGATGCCTTCAGGGTCTCCAGCCAACGCTGGCTCTCCTGACGGTCGGCAAAGGGACCTAGCTGGAGTTTATACAAGCTGTCCTGCAGAGTCACCCGTGCTGGAAGGGAAGTTTCTCCCTGGATCTGCCGTTTTAGCCGATCAACGTTGCTTCTGTCCGTACTGGCGGCCAGCTGGATGTAGAACGTCTCACTGGGCTCGGGGGGCCGCGGGGTTGGCTCCGGCGCCAGGTGGATCGCCTCCACCCGCACCCGGGCGGTACCGCTTTTGAGCACACCCAGGTGCCAGGCCGCGGCGTAGGAGAGATCGATCTCCCGGTCCGGATGGAAAGGGCCTCGGTCATTGATACGCACGATCAGCGATTTATCATTTTCAAGGTTGGTGACCCGGGCATAGGTGGGCAGGGGGAGACTGCGATGGGCGGCGGAGAAGCTGTACATGTCATAGGTCTCACCGTTGGAGGTGAGGTGACCATGAAATTTGGCACCGTACCAGGAGGCAATCCCCTCCTTGATGTAGCCCTCTGCGCTGTCCAGCACTTCGTAGTGGATCCCCCACACCTGGTAGTCCCGGTTCCCGCCCCGGCTCAGGGGTTCATAGCGCGGCTGAAGCGGCTCAAGGTGGCTCAGGTCCGGTGCCTGCGCTGGTGGCCGGTCTTGCTTCATCTGGTAGCGGCTCTCAGGCTCCGGAGGAGGGGTGCTGCTGCACCCCCAGAGCGTCAGTAGAGCCAGGCCGGCAACCGACTTACTGGCTTTCATCGCCCGCCTCGTGCATCCCCTGCTTCAACTGCTGGCTGAACTGCCACACCGCCATCGCATAGAGGGGACTGCGGTTGTAGCGGGTGATGGCGTAAAAGTTCGGGTGCACCAGCTGGTACTGGAACTGCGCCTCGTCGACCTCAAGCCGCACCACCCCAACTGGGCCGCTGGTGTTGGCGGGCAGTCTGGCCCCCTGCTGTTGAAGAATCTCGGTACTGTGGCGAAGCGGTTTACCGTCCCACAGTAGGGCGTCGTCCAGTGCGCCGTCCGCCAATGTCAGGGGGCTGGCGACCGACTCCCCCGCCTGCCAGCGGTGGCGGGCAAAGTAGTTCGCCACTGAGCCGATGGCATCCGCCGGGTTGGTGAAGAGATCCCGTTGCCCATCGCCGTCAAAGTCAACGGCGTAGGCCTGGTAGGAGGAGGGGATAAACTGCCCCAGGCCCATGGCGCCGGCGTAGGAGCCTTTGGGTTCGGTCAGCGACCAGCCCTGCTGTTGGGCCAGTTGCAGGAAGTGTCCCAGCTCTTTGCGGAAGAAGGTCTGTCGCGGCGGGTAGTGGAAGCCCAGGGTGTAGAGGGCATCCAGCACTGAGTAGTTGCCCAGGTAGCCGCCGTAGAAGGTCTCGATGCCGATGATCGAAACCACGATCTCAGGCTCCACCCCGAAGCGTTGGTAGGCCTGCTCCAGCAGCGCTTCATGCTCCTGCCAGAAGGCGAGGCCCGCGGCCAGTCGCTTCTCGGTCAGGAACAGGGGGTAGTACTGGTACCAGGGTTTGGCTTCCCAGGGGCGGGTGATCGCGTCGATGACCGCCTGGTCTTTCTGGGCCAGTTCAAGGGCCTGCTCCAGGTAGGCGCGGTCGAGCCCCTCGGCCTGCCATTGGCTAACGAACTCGGTCTCTGCATTGTTGGCCAAGGCGCCGCCACTGAGCAGGAGGCAGAGTAATCCCTTACGGATAAAGCGCATAGTGTGTCCCTAGCGTGAAATAAAACGTCGATGGGTATGGATGGCCATGAGGATGCCAAAGCCAGCCATCAATGTCAGCATTGATGTACCGCCGTAACTGATCAGTGGCAGGGGAACCCCCACCACCGGCAGCAAGCCGGAAACCATGCCGACATTAACGAAAAGGTAAACAAAAAAGGTCAGGGTCAGGGAACCAGCCACCAAACGGGAAAAGGCGGTTTGTGCCTGACTGGCGATCACCAGGCCCCGGCCGATGATGAACAGGTAGAGGGCCATCAGCAGCAGGATGCCGACAAAGCCAAACTCCTCGCCGAGGACGGCAAAGATGAAGTCGGTGTGGCGTTCTGGCAGGAAGTCCAGCTGTGATTGGGTGCCCTGCAGCCACCCCTTACCCTCCAGTCCGCCGCTGCCGATGGCGATCTTGGATTGAATGATGTGATAGCCGGCGCCGAGGGGATCCTTCTCCGGATCCAGCAGGGTCAGAACCCGGGTGCGCTGGTAATCCTTCATCAGGAAGAACCAGAGCACCGGCAGGAAGCTCAGCAGAAGCAGGGCACAGACGCCGATCACTGCCCAGCTCATGCCGGAGAGAAAGAGCACGAAAACGCCGGAGGAGGCGACCAGAATGGAGGTGCCCAGATCCGGTTGGGAGGCGATCAGCAGGGTAGGCACCAGCAGGATCAGGGCACCGCCAAAGAGGTAGCGCTTACGTGGTGGCAGAGGAAACTGGCTGATGTACCAGGCCATCATCAGGGGGAACGCCAGTTTCATCAGCTCCGACGGCTGGAACTCCATGAACCCCAGGTTGAGCCAGCGTCTGGCGCCCTTGTTCACTTCACCGAACAGGCTCACCATCACCAGCAGACCGATCCCGAGGATAAAGATCGGCAGCGCCCAGCGCCGGTAGAATTCGGGGTTGAGCTGGGCCAGCACGAACATCACCAGCAACCCTAGGGTGACCCGCACCAGCTGGCGCTCCAACATGGCGGCACTCTCGCCACTGGCGCTGTAGAGCACCAGCATACCGAACCCCATCAGCAGCAGCAGGCCGAACAGCAGGGGCAGGTCAAGGTGCAGGCGCGTCCACAGGTTGGGACGCTGGATCACTTTGGACATTATTCCGCTTCCTCACTCTCGACCGGCGGTTGATCCCAGGGAGCGACATAGTCGGGATCCAGGTAGTAATCAAACATGGCGCGGGCTACGGGGCCGGCGTTGGCGCCCCCCCAGCCTGCGTTCTCCAGTACGATGGCGATGACGATCTCCGGTGCATCGTAGGGGGCATAGCCCACGAAAAGGGCATTGTCCCGCAGGTGCTCCGACACCGATTCGTCATCGTAGTCGGCGTCCTCCGCCAGTCCGAAGACCTGGCCGGTACCCGTCTTGACTGCGGAGGTGTAGGGGGCATCGTTAAACTGGCGATAGCCGCTGCCACCGCGTTGGTGCGCGGTCAGGTACATCGCATGTTGGACCTGCTTCCAGGCTTCCGGGCGCTTAAGCTCCATCGGCGGACGCTGCTCGGGCAACTGATCCTCCCGCTCATCATCCTTCCCCAGGGCCTTGAGGAAGTGGGGCACGAAGCGCTCGCCACTGTTGGCGAGGATGGTGGTGGAGAGCGCCAGCTGGAGCGGCGTTGCGGTCCAGTAGCCCTGGCCGATCCCCACAGAGATGGTGTCGCCGATGTACCAGGGCTCCTTGTAACGGATCCGCTTCCAGTCCCGGGTCGGCATGTTGCCAACGGCCTCCTCCAGGATATCCACGCCGGTGCTCTGTCCGAAACCGAACTGATACATGAACTGGCTGATGTCGTTGATGCCGGTCTTGTAAGCCAGATCGTAGAAGTAGGGGTCGCAGGAGTGGGCGATCGCCATATTGAGGTCGACCCAGCCATGGCCCCACCGCTTCCAGTCCCGGTAGCGACGGTCTACGCCGGGGATCTGCCACCAGCCGGGATCCCAGATCTTGGTTTTCGCCGTGATGTGTCCCTTCTCCAGTCCCAGCAGGGCCAGGTGTGGCTTCACCGTGGAGGCGGGGGCGTATTGCCCCTGGGTGGCGCGATTGATCAGCGGCCGGTTCTTGTCGTTGAGCAGGCGGTTGTAGTCACCGCCGGAGATCCCGGAGACGAAGAGGTTGGGGTCGTAGCTGGGGCTGGAGACCAGCGCCAGGATCCCGCCATCGCGGGGATCCATCGCCACCACGGCGCCGCGTCGACCGTCTAACAGTCTTTCCGCGTGTTTCTGCAGGCCGAGATCCAGGGTCAGGTAGAGATCCTGGCCGGAGGTGGGCGCGGTAGCACTCACAGTTCGAACGATTCGGCCACGGTTGTTGACCTCCACCTCCTGCATCCCGGGCTCACCGTGCAGCTGGCGCTCGTAGAATCGTTCGATCCCCTGCTTACCGATGTTGCGGCTAGCGGCGTAACGGGCCCGCTCACCCTCCTGCTCGATCCGCTCCTGATCGCTGTCGTTGATGCGGGAAACGTAACCCAATACGTGGGTGAGGCTGGCGCCGTGGGGGTAGAAGCGTTTCAATCCCGCCTGCACTGAGAAGCCGGGGAAGCGATGCTGGTTGACGCTGAAGGTGGCGACCTGGGCTTCGGTGAGCTGGGCAATTACCGTCTGGGGACGGAAACGGCGGGCAGTCTTCAGCCGCTCCTCCAACTGCGCTCGCCGCTCTGGCGGCAGCGGCAGGATCTCCGAGATCGCATCAAGCTGAGCGGTGAGATCTTTCACCCGCTCCGGGATCACCTCCAGGGAGTAGACTGGCCGGTTGTCTGCTAGCAAGGCACCGTGGCGATCGTAGATGAGGCCGCGATTGGGGGCCACCGGGATAAGCCGAATACGGTTGTCGTTTGAGCGGGTCTGGTAGTCGGCGTGATTGTGGATCTGGATCGAGTAGAGGTTGACCAGCAGCACCACCATCAGGCCGATCACCAGGGCGAAGCCGACGATGGCACGGCGGGAAAACAGCGCCGCTTCGGCGGCGTGATCTCGGAAGGCGACCCGTTTCTTAAAGCGTTTCATTCGCGGTGATAGGGGTGATTATTATTGATACTCCAGGCCCGGTAGAGACTCTCTGCCATCAGGATCCGCACCAGGGGGTGGGGCAGGGTCAGGTTGGACAGGGACCAGCTCTGCTCCGCCGCCTGCTTACAGGCGGGGGCCAGCCCCTCAGGGCCGCCAATGAGAATTGCGACATCGCGACCATCCATCTGCCAACGCTCCATCTGCCGTGCCAGTTGCGGGGTATCCCAGGGTTTTCCGGGGATATCCAGGGTGACAATACGGCATCCCTGCGCCGCCGCCAACATCGCCTCTCCCTCCTTCTCGAGGATCCGGGCGATATCTGCATTTTTACCGCGCTTTCCCGCCGGGATCTCCACCAGTTGCAGTGGCAGATCGCGGGGGAAACGACGTTGGTACTCGTTGAAACCTGCGCTTACCCAGGCAGGCATCTTGGTGCCAACGGCGATCAGTCTCAGCTTCATTGCTTATTCCGGGCGGGCGGCCCAGAGCTTCTCCAGCTGGTAAAGGTCACGGGTCTGTTGCTGCATGACGTGAACGATCACCGAGGAGAGATCCACCAGGGCCCATTCGCCGGCGTCCTTTCCTTCCATCCCCAGCGGGGCGTGGCCAGAATCTTTCGCTTCAACGTAAACGTTTTCGGCGATGGAGCGGACGTGGGTTTTGGAGGTGCCGGTACAGACAACCATGTAGTCGGTCACGTCGCTGCGGTCAGAGACATCCATGACCACGATATCGCGGCCCTTCATATCTTCAATTTTTTCAATCACAAAGTCTTTCAGTTCGGAAGCTTGCACCGAATTTACCTCAGTCAGGAGAATCACAAAGCGGCGTATTATAGCGATTTGTCCGCGCCGCCACCATCGTCGCGCGGATAGAGCCGATGCTGCTCGATATAGGCCAGTACCGCCGGTGGCATCAGGTAGTGGGGGAGCAGCCCTTGTTTCAGCTGGTGTCGCAGGGTGCTGGAGGCGATCTCCAGCGGCGTGACCGGCGTCAGCAAGATCCCGCCACCGAGCTGCTGATGCAGCTGACGAGGGCTTTGTAGCCGGTGCCGGGCCAGCCAGGGGGCGGCGGGGCTGTCGGACGCCAGCGGGTGCCCCGGGCGATGGCACACCACCAGGTGGGCCAGCTCAAGGATGCGCTCCGGTCGGTGCCAGCGGTGGAACCCCAGCAGGGAGTCCATGCCGACAATGAAACAGAGGGGCTGACGGGGGCGCTCTGCCCGGAGGCTTTCCAGGGTGTCGACGGTAAAGGAGAGATCCTCCCGGTTAAGCTCGCGATCATCCACCACCAGGCCGGGAACCCCCTCAATGGCCGCGTTGACCATCGCCAGTCGATGTTCGGGGCTGACCCCCGGAGTGGCCTTGTGAGGCGGAAGCCGGTTGGGCAGCATCAGCACCTGTTCGAAATCCAGCGTCTGGCCCACCTCGTAGGCGCAGCGGAGGTGGCCGTTGTGGACAGGGTCAAAGGTGCCACCGAAGATCCCGAGGGGGCGCCCCTGAACAGCGGTCATGACAGGGCCTCCATCAACGGCCGGTAGCGGCCATCGAAGCGGGCGCAAAGGTCCGCCAGGGCCAGCCATTGGCTCTGTTCATCGGCCCCCGCCTGCTTGATCGCCCGCTCCAGCGCGCCAAGGGCAGCCAGGGCGTTGCGGATCTGGGCATCGTCGAGTCGCTGCATCGCGTCCCGGTAGAGCCCCTGGCGCTTCTCCCAGATCTTCTCCTGCTTCATCGCCTGGGGCAGGGGCTGTCCCTGCTGGCGGGCGGCGGCGAGCCGGCCCAACTGTTGCCACTCCCGGTTCAGGGCCCAGCTCACCAGAGTCGGTGCGGTGCCCTCCAGCTGAAGCTGGCTGAGCATCTTCATGCCCCGGGGCAGCGCCCCGGCCAACAGGGCATCGGTGAGCTGGAATACGCTGTAGCGGGATTGATCCTCAAGCAGCCGTGTCAGCAGCGGGAGCTCGATCCGGCCACCGTCGCTGAGCAGGCCCAGCTGGGCCAGTGCCTGATCCGCCGCCAGAAGGTTGCCCTCGAAGAGGCTGGCGAAGTGTTCAAGGGCGTCGGGCGTCAGCTGCGCCTGGTGGCGCCGGGCGCGCTCCTGCAACCAGCGCAGGTAGTGGCGTCCTTCCGGCGTCAGCGCCTGGATATGCAGGCCCACTTTATCGAGCGCCTTGAACCATTTGGTATTGGTCTGTTCGCGACCCGCCTTGGGACCATGCAGCAGCAGGAAGGTCTCCTTTTGCCCCTGCAGGCGCTCTGCCAGCTCCACCAGGGCGGCACTGCCGTCGCTACCGGGCTTCAGGTTGGGCAGTTCCAGCTCGATCAGTCGGCACTGGGCAAACAGGGAGAGGGACTGGGCCTCCTGCAGCAACCCCTGCCAGTCGAAGGGGGAGCCCTGAACCAGAGAGAGTCGCTCCTCCACGCCGTAACCTTGGAACAGTGCCTGCCGAAGGGTGTCACGACACTCTTCGCGGATCAGGATATCGTCCCCCAGTACCAGGATGACGGGGGGCAGGGCGCTGAGGTGCTGACCCAGCTGGCTGGCAAAGATCCTCATGAAGCGGTGTCATCCCCTTGGGGGCTGTTGGAGGTTTTATCGTTGCGGATGGTGGCCAGGGTACGGAGGAGCCGGTCGGCGGCCTGCTCGCGCATCTCCTCCAGCAGCAGCTCCAGCTCCCGGGTTTTGGCCAGGGCGGTGCGGGGATCATCCAGGTAATCCCGACGGATCTCCACGTTGAAGCGCTGGGGCTCCTGCTCCGGCAGGATCACGCTGAAGCGCACCGTGTAGATCAGTTCATATTCTGCCACCTGGCCAGAGGGGAACAGCGACAGGGTGCTGCGCTCGAGGCGGTCATCATCCAGTCGAAGCATGGGAGCGGTCTCATCCTCCACCAGGGTGATCTGGTGCAGACGCAGACGCTCGCGGACCAGGCGATGAAGCTCGCCATAGTGGTCATCGCTGCGCAGCTGCATCTGGTTCAGTTCGTCAGGGATGAGGTAGCTGCCCTGCAGGTGGAAGCCACAGCCGGTCAGCAGGGTTGCGCAGAGCAGCAGAGAGAGTAGGGGTCGAAACAAGGGCTCATTTCCTTTTTGTCACGAAGAGTTCGGGCACCATCACCTTTGGCCAAAAAGGCACCCGAGGGTGCCTTTTTACGATGGTCTTAGTTGGCGACGATGTTGAGTAGCTTGCCCGGTACGTAGATCACCTTGCGTACCGTCTTGCCCTCGGTGAAGTTCTGTACATTGGCGTCCGCCAGGCCCAGGGCCTCCACGGTCTCCTTGCTGGCATCGGCGGCTACGGTAAGGCGCGCGCGCAGCTTACCGTTTACCTGAACCACGATCAGCTTCTCCTCCTCCACCATGGCCTCGGCGTCCGCCTGGGGCCAGCGGGCATCGTCGATGCTGTCGCTGTGGCCCAGGGCGCTCCAGAGTACGAAGCTGGTGTGCGGGATAATGGGGTAGAGCATCACCACCAGGGCATCCAGCGCTTCCTGCAGCAAGGCGCGATCGTTGTCGCTGGTCTGCGGCGCTTTGACCAGCTTGTTCATTAACTCCATCACCGCGGCAATGGCGGTGTTGAAGGTCTGGCGGCGGCCGAAGTCGTCGTCCACCTTGGCGATGGTTTGATGCAGGGCACGACGCAGGGCTTTCTGCTCGTTGGTCAGAGCGGCGACGTCCAGTGCCGGTGCGGCCCCCTTGTTGATGTGCTCGTGGGCCAGTTTCCACAGGCGTTTGAGGAAACGGTGTGCCCCTTCAACACCGGACTCCTGCCACTCCAGGGTCAGCTCCGGCGGTGCGGCGAACATCATAAACAGTCGCACGGTATCGGCACCGTACTTCTCCACCATCTCCTGGGGGTCGATGCCGTTGTTCTTCGACTTGGACATCTTGGTCATGCCGGTGTGCACCAACTCACGCCCCTCGCTGTCGGTGGCCTTGATGATGGCGCCCTTGCCATCACGCTCCAGGGTGACCTCGGTGGGCGATACCCAGACCCGCTGACCGTTGTCGCCAACGTAGTAGAAGGCATCACAGAGCACCATGCCCTGACACAGCAGGCGCTTGGCCGGCTCGTCGGAGTTGACCAGACCGGCATCCCGCAGCAGCTTGTGGAAGAAGCGGAAATAGAGCAGGTGCATGTTGGCGTGCTCGATGCCACCGATGTATTGGTCCACTGGCAGCCAGTAGTTGGCCTTAGCCGGATCCAGCATGCGATCATCGGTGCCGACGCTGGTGTAACGGGCGTAGTACCAGGAGGACTCCATGAAGGTGTCGAAAGTGTCGGTTTCCCGGGTCGCCTTCTGGCCGTTGATGGTGGTTTGTGCCCAGGTTTTGTCCGCCTTGATGGGGCTGGTGACGCCGTCCATCACCACGTCTTCCGGCAGGATCACCGGCAGTTCTTCCGCCGGGACCGTCACGGTTTCGCCGTTTTCCAGGGTCGCCATCGGGATGGGCGCCCCCCAGTAACGCTGACGGGAAACCCCCCAATCGCGCAGGCGGAAGTTGGTGGTCTTGTGGCCTTTGCCCAGGGTGTCGAGCTTGGCAGCGATCGCCGCCAGGGCGCCATCGAAGTCCAGTCCGTCAAACTCACCGGAGTTGAAGAGAATGCCCTTGTCGGTAAAGGCCTGCTCGGAGATATCCAGCTCGCCCTCCAGTGGCTTGACCACAGGTTCGATGGCGATGCCGTACTTGGTGGCAAACTCGTAGTCACGCTGGTCGTGGGCCGGTACCGCCATCACGGCGCCGGTGCCGAAACCCATCAGGACGAAGTTGGCGACGAAGATCGGAACTCTCTTGCCGGAGAGGGGGTGGATAGCGTGCAGGCCGGTGGCCATCCCCTTCTTCTCCATGGTGGCCAGTTCCGCTTCCGCCACCTTGGTGTTTTTGCACTCGTCGATGAAGCGAGCCAGTTCGGCATTATCTCGGGCGGCCTGCTCTGCCAGGGGGTGACCCGCGGCAACGGCAACGTAGGTGACCCCCATGACGGTGTCCGGCCGGGTGGTGTAGATCGCCACCGACTCCTCGCTGCCATCGACATCAAAAGTCATCTCGATCCCTTCGGAGCGACCGATCCAGTTTCGCTGCATCGTTTTGACCATCTCCGGCCAGCCGTCAAGCTGGTCCATATCCGCCAGCAGCTGATCGGCGTAGTCGGTGATCTTCACGAACCACTGGGGGATGTCTTTCTGGATCACCGGGGTGTCACAGCGCCAGCAGCAGCCGTCCACCACCTGCTCGTTGGCGAGGACGGTTTGATCGTTCTCACACCAGTTGACGGAGCTGACCTTCTTATAGACCAGGCCCTTGTTGTAGAGCTCGGTGAAAAACCACTGCTCCCAGCGGTAGTAGTCCGGCTTACAGGTGGCCAGCTCACGGCTCCAGTCATAGCCAAAGCCCAGCATCGCCAGCTGGCCCTTCATATACTCAATGTTGTCGTAGGTCCAGGGAGCGGGCGCTGTCTTATTGTTAATGGCGGCGTTCTCCGCCGGCAGGCCGAAGGCATCCCAGCCAATAGGCTGCATGACATTCTTACCCTGAAGACGCTGGTAGCGGCTGATCACGTCGCCGATGGTGTAGTTGCGAACATGCCCCATGTGCAGCCGGCCGCTGGGGTAGGGGAACATCGACAGGCAGTAGAACTTCTCCTTGTCGGCCTCCTCTTTCGCGGTGAAAGTGTTGTTTTCGGCCCAGTGCGCTTGCACCTTGGGCTCTATCTGCGCGGGGTTGTATTGCTCTTGCATCGACACGTCGGGAGTCCACTTGAAATTTTGATTTCGGGCAGGGAATGGCCCATAAAGATCTGCATAGAATAACGCAGTAGCCGGATAAGCAACAACCAGAGTTATCCGGATTTTGAGCTAATCTCACGCAAGCCCTGGCCACGCTAATGGAGGCACTATGGATACCGATAATGCTGCGCTGATCCGCAAATATGAATTCCTGCTGAAGGATATGGAACGGCGCTACCGGCAGGATCCGGACCTGACGCTGGGGCAGCTTGATGAGGTGCTTAAGCAGAGCCGAACCTACGCCGCTCTGGAGCAGGAGCTGTCGGAGAGTGAACTGGACCTGGTGGAGTCCTTTCTGCGCCGGGACCTGTCGGACTACGCACAGCGCCATGCTCAGGAGCAGTTTGAAACCGAGGGGGACAGTGTCTTTACCCTGGGACTGGAAAACACCATGTGGCGCTGGCTGGCGGAGATCACCGATCGCAGCCAGCTGGAGTGGCATGAACTGGGCGAGGAGTTGCGTCATCATGGCAGTTACGAGGCCGGCGAGGTGGTGGGGCTCGGTGAACTGGTGTGTGACAGCTGCGGTCACAGCATGTCCTTTCTGCACCCGACCCCCATCCCTCCCTGCCCCAAATGCGATGGTGTGCGCTTCTCCCGTCGTCCCCTGGAGCCCTAAAGCTCGACCACCGTGATGGTGGTAATTTGTCGAACTGTTATTTCGTTGTTATCGGCATTGAGGCGTAATAATTCCGATATGTTTGTCACTGCTGCTTGCGGTGGAGGGATCGGCTAAGGCGGTTGATCCCCAATTCTTTCTTTCTCCCACGTCGCCTCGAACCGCTATTTTATTGCCACCTTGTGGCATCTTTTCGCTACAGGTTGCCTTGCGGTTAGCCGATTGTTCCGCTACCTCCCCGTTGATATACCTATGGCTTCGCAAAGCAGTCTTGAGAGGAAGTTTATGAGCCATATCTCAGAGGGGCGCCCATCGCTGCGCCTCGCTTTGTTGTTGCTGTTGTCCACCCTGATGGTGGTCTCCTGCGGCGGCGATAACGACAATAACAACAGTGAACCGGAAATCCCGCCAACCGACCCCGGCCCGAATCCGGGACCGGACCCAGGTCCAGATCCGGGCCTAAATCCCGGTCCTGATCCAGGTCCAGATCCGGGCCCAGACCCCGATCCCATTGAATGCGGCGAGAGGGACCCCCTGCCGGTGATCCCCTGTGGCGTTGGCTTTGGCATGGAGACTCCCGCGGGCAGCGGGCGCCATGAGGGCACCCCGAAAGCCATCGTTTACAAGGTGACCAACCTCAATGCCAGCGGTGAAGGCTCCCTTAAGGCCTGCACCGACGCCAGCGGGCCCAGGGTCTGCGTCTTCGAGGTCAGTGGCACCATCGACCTGACGGATCCCGGCTTGCTGGATGTTCGCAACCCCTACATCACCATCGCCGGACAAACTGCGCCCTCACCGGGGATCACCCTGCGTGGTGCTTCCGTCCGCTGGGAGGCCCATGATGCGCTGATCCAGCATATCCGGGTCCGCACCGGCGATGCTGTCCAGGGACGAACTCCCGGAGACCGGGATGGGATCTACGTTATCGGCAAAGGAGATGATCCTAGCCGTCGTCCGGAAAACGTGGTGTTTGACCATGTCTCCGTGAGCTGGGGGCTGGATGAAACCTTTACCGTGAAGGACAGCGCCAAGAACGTCAGTGTGCTCAACAGCATCGTCAGTGAAGGGCTGTGGCGTAACATGCACCCGAAGGGGGGACACTCCAAGGGCTTGATGGTCTCCGCCGAGAAGATGCTGGTACAGGGTAACCTGATCGCCCACAACGACGATCGTAACCCGCTGGAGACCTCGCCGAGCATCATCACCGCCAACAACGTCACCTACAACGGACGACAGGTGGGGATGCGGCTGTCACCGCTGGACAACAATGATGCGCACGACGGTAAGGTGCGAACCACCACGGTGGTGGGTAACGTCCGCCTGGAGGGGCCCAATGCCTCCCAGAGCAACAATGCTTGGGTATCGGTGGATGAGAAGCGAAGTGGCAGCAAGATCTACGTCCACGACAACCTGTGCGATGGATGGGATGGGGGCGATGTCTGGTCCTGTGCCAAGGTCAGCAGCAGCTTCCAGGACAGTTTTAAGGCCAGCGAACCGCCGCTGTGGATTGAGGGCCTGGAGGTGTTGCCGGCCACACAAACCCTCGAGCATGTGCTGCAAAACGCCGGAGCCCGCCCGAAGGACAGGGACAGCGTCGATGCCCGCGTGGTCTCCGAAGTGCGCAGCGGCGGCGGTGAGATCCGCAACTGTGTGGGCCCCGAGACCATCCTCTATCCGGACTACAGCGTCAGCAGCGCCGGCAGTGACTCTTTGACCGGAAAAATCCCGGACTGTGACGGCAGCAAGTCCAGTGCCTATGTGGACCGCATCATCGAAGTGTACGCAGGCAGTGGTGCTGGCCAGGAGCGTGTCATCGAGAGCTACAGCTGCAGCGATAACAACCTGACGGTGAAGCTGAATCAGGGCTGGGACACGGTGCCGGAAAGTGGCGACAAGGTGCGCATTCACATCGATTGCAGCAACAACGCCGGTGGTTGGCCGCAGCTTGAGGAGAACCGACGAGAGCTTGAGATCCCGGCGAACTACAACGAGGTGATGGAGTCGGGCTATACCCGCCTCGAGGAGTGGCTGCACAGCTTCTATGATGAGGTGCAGTAAGCGGCTTCCCGGCATGGACAGCGGTGAACCTTGCTGTCGTGGTAAAAAGCCCTTTATGAAAAACGCCGGCAGATTCTGCCGGCGTTTTCTTATTTCGTGTCCAAGCGGTTGTACCAGACTCTGCCCAACGCTTCGCACTCTCTGCCGTGACTGGCACGCTGTAGACTCTTGGTCGCTCGGCCCAAGAGCTCAGTTTTTCAAGGCGCTTAGCCCCCAGTGCCTTGGTAACGGGAGAGAGACGCGGTATCTGACACCAGTCGGAACCGATATCTTTATCCTGGATCAGTCGATCCGCTTGTACTTGACCCGGTGTGGCTGGGTAATGTCGATCCCCTGCTCACGCTTCATCCAGTCGGCGTACTCGTTGAAGTTGCCCTCGAAGAAGTTAACCTTGCCCTCGTCCCGGTAATCGAGGATGTGGGTGGCCACCCGGTCCAGGAACCAGCGGTCGTGGGAGATCACCATGGCGCAGCCCGGGAACTCCAGCAGGGCGTTCTCCAGAGCCCGCAGGGTTTCCACGTCCAGGTCGTTGGTGGGCTCATCCAGCAGCAGCATGTTGCCACCGGTCTGCAGCAGCTTGGCCAGGTGCAGCCGGCCGCGCTCACCGCCGGAGAGTTCCCCAACCCGCTTCTGCTGATCAGACCCTTTGAAGTTAAAGCGACCCACGTAGGAGCGGGCGGGGATCTCGAAGTTGCCGATCTTGAGGATATCCTGACCGTTGGAGACCTCCTGGAACACGGTCTTGCTGTCGTCCATGCTGTCACGGAACTGATCGACCGAGGCCAGCTTGACGGTATCACCCAGGGTAATGCTGCCGTTGTCCGGTTGCTCCTGGCCGCTGAGCATGCGGAACAGGGTCGACTTACCGGCCCCGTTGGGACCGATGATGCCCACGATGGCGCCCTTGGGCAGGGTAAAGGAGAGGTCGTCGATCAGCACCCGGCCGTCATAGGCTTTGCCCAGGTTGGCAACCTCCAGAACCTTGTCACCCAGGCGTGGTCCCGGCGGGATGAAGAGTTCGTTGGTCTCGTTACGCTTCTGGTAATCGGCGGAGTTAAGCTCCTCGAAACGGGCCATGCGAGCCTTGGATTTGGCCTGGCGCCCCTTGGGGTTTTGGCGGACCCACTCCAGCTCTTTCTGGATAGATTTCATGTGGGCTTTCTCCTGGGCCGCTTCCTGCTCCAGGCGGGCTTCTTTCTGCTCCAGCCAGGAGGAGTAGTTGCCCTCCCAGGGGATCCCCTCACCGCGGTCCAGCTCCAGGATCCAGCCGGCGGCGTTATCCAGGAAGTAACGGTCGTGAGTGATCGCCACAACGGTGCCGCTGTACTCCACCAGGAAGCGCTCCAGCCAGGCTACGGACTCGGCATCCAGGTGGTTGGTGGGCTCATCCAGCAGCAGCATGTCTGGCTTATCCAGCAACAGACGGCACAGTGCGACGCGGCGGCGCTCCCCCCCGGAGAGATGCTCAATCTTGGCATCCCAGGGTGGCAAGCGCATGGCGTCCGCGGCCCGCTCCAGGGCGTTATCCAGGTTGTGGCCATCCTTGGTAGCGATGATCGCCTCCAGCTCGCCCTGCTCCTTGGCCAGGGCATCGAAGTCCGCGCCCTCCTCGGCATAGGCGGCATAGACCTCGTCCAGTCGGGTCAGGGCGTTCTTGACGTCCGCCACCGACTCCTCGATCACTTCGCGTACGCTCTTGGTCAGGTCCAGTTGCGGCTCCTGGGGCAGGTAGCCGACCTTGATCCCGGGCTGGGGACGGGCTTCACCTTCATACTCGGTGTCCACGCCGGCCATGATCCTCAGCAGCGTCGATTTACCGGCACCGTTGAGGCCGAGGACACCGATCTTGGCGCCAGGAAAGAAGGAAAGGGAAATGTCTTTAAGGATATGGCGCTTGGGCGGAACTACCTTGCCCACGCGCAACATGCTGTAGATGAATTGAGCCATCTTTAACCCGCAGTTGAACGAAAAGAGGGGGCAAATTTTACCCCAAGCCGCACGGTTTCGCTGCCCCTATCTTGACCCAATGTACTCTGGGCCCAGATAGGGGCCTCGACCCGTATGATCGTCCGCTGCGGGCCCCTCTTCCCCGCCTAAGGGCCGGCAGGCTGGAAGTGAGAAGTGTTCGCAGGTTTAACATTTGTGGCTAAAAATCCGGAACTTTGCAAAGAAAACGGGATGAGAAGCAACTTTTTTCCTCCAGCGCATTGATAGACTGTGCCGAGCCAAGAGTCGTGTAAATAAGAACCATTTCTAAGTGGCCGGCTCGAATTTTTATCAATTTGTAGGTTTTAGGTATGAACAACGCCAAGTTAACTCTTGTCTGCGCTGCGGTAACCGGTGCGTTCGGTGTCCCGGAAGTGATGGCCGAGGTCTCCCCGGCGGAATCCCGTAAAGATGTTGAGGTGATGGTGATCTCCGGCTCCCGTATGGAGCAGAGCCTCGACAGCGTTGCCGGCTCGGTGGTGGTGATCGACGAGGAGTCGATCCAGCGCAACATGAGCACAGATTTCTCCTCCCTGTTCCGCAACGAAGCGGCGGTGGATGTCAAAGGGGGGGCCGGTAAGCCCACCTCGGTCACTATTCGCGGCATCGGTGGCAACCGGGTGATGATGGTCAAAGATGGCGTCCGGGTGAACAACCAGTACGCCTCGCCGTTGGGTCCCGGTGCCGAGGGGACCGGTCGTGGCCTGACCGAAGTGGAAACCTTGAAACAGGTTGAGGTGGTGAAGGCCGCTGCATCCGCTATGTACGGTTCCGATGCCCTGGGTGGCGTGGTGGTGATGAACACCAAAGATGCGTCCGATTACCTGCTGGGGGATGCACACTACTTCTCCGCCAATGCCGGTTACACCGGGATGAACAACGAGTGGAGCGCCGGCTTTACCGGTGCCGCGGCCTACGGCAACTTTGAAAACCTGCTGACCTATCAATACCGTGAAGGTGAAGAGCAGCAGAACTATGACGGTACCCTGCCGGACAGTGACTTGGTCACCAATAGTGTGCTGTTCAAGAGCAAGTACCTGTTCAACGATTACACCAACCTTCAGTTGACCCTGGATTACCTGGATCAACAGCTGGATCGTTGGGAGCAGAAAGAGCGTAACGGCGTACGTAACGAGGACAGGGACATCGATCGCGGTACCCAGGCCTTTAACGGCTCCCTCCGTCTGCGCTCAGAGCGTCCGACCCTGCTGCATGACAGCCTGGATGTGGTGCTTTACTACGGCTACACCGATCAGAATGAGCACCGGGACTACTTCGGTTTCGCCGACGGTGAGCGTACCGATATGACCCAGTTCCGGGATTACAATTTCGAAGAGTCCCGCTACGGTCTGGCCAGCACTTTCGCTAAGCAGATCGGCAACGAGGGTTACAGCCATAACCTGACCTTCGGCCTGGACGTGGAGCAATCCACCATGAAGCGCCACCGTACCTACTACACCCCGGGTGAGGGCGGCTGGGTGGGCGAGGACCAGTTTGCGTTCGCCGATACCGACAGCCTGCGCGTGGGCGCCTTTATTCAGGATGACATCACCCTGCTGGATGGTCGCCTGAACCTGATCGCCGGCCTGCGCTATGACTACTTCCGCAACACGCCGGATGCCCAGATGGCGGAGGATTTCGGCCGTGACCCTGCCGACTTCGAGCAGATGAGTGACGGTTTCTGGTCGCCCAAGCTGGGCCTGGTGTACCACATTACCGACGCGGTGAGCGTCTACGGTCAGTACGCCTACGGTTACAAGATGCCGACGCCGGATCAGAAGTGGGGTGAGCTGGAGATCCAGGATGGCCGCATGCCGTTCCCGGTGGAGATTATGCCCAACTACGATCTGGAAACCGAAGAGTCCCATACCTTGGAGATCGGTGTCCGGGGCAACCACCAGAACACCTCCTATGAGCTGACCGGTTTCTACACCCAGGCCAATGACTACATCGACTGGGAGTTTAAAGATGCGCCTACCTGTACCCCGACCGGTTGGGGCGTGCCCTTCCCGATCTTCGGCCCATGGTGTGAGGACCCCAATAAGCTGGATCCCGTCTTGGCGCTGCAATACGACTACGTGAACCGTGACCAGGTAAAGATTTACGGCTTCGAGGGGCAGGTGAGCCACTGGATCAATAACGATCTGGAGCTGTGGGGTAATATCGCTTACACCTATGGCACCGATCATAACGGTGACTTCCTTAACACCATTAGCCCGCTCAAGGGCAGCCTGGGGGTCAATGCATACACCCAGATCGCCAGCAAACCCACCACCGTGGGCGGGGTGGTGCGTATGGCCAGCGGCATGGACCGCGTTAAAGAGACCCCGGTGATCCCGGTGGAGGATCCGCTGTACGATCCTAAGTACAACGAGGTCTACACCACCGACGGCTATGCGGTCGTGGATGTTACTGTCGGCGTCGAGCTGACCGATAATTGGCAGTTGCGTGCGGGTGTGTTCAACCTGCTGGACAAGGAGTACATTGATTACGCCGATGTGGCGGGTCAGTCCAAGTACCTAATGGACAACATGGGGGCACCGGAGTCCAACTTCACCCAGCCGGGCCGCTACTTCAACGTTAACGTGAAGTACCAGTTCTGACCTTTGGCGATCGCCGCCTGAGCATCAAGCCGGACCCTGCGTCCGGCTTTTTCTTGGGCGGCGTTTTGTTATGACGGGATGCGAGGATGAGATGCGGTCACTGACGACGGCGGAGCCCGGGAAGGTTCGAAGTCGGTCCAAACCAGCAGTGGATCCGACAGAGGACAAACCCGGTTGCGCTCCCGGCTTTCAGGTCGCCAAAGTGTGATCTTGGGGGGGGTAATTTTGCCCGGTGTGGTGAGGATGCTCACAATCGCTTGGGATAATGGGATTCAAAAGGTAAAATGCGCCACCTTAGGAACGCTTTATTACTTTACCTACCTTACTTACCGGCCAGGAGAGCAGGATGTTCGAACGCAGTATGAATATCGCGGACTTTGATCCCGAGTTGTGGCAAGCGATGGAAGCGGAGCGGGTGCGCCAAGAGGAGCACATTGAGCTTATCGCCTCGGAAAACTACACCAGCCCGCGCGTATTGGAAGCCCAGGGTTCTCAGCTGACCAACAAGTACGCCGAAGGCTATCCGGGCAAGCGTTATTACGGTGGCTGTGAGCACGTCGATGTGGCGGAGCAGCTGGCGATCGATCGCGCCAACGCGCTGTTCGGGTCCGAGTACGCCAACGTCCAGCCGCACTCCGGTTCCCAGGCCAATGCCGCCGTCTTCATGGCCCTGCTGCAGCCCGGCGATACCGTCCTGGGGATGAGCCTGGCCCACGGTGGTCACCTGACCCACGGCGCCTCCGTCTCCTTCTCCGGCAAGATGTACAACGCGGTGCAATATGGGATCAACCCGGACACCGGCGCCATCGATTATGATGAGATCCGCGCCCTGGCCAGGGAGCATCAGCCGAAGATGATCATCGGCGGTTTCTCCGCCTACTCCGGCATCATTGATTGGGCCGAGTTCCGCGCCATCGCCGACGAAGTGGGTGCTTACCTGTTCGTGGACATGGCCCACGTGGCAGGCCTGGTGGCGGCGGGGGTTTACCCGAATCCGGTCCCCCATGCCCACGTAGTGACCACCACCACCCATAAGACCCTGGGCGGTCCCCGTGGCGGTTTGATCCTCTCCGCCATTGGCGATGAAACCCTCTATAAGAAGTTCAACTCCGCGGTGTTCCCTGGTGGTCAGGGTGGCCCGCTGTGTCACGTGATCGCCGCCAAGGCGGTGGCTTTCAAGGAGGCGCTGCAGCCGGAGTTTGCCCAGTACCAGCAGCAGGTGGTGAAGAATGCTCAGGCGATGGCGGACGTATTCATTAACCGTGGCTATGACGTGGTTTCCGGTGGTACCCAGAACCATCTGTTCCTGCTGGACCTGATCAGCAAGGACATTACCGGTAAAGACGCCGATGCGGCCCTGGGTCGGGCCAACATCACGGTGAACAAGAACTCCGTGCCGAACGATCCCCGTAGCCCCTTCGTCACCTCCGGCCTGCGGATCGGCACCCCGGCGTTGACCCGCCGTGGTATCGGCGAAGCGGAAGCCCGGGAGCTGACCGGCTGGATCTGCGACATCCTGGATAACTTCGGCGATGAGTCCGTCGTGGAGCGGGTGAAGCAGCAGGTGGTGGAGCTCTGCGCCCGCTTCCCTGTTTATCGCTAAGGGTTCACCGGGACGACGACGTCCCCAGAAAAACAAGCCCGCCTTCTGGCGGGCTTTTGTTTGCCTCTACCTTACTCTGGCGGACAAAATTCGGTATTCTTGCCCGCACCTTTTTACCCTGTTTGCGGAGACGCCATGCACTGTCCCTTTTGTGCTGCCAGCGATACCAAAGTGATCGATTCCCGCCTGGTGGCGGATGGCCACCAGGTGCGCCGGCGCCGGGAGTGCCTCACCTGCCATGAGCGCTACACCACCTTCGAGTCTGCGGAGCTGGTGATGCCGCGGATCATCAAGCAGGACGGCACCCGCCAGCCCTTCGATGAGGAGAAGCTGCGTCGGGGTTTGCAGCGGGCGCTGGAGAAGCGTCCAGTGGGCACCGAGCGGGTGGAACAGGCGGTGAGCAAAATCAAGTCGGCGCTGCGTGCCACCGGTGAGCGGGAGGTCCCCTCCAGCATGCTCGGTAACCTGGTGATGGAGCAGCTGGTGACCCTGGATAAGGTGGCCTACATCCGCTTTGCTTCGGTGTACCGTGGCTTCGATGATCTTGCCGAGTTCGGCGAGGCGATCGCCCGCCTGGAAAAACGTTAATGAATGATGCGGGTTTCAGCGCCACCGATGCCACGCACATGGCCAGGGCCATCGCCCTGGCTAAGCGGGGTTGGCTCACCACGCGGCCAAACCCCAGGGTGGGGTGTGTGCTGGTCAACGAGGGTACCGTGGTGGGCGAGGGCGCCCATCTCAAGGCGGGCGAACCCCATGCCGAAGTCCACGCCCTGCGTGCCGCCGGTGCACACGCTCGTGGTGCCACCGCCTACGTCACCCTGGAACCCTGCAGCCACCATGGCCGTACGCCCCCCTGTGCCGAAGCGCTGATCGCTGCCGGCGTTGCTCGGGTGGTGGTGGCGATGGTGGACCCGAACCCCCAGGTGGCGGGGCGTGGCTTGCGGATGCTGGAGCAGGCGGGGATCCCCACCTCTGCAGGCCTGATGCAGGCCCAGGCCGAGGCGCTCAATCCCGGCTTTATCAAGCGGATGAAAACCGGTCTACCTTGGGTCCGGGTCAAGCTGGCGGCCAGCATTGATGGCCGTACGGCCCTGGCCAATGGCGATTCCAAGTGGATCACCGGCCCACAGGCGCGGGCTGACGTTCAGCGCCTGCGAGCCCAGAGCGACGCGGTGATCACCGGTGCCGACTCGGTGCTGGCGGACGATCCCAGCATGAATGTCCGCCACCAGGAGTTGGGTAGCTGGCGCCAACGCATCAGTGCCGAGCAGCTGATGCAACCGCTTCGGGTGGTGGTGGATGGCGAGGCCCGACTGGCCCCGCCGCTGAAGTTGCTCCGTTGTGAGGGGCCGATCTTGTTGGCCAGCCACCGCGGCTACCCGGCCATTTGGCCCGATGGCGTCACCTGCTGGCAGGGCCCGCGTCAGGCCCAGGGCAAACTGGATCTTTCGGCGCTGCTGACAGAGCTGGGCCGCCGTGAAATCAACGAGGTGCTGGTGGAAGCCGGCGCCGGTTTGGCTGGCGCTTTCATCAGCGCCGGTCTTTGGGACGAACTGGTGCTTTACCAGGCCCCGAAGCTGATGGGCAGCGGCGCCCGCGGTCTGCTACAGCTGCCCGATTTCCCCGCCATGGCGGCGGTGGACACCTTGACCTTTAGCGATGTCCGTCGCGTCGGCGCGGATCTGCGCCTGACGCTGACGCGGCAGGAGAGATAACACCATGTTCACTGGCATCGTGGAAGCCGTTGGCACACTGCGCAAACTGGAGCCTCGGGGCGGCGATCTCCGGGTTACCGTCGACACCGGCAAGTTGCCGTTGGAGGACGTGAAGCTGGGCGACAGTATCGCCACCAACGGCGTCTGCCTCACCGTAGTCAACCTGGGGGCGGATCACTTCGTGGCGGATCTGAGCGCCGAGACTCTGGCATTGACCAACTTCGACCACTATGGCGTGGGCCAGAGGGTCAACCTGGAGCAGGCGGTGACCCCGAGCACCCGCTTGGGGGGCCACCTGGTCAGCGGCCATGTGGACGGCGTGGCCGAGGTGGTCAGCCGGCACACCAGGGCGCGGGCCATCGAGTTTTGGCTGCAGGCGCCCGCCGAGTTGGGCCGCTACCTGCCCCACAAGGGCTCGGTCACCATCGACGGCGTCAGCCTCACCCTCAACGAGGTGGATGGGGCCCGTTTTCGCCTGACCATTGTCCCCCATACGGCGGTGGAGACCACCCTGGTGGATCTGCAGCCCGGTGCCTCTGTCCACCTAGAGGTGGATCTGCTGGCCCGATACCTGGAAAAACTGATGCAGCCCCAGGCCGACAGCGCGCACCCCGCGGGCGGCCTGACGCTGGAAACCCTGGCCCGAAGTGGCTTTGTAAAGTAAGGAAATCACCGCGATGGCGTTGAATCGAATTGAAGAGATCATCGAAGACATTCGTCAGGGCAAGATGGTGATCCTGATGGATGATGAAGATCGGGAAAATGAAGGGGATCTGATCATGGCCGCTGAGGCGGTCACCCCGGAGGCGATCAACTTTATGGCCAAGTATGGCCGCGGCCTGATCTGCATGCCGATGAGTGCCGAGCGTTGCGACAAGCTGGGCCTGCATCAGATGGTCAGTCGCAATACCGAGCAATACGGCACCGCCTTCACCGTCTCTATCGAAGCGGCGGAAGGGGTCACCACCGGGATCTCCGCGGCGGATCGCGCCCGCACCATTCAGGTGGCTGCGGCGGAGGACGCCAAGCCGTCCGATCTGGTCCAGCCGGGCCACATCTTCCCACTGCGGGCTAAGGATGGGGGCGTGCTCAACCGCGCCGGCCACACCGAAGCTTCGGTGGACTTGGCCCGTCTGGCGGGCTTCGGCGCGGCGGCGGTGATCGTCGAGATCCTCAACGAGGACGGCACCATGGCGCGCCGCCCCCAGCTGGAAGCCTTCGCCGCCGAACACGACCTTAAGGTGGGGACCATTGCGGATCTGATCGAATACCGCAACCTCAACGAGACCACCATCGTTCGCGAGACCCAGTGCACCCTGCCCACTCGCCATGGCGAGTTCGAGCTGATCGGCTACCGGGACACCATCGACAACCAGCTGCACATCGCGCTGGTGAAGGGGGAGGTGACCGACAACTGCCTGGTACGGGTTCACCTGAGCGATCCCACCCGGGATCTGCTGCAGGCCACCATCAATGGCCCCTCCACCTGGCCGCTGGATCGCGCCATGGCCCGCATCTCCGCGGAAGGTGGGGTGCTGGTGTTGCTGGGCCGGGAGATGGACAGCGATAGCCTGCTGGGGCAGTTGAAGGCGTTTGCCGCCCAACAGCGCGGGGATCAGATCGGTGCCAAGCGCTCCGATGAAGCCACCCGCACTGTCGGCGTTGGCTCCCAGATCCTGGCGGATCTCGGGGTGCACCGCATGCGTCTGCTGTCGAGCCAGAAGCGCTATCACGCTCTCTCCGGCTTTGGCCTGGAAGTCACCGAATACGTCGAAGAATAAGCGCACCGGCCGCTGGGAATTTTTCCTCGCGGTTATGCTATGATACGGCAACTTTTTGGCCCGTTCGGCGGGCCTTGAGCAAGAAATGGATAACAACATGAACGTAATCGAAGGCAACATCGAAGCCAAAGGCGCTAAAATCGCCTTGGTGGTATCCCGTTTTAACAGCTTTATCGTCGACAGCCTGCTGGAAGGGGCGGTAGACACCCTGAAACGCTTTGGTCAGGTCAACGACGAAGACATCACTGTGGTTCGGGTACCAGGTGCTTTCGAACTGCCGCTGGCGGCCCGTCGCCTGGCCGCGAAAGGCCAGTACGATGCCATCATCGCCCTGGGCGCGGTGATCCGCGGTGGCACCCCGCACTTCGACTTTGTCGCCGGTGAGTGCAACAAGGGACTGGCCCAAGTGATGCTGGAGTTTGATACTCCGGTTTCCTTCGGCGTGTTGACCACCGATACCATCGAACAGGCCATCGAGCGCGCCGGCACTAAAGCCGGTAACAAGGGCGGCGAAGCGGCCCTGGGCGCGCTGGAGATGGTCAATGTCCTAAACCATCTGGCTGACTGAGCCTGATTGGAGATTTGTGTGAAGCCTTCTGAGCGTCGTAAAGCCCGCCAACTGGCGGTTCAAGCCATCTATTCCTGGCAGATGAGCGGTAACGCCATCGCCGATATCGAACACGAGTTCCTCACCGAGCAGGATGTGCAGGGGGCGGACATCGCCTACTTTCGCGAACTGCTGGCGGGAGTCGCGGCTCAGGCCACGACCCTGGACAGCAAGCTGAAGCCGAATCTGGCTCGTTTGCCGGAAGAGGTGGACCCGCTGGAGATGGCGATCCTGCGCCTCGGGGCTTACGAGCTGCTGCATCGCGATGACGTCCCCTACAAGGTGGCGATCAATGAAGCGATCGAGCTGGCGAAGGTGTTTGGCGCCGAAGAGAGCCACAAGTTCGTCAACGGCGTACTGGATAAACTGGCGATCGCCATCAACCGCTGAACGGCGGCATAAAAAAGGAGCGGCCACAGTGATGTGGCCGCACTGCGTTATGGTCAACGACGAATTTTCCCTGATTAAACGCTACTTTACCCGTCCAAACCATCGTAAGGATGTGATTTTTGGCGTGGGGGACGACGCCGCCGTGCTATCTCTGCCGTCGGGCAGTCAGCTGGTGGTCTCCACCGATACCCTGGTTGAGGGAACCCACTTCCTGCCAGAGATCGATCCGGCGGACCTGGCTTACAAGGCGGTGGCGGTCAACCTCAGCGACCTGGCGGCCATGGGGGCGGAACCCGCCTGGATGACCCTGGCGCTGACCCTTCCGGGAGTCGATGAGCCCTGGCTCAAGACGTTCTCCGAGAGCCTGTTCGAGATCGCCCGTTACTACGGCATTGCCCTGGTGGGCGGAGACACCACCCGTGGCCCCCTGAGTATCACGCTGACCATCCACGGCCATGTGCCCCAGGACAGGGCGCTCTATCGCAGCGGTGCCCGTGTTGGTGACTGGATCTACGTCACCGGTACCCTGGGGGACAGCGCCGCCGGACTGCGCTGCCTACAGGGGCAGTTGAGCGCCTCACAGAGTCACTGTCAGGCGCTGGTTCGCCGACACCTGCGCCCCCGTCCCCGGGTGCTGGCGGGCCGGACCCTGCGTGGGCTGGCCAGCAGCGCCATGGATCTTTCCGATGGACTGGCATCCGACCTGACTCATATCCTCAATGCCTCCGCAGTGGGGGCAGTGATAGAGCTGGATCGGCTGCCGCTGTCGGAAATCCTGCTGTCGGTTACCGAGCGCGAAACGGCCCTGCCCTGGGCACTGGCCGGGGGGGAGGACTACGAACTGCTGTTTACGGTTCCGGAAGCGCAGCGCGGTGCCCTGAAACGGGCGATGTCCGAAGCGGGCACTCCTTATACCCGGATCGGCCAGATCACCGCCGGTGTCGGCATCGACTACCAGCGCAAGGGCAAGTCAGTCGAACTGAACCTGTCCGGTTACAACCATTTCGAGGAACACCCATGAGTCGTTTACCCGGGATCCGAATGCGCAACCCGGTGCACTTCCTGGCACTGGGCTTTGGCCTGGGCTTGGCACCCAAGGCACCGGGTACCTTTGGAACCCTGGCGGCGTTGCCGTTCTTCCTGCTGATGGCGGATCTCAGTGTCCCGGTTTACCTGGGGATCTTGTTGGTGATGGCGCTGGTGGGGATCTACCTGTGCGATCGCACCGCCCGGGACATGGGGGAGCATGATCACCCCGCCATCGTCTGGGACGAGGTGGTGGGGATGCTGATCGCGACTCTCTGCCTGCCCGTCGGCTGGGGCTGGCTGCTGGCGGCCTTCCTCGCCTTCCGTTTCTTCGATGTGCTCAAACCCTGGCCCATCAAGCTGCTGGATCGTCATGTCCATGGCGGCTTCGGCATCATGATCGACGATGTGCTGGCGGGGATCTTTGCCCTGGCAGTGATCCAAGGGGCGGCGTACTACCTCGTTTAATCGGGCTTACTAACAGGCAGGCCTCTGGCTCTGGCTTCCGTTAACAAAGGGGGCCAGAATTTCTAGGTTCTAGGTTCTAGGTTCTAGGTTCTAGGTTCTAGGTTCTAGGTTCTAGGTTCGAGTTCCTGGTTCCTAAAAGCCAGAAGCGTGCCGTTGCTATTTCCTCGGCTGAATATGGGTCTTTAGGCAGAGACAGGCCTAAGTTACGCGCACACTCTCATCTTCCCTTGCTCCCCAAGCCGAGTCCTGTAAAGGCTCGGCTTGGCTTTGAAGGTTGGCTCTAATTTTAGCGTTTAAGCTCTTTGGGGCTTCTCCGAAATCCAGAGCTTGATGTGGCCCTGAACTACGACGACGCCGTTGGTGTCGTAGGCTTTGACGTCCACCAGCATGTCACCCACCTGCCACTGCTCCGGGGTAACTTCGGCGACACAGAGGATGTCGGTGCCCGCCTTGGCGGTGTAATCGACGCTCATCCCCTTGGGGATCCATCGCAGGTGTTGGGGAATGGAGGCTTCTGCCATGGTACCCATGGCCATCTCCAGGCCATTACAGATGGCGATCACGTGGACGGTGCCGATATGGTTCTGGACGCCTTTGCGCTTCTTGATCAAACACTCGCAGCGGTTCTCTTCCAGTGACTTGATGTAGGGATGAATGGTGCCAAAGTAGGGCGCCATGCGTGCCACCATCTTTGAAAAGATGCGCTGACCGAGGGGCAGTCGGGAGAGCTTCTTGTACAGCGCCATGACGCTGTTGAGTTTTTTGTCCGTCATAATCCATTATGTTGTTCGGGTGTTCTGGTCCGATGAGATTAACACTGTTACAACACACCCGCTATCCGGTTGGCGCCCAACGGCATTGACGCCTAGAGAGAGCCTGTCCTGTTGCTCCTGTCTTCGCCCTCATTCCCCTTCGTCCTTCGTCCTTCGTCCTTCGTCCTTCGTCCTTCGTCCTTCGTCCTTCGTCCTTCGTCCTTCGTCCTTCGTCCTTCGTCCTTCGTCCTTCGTCCTTCGTCCTTCGTCCTTCGTCCTTCGTCCTTCGTCCTTCGTCCTTCGTCCTTCGTCCTTCGTCCTTCGTCCTTCGTCCTTCGTCCTTCGTCCTTCGTCCTTCGTCCTTCGTCCTTCGTCCTTCGTCCTTCGTCCTTCGTCCTTCGTCCTTCGTCCTTCGTCCTTCGTCCTTCGTCCTTCGTCCTTCGTCCTTCGTCCTTCGTCCTTCGTCCTTCGTCCTTCGTCCTTCGTCCTTCGTCCTTCGTCCTTCGTCCTTCGTCCTTCGTCCTTCGTCCTTCGTCCTTCGTCCTTCGTCCTTCGTCCTTCGTCCTTCGTCCTTCGTCCTTCGTCCTTCGTCCTTCGTCCTTCGTCCTTCGTCCTTCGTCCTTCGTCCTTCGTCCTTCGTCCTTCGTCCTTCGTCCTTCGTCCTTCGTCCTTCGTCCTTCGTCCTTCGTCCTTCGCCCTTCGAGCCAGAGACCGTTAGCGCCGCCTGCGCCGGACTTTGGCGTTGAGGCGTTGCCCCCGAAGTGATGCATAAGAAAAGGCTGTGTCCCAATGAAGTGTTGAAGCCCCCGCTAGCAATGACAGTCAATGGGACTGGATATTCCGCCAGCTCTTCGCCGACTTGGAGTCGCCCGAACGAAGTGGCCAAAGACCAGGTCGAAGGCCAGGATGGCCTGAGTGGCTCGCGAAGATAGGGATATCGACTCGAGCCAGAGCCGCAGACTTTGGCCACGAAAGAGAGGGTTAGCGACGACCGGAGGCAAACGGAGGGTTCCAAGGGGGCGGGACGCCCCTTTGGTTGCAGCCGGCAACCCGGCAAAGTTATTGCCGGTAAGTGTTGGAAATAATTAAAGGGTTAATAAAAACGACAGCTAACTCGGACAGAGCCTAAGAAAACCCCCGCAGCACCTTTTGGGTGGCGGGGGTTTTGTGTGGCTGTAGACGGGCACAGTGTCCGGGTTGCCGTTGCTTAGGCTGACCTTCAAGCCTGCTCGCGGGGGGCAGTGGCGGATGGGGTTTGTGCATCGGCAGGGGGTTGGGCCTCGGCCTCGCGCTCGGCTTTGCTGATGTACTTGGTCTTATTGCCGGGGTTGGCCTTGGCATTGGCCTTCTTCAGCTTCTTCTTCAGGATCTGGTTGATCTTCTTCTTACGGTTCATGGTGAAATCTCCGCTGGAGCATGGAATGGGTCAGGGGGCCGTCGCGAAATCTGGGGGTGGCTAAATCATGGCGCGAAATGGTGCAGAGTCCAAACGGGGCCGATGAGCGGTTCGGAACTCGAAAGCCTAATCTGCCCCCCCTAGGCGCAGGTGCCCTTGGCAACCTCGCAGCACGACCCGACCTATAGCCATGAAAAAGGCCCGTCCTGGGACGGGCCTCTTATCACTGACGGGCTCAGTGGTGGCCGTGGCCGCCGCAGCAGTCGTCGCCCTTGGCACAATCACCGGAGCCGCCGCAGCAGCCGTGATCGTCATGGTCATGGTCGTGGCTGTGGCAGCCGCCGGCGGCGTGAACATGGCCGTGGGCCAGCTCTTCCTCGGTGGCTTCGCGGATCTCCATCACTTCGATGTCGAAGTGCAGGGACTGGCCGGCCATCGGGTGGTTACCGTCGACAACGACGGCGTCCTCTTTAACTTCGGTAACGGTGACAGGACGCGGGCCCGCTTCGGTCTCGGCCATGAAGCGCATGCCCGGTGCGATGTCATCCACCCCTTCGAAGGCGGACAGGGGAACCTCCTGGATCAGGCCCGGCTCAATGGCGCCGTAGGCCTCTTCCGCTTCGACGTCGGCGCTGAAGCTTTCACCAACCTGTTTGCCGGTCAGCTGCTTCTCGAGCCCAGGGATCATGTTCTGGGCACCGTGCAGGTACTGCATCGGCTCGGCGCCGAAAGATTCTTCCAGCAGTTCGCCTTTGGCGTTGCGCAGGCGGTAGTGCAGGGTGACTACGGTTTTGGCGTCGATGATCATCGGACGTCTCCAGTTAGGTCAAAAAACGGCATCTTAAGGGAAGCGGGCCGTCGACACCATGATCCCGTTATCAAAATGTGGTCCGTAACCGGCAGCTGCGGTTGTAGGGGTAGAACTCGGGGATCTGATCCTGCTTGATTCTGTCCTGCAGGGTGCGCCAGTACTCGGGAGTGAGCAGGTTGGCGTGGTGGCGCATGAAGGCATCACGGATCGGCTTTCGCGCCAGCAGGAAACGGCCAAACTCCTCCGGAAAGATATCCATGGGCGCCACCGAGTACCAGGGCTCTGCCGCCCACTCATCCTCCGGGTAGCGAGGCTTGGGGATCGCCCGGAAGTTGCACTCAGTCATGTAGCTGATCTCGTCGTAGTCGTAGAACACCACGCGGCCATGGCGGGTCACGCCGAAATTCTTAAACAGCATGTCCCCGGGGAAGATGTTGGCGCTGGCCAACTGCTTGATCGCCAAGCCGTAATCCATCATTGCGGCGTCCAGCTGCGCTTCGTCCGCCTCGTCCAGGTAGATGTTCAGCGGTACCATGCGGCGCTCCACGTAGAGGTGGCGAAATACCACCTGCTCCTCGCCGATCTCCAGCTCCGAGGGGGCCACCCGGGCCAACTCCTCCAACAACTCAGGATCGAAGCGGTGACGGGGGATGGCGAAGTTGCTGTACTCCTGGGTGTCCGCCATCCGGCCAACCCGGTCGTGCTGCTTCACCAGCTCGTACTTCTCCTTCACCTGAGCCTTGTTGCTGTCCTTGGGCGGGGCAAACTCATCCTTGATGATCTTAAACACGATCCGCAGTGAGGGCAGGGTGAACACCGCCATCACCATGCCGCGGATCCCCGGTGCCACCACGAACTGGTCATGGCTGCGCTCCAGGTGGTTCAGGAAGAGTCTGTAGAACTCGGTTTTGCCGTGCTTCTGGAAGCCGATGGCGGTGTAGAGTTCATCCCAGGTCTTGTTGGGCATCAACTGCTTCAGGTAGCTGGTGAGCACTGAGGGGCGCTCGGTGTAGACCATGAAGTAGGCCCGGGTGAAGCTGAACACGATGGAGAGGTCGTCATCGCTGGTGAGTACCGCATCGATGTAGAGGCCGCCGCTGCCGTGGCGGATCGGCAGACAGAGGGGAACAAAGCCCTTGGGGCCGATGAGGCGGCCCACTAGGTAGGCCCCCTGGTTACGGTAAAAGACGCTGTCCACCAGCTCGATACGCTCCAGTCCCTGCTCCTCCACCAACGGGGCCAGGCGTTGCCAGAGCAGTTCCAGGTCCCGCTCCAGATCCTCGAAGGGCACAATGAAACGGGCTGGGGCCAGCAACTCGGCGATCGCCCCGGTAGGGTTATCTCCCAAGTGGCGCCACTGGCTGATGGTTTCCGGCGCGAAGGGCGGGCGTGAAGGCGCATCGGTGAGCAGGTAGAGGTGCTGGTTATCCAATCCACGATGTTGAAACAGGCGGGAGAAGAGGGAGTTAAAGAAAGTTTCCGCCAACTCCGCCTGGGGGTGGCCCCGCAGCAGGCGGGTGTAGGCTGCCTTGGTATCCCGCCATAGCTCGGTGGAGATCACCGGCGTATCCAGCTGCTCCAGCAGGGACTGGATCAGCTGGTTCACTTGCTCGCTGTAGAGGCGGATCCGCGCTTTCTGGGCGGTTTGCACCGCGCCCCAGTCCTGGCGGATGAAGCGATCCTTAGCCTCCAGGGTGATCCGGTTATAGAGCCTGAGATGCTTATCGAAACCGGCCAGGATCCGGTAGGCCAGCTGGGTCGAGTTGTAGCGGGTCATGAGGGGGGCCTCCCTGCGTGTCGGCGGATATGACTCGTCAGTGGTTTAAGCTACTGTGCATCGCCTTGCTTCTCAATGGGAAAGCGCTACCCTTGGCGGCCAAATAGGGAGGAGTGATGGCAGAGCTTTATTTTATTCTGGTGGCCCCGGCCCGAGGCGAGAACGTCGGCGCGGCGGCCCGGGCGATGAACACCATGGGGTTTGAGCGCCTGCGGGTGGTGGGCTCAGAGGCCCACAACAGTGAGGAAGCCCAATGGCTGGCCCACGGCAGCCAGCATATCCTGGCTCAGGCACAGGGGTTTGAGACCTTGGCGGAGGCGGTAGCGGATCTGGACCTGGTGCTGGCCACCACGGCCCGGAAGCGGGGGGACAAGCGTCGTCTGCACTCCCCGTCGGAGGCGGCGGGGCGGGTGCGTGCACTGGCGGGCAGCGTCGAGAAGGTCGGACTGGTGTTTGGCTGTGAAGCCTCGGGGCTGAGCAACGCCGACCTGGCGCTGGCGGATCTGCTCACCACCATCCCCCTGGCCAACCCCTACCCCTCCCTAAACCTGGGGCAGGCGATCATGCTCTACGCCTACGAATTCTCCCAGGCCACGCTGCCCACCGAGCCGGTGGCGGACGAGGCCCAGTTTTCCGCCCTCAAGGCCCGCTCCATGCGCCTGATGGATCGTCTGGCGGTCAATGAGGAGGAGGCGCTGCGGCGCTGGCTGGCGGACAGCCTGGGTACCCTGAGCCAGCGGGATGTGGCGATGTTGCACCTGTTGATGGGCGACATTGAGAAAGCGATCACCACCAAGGGGGAGTGAGGCGCGGCTCTTCGTTTTAAGGTCTCGGTTCCAGGAACCAGGTTCTAGGAACCAGGTTCTAGGAACTAGGAAGTAGGAACTAGGAAGTAGGAACTAGGAACTAGGAACTAGGAACTAGGAGCTAGGTGTAGACTTCCAACACGTTGTTCACACCAAGTCGGCTGACTGGTGGTTTTCTATCCAAGCTCCCGTGGGGTCTGACGTGGTTATACCAT